>NZ_RAVZ01000569.1 GCF_003611635.1 Corallococcus terminator | reverse complement strand
CCCCCACCGCCGTCGCGCCCCAGGCCCCGGCCCAAGCTTCGGCCGGTGAACAGACGGCGGACGAAGCCTTCACGGCCCGGGTGAAGACGCTGGAGGAGCAGGTCGTCGACCTGAAGGAGAAGATCTACCGCTCCAAGGCGCGCCTGCTGCTGCTCCAGGAGACGGTGATGGGTGGCGACCTGTCCACCGGCGCCCGCGCGGTGCTGGTGCACAAGAACGAGATGGGCAACGCGTTCCAGTTGGAGTCGGTGGTGTACGCGCTGGACGGCGCGCCCATCTTCACCCAGGTGGACACGCAGGGAGACCTGAACCGGCACCAGTCGCTGGAGGTCTTCAACGGCCGCATCGTCCCCGGCCAGCACCAGCTCGCCGTGCGCCTCGTGTACCGGGGCAGCGGCTACGGCGTCTTCAGCTACCTGGAAGGCTACAAGTTCAAGGTGCAATCCAGTTACACCTTCAACGCGGAGTCTGGAAAGGTCACCACGGTGAACGTGGTGGGCGTGGAGAAGGGCGGCCTCACCACCGACCTGAAGGACCGGCCCGCGGTGAGATACGACATCGAAGTGGCCAAGGACACGCGCACGCTGCCGCCCAAGCCGCCCGCCACCTCTGGGACGGAAGGTGCGCCGGGCGTGCTGCCGGCCTCCACCTCCAGCGAGACGAAGTAGGGAGCAGGCGCCGTGACCGCGACGCTGCACGCCCTGGCCCTCGCCCTGTCCCTCGGGGCCGCGCCCGCGCCCTCCCCTGCTCCCAAGCCGGGAGCCACGCTTGCGCCCATGCCTGCCTCGCTGAGCACCCGCGCCGCGGCCGTGGAGGCGGTGGAGGCCCAGTTGCGCGCCGCCGAACAGAGCCTGCGCTTCGTGGAGGCGCAGTTCACCGAGCGCCCCGAGCCGAGCAGCGCCGATTCACAGCAGAAGCGCTTCTCCGAAGGGGAGCTGTACTCGCTCCTGGGAGACTGGCCCGCCGCGTCCGTCCTCTTCTACGACCTGGTCAGCGACCCGGACTTCAAGTCGAACCCGCGCTACCCGGAGGCGGTCTTCTACCTGGCGGACGCGCTCTACCAGCAGAAGAACGACATCGGCGCGCGCGTGTACCTGCGCGACGTGCTGGCGCTGCCCCTGACGCCGCAGCGCTACAAGGAAGCGGTGAGCCGCTACCTCGCGGTGGCCGGGCGGCTCCAGCAGTTCGAGGGCATCGACGCGTACGTGGAGAAGGCGCGCCAGTTGTCCGGCGGCGTGCTGGCCCCGGACATCGCCTATGTGCACGCGCGCGGCACCTTCAAGCGCGCGGACCTGTCGCCGGAGGAGCATCAGCAGCGCTCGCGCGCGCTGTTCGCCCCGCTGGCGCAGTCCCCGAGCCGCTTCCGCGTGCAGGCCGTCTACCACCTGGGCGTGTTGAGCGTGCAGTCCGGGGACCACCCCGCCGCCATCGCGCAGTTCCAGCGCATCGTCGCCACCGGGCCGGACGCGGTGGTCTCCACGGGCCTGCCAGAGCCGGAGGCCCAGCGCTTCCGGGAGCTGGCGCGGCTGTCGCTGGGGCGGCTCTATTACGAGACGGGCCGCTACGCGGAGGCGTTGGATCAGTACAGCCAGGTGCCCCGCGAGAGCGAACGCTTCCCGGAGTCGCTGCTGGAAGTCGCGTGGACGTACGTGCGCAAGCAGGACTTCACGCAGGCGAAGAACGCCACGGACATCCTGCTGCTCGTCGCTCCCCAGTCGCAGCTCGCGCCCGAAGCGCAGATCCTCCAGGGCCACCTGCTCCAGAAGCTGCGTCAATACGAGGAAGCGCTGGAGACGTACGACGGCGTGGCGCGCACGTTCGCGCCGGCGCGCGACAAGGTGGATTCGCTCCTGCTCGTGAACCAGGACCCGGTCGCCTATTTCGACAACCTCCTGGCGCGCAACGAGCGCTCCCTGGACGTGAGCACGCTGCTGCCGCCCCTGGCGCTGAAGTACGCGTCCACGCAGAAGGAGGTCTCGGAGGCGGTGCGGATGGTGGGCGACCTCGACAGCGGCCGGCAGGGCGCGGGCGAGGCGAAGGCCATCGCGGAGCGCATCCTGGAGGCGCTGGACGCGCGCGGGCTGGAGGCGTTCCCGGAGCTGCAGGAGGGCTACACCCGCGCGGAGGCCGTGGACACCGCGCTCACGCTGGTGGAGCAGTCCCTGGTGCAGGCGGAGACCGGGCTGGTGGCGGAGACGCTGACGCCCGCCGAACGCGAGAAGCTGCTCGTCGCCCAGGGCCAGCGCGAGGCCCAGCGCCAGCGGTTCGCGTCGCTGCCCACCACCAACCGGGAGCTGGACGCGCGCCGTCAGCGCATGCAGGCCCGCGTGGACACGGTGGACCGCGAAGCCTTCCGGCTGGGGTACGAACTGCAGAGCCTGCACGCCAACGCGGCCGCCGTGCGCAAGTGGGTGGAGGACACCCGCGATGAACGCCAGGCGGACCCCGCGGAGGAGCGCGAGTTCCTGGTGCAGCTCCAGGCGGAGATCGCCGCGCTGCGCGACCTGCAGGGAGAGCTGGACCGCACCCGCGCCCGGCTCGCCAGCGAGCGGCAGTCCACGGACACGTCGCTGGAGGGTGAGGCCGCCATCCGCGCCCGGTACGCCGCCGCGCTCCAGCAGGAACACGCGATGCTGCACGTGGGCGAGGCCCGGCTGTCCGGCGAGGACACCCGCGTGCTCCTGCGCATGCACGCGGTGCGCACGCGCACGGACGTGCTCCGCGGCCGGGTGGCGGTGGCCCGGGTGGCGCTGCGCGCTCGGCTGGAGCACCGCCTGAAGTCCATCCGCGACAAGGTGCGCGCCGAACAGGCCCTGCTCCAGGGCTACGAGCAGGAGGTGTCCACGGCCTCCGGGGACGCGCGCAACCTGGTGGGCCGCATCGCCTACGAGAGCTTCCGCCGCGTGCGACAGCAGTTCTACGAGCTGGTGCTCAAGGCCGACACCGGCACCGTGGACGTGGCCTTCAGCCGCACGCAGGACAACGCGGCCACCATCCAGAAGATCGCCAAGGAGAAGAGCGACGCCCTGCGCGCGCTCGACGCCGAGTTCCGGGACGTCCTGTCGACCGAAGGGGGGGACTGAAGCGCCATGCGCCGCCCCCTCCTCGCCCTCCTCCTGACCCTGGCCCC
>NZ_RAVZ01000568.1 GCF_003611635.1 Corallococcus terminator | reverse complement strand
CCCCTGCCCTGCCCCCAGCCGCGCCGCCGACCGCTGACGCCTCGGCCACCTCCGCCCGGACCGATGCGCACGGAACCGTTCCCGCGCCCGCCGGTCCCCCGCTGGAGATGGTGACGGCGGAGGCGCTGGAGTTGAACACCGCGGAGCCGCCCCGGACGGGCCCGGTGATTGGCATCGACCTGGGGACGACGAACTCGTGCGCCGCGTTCGTGCGCGGCAACAAGCCGGGCGTGCTGCCCAGCCGCGAGGGCCACAACACGGTGCCGTCCATCCTTGCCTTCAACCAGCGCGGCAAGCTGGTGGTGGGCCACCCCGCCAAGGGGCAGATGCTGACCAACCCGCGCCAGACGGTGTACGGCGCCAAGCGCCTGGTCGGCCGGCCGTATGCGTCGCCCATCGTGGGGCAGATCAAGGACCGCTTTCACTATGAGATCGCCGCCGGGCAGGCGGGCGAGGCGGCGGTGCGGCTGGGCGATCGCATCTATTCGCTCCAGCAGATCTCCGCGCTGATCCTCCGCGAGGTGCGCGAGGTGGCGCAGAACCAGTTGGGCCAGCCCATCTCGCGGGCGGTCATCACGGTGCCCGCCTACTACAACGACAACCAGCGGCAGGCGGTGCGCGAGGCGGGGAAGCTCGCGGGCCTGTACGTGGAGCGCATCCTCAACGAGCCCACGGCGGCGGCGCTGGCGTACGGCTTCGGGCGCAAGCTCAACCAGCGGGTGCTGGTGTACGACCTGGGCGGCGGCACCTTCGACGCGTCGGTGCTGGAGCTGCACGACACCGTCTACGAGGTGATTTCCACCGGCGGCGACACGTTCCTGGGCGGCATCGACTTCGACAACGCCATCGTCGAGTACCTCCTGGAGGAGTTCCGGCAGCAGACGGGCCGGACCTTCCAGGGCGACCGCGTGGCCCTGCAGCGCATCAACGACGCGGCGGAGCGGGCCAAGTGCGCCCTGTCCGAACGTTCGGAGATGCGGGTGCACGTGGCGTTCGTGACGATGATCGACAACAAGCCGTACGACCTGGACGTCACGCTCACGCGCCAGAAGTTGATCGCGCTGACGGAGAAGCTGGTCGACCGCACCGTGCAGGTCTGTGACGAGGTGTTGCAGGCCAAGGGGCTGAAGCCGCAGGACATCGACGAGGTCATCCTCGTCGGTGGGCAGAGCCGCTTCCCGCTGGTGCACGAGAAGATCACGAAGTTCTTCGGCAAGCCGCCCAGCAAGGGCGTGCACCCGGACGAGGCCGTGGCGCTGGGCGCGGCGCTGCTGGCGCACAGCCTGGGGCAATTGGAAGGCGTGGTGCTCATCGACGTGCTGCCCATGGCCATTGGCGTGGGGCTGCCGGGTGGGCGCTTCAAGCCGGTGCTGGAGCGCAACGTGTCGCTGCCGGCCTCCAAGGTCTACACGCTCTCCACGCACCGGGATGAGCAGACGGAGCTGGAGCTCTCCGTGTTCCAGGGCGACTCCGAACGGGCTCCGGACAATGAATACCTGGGCACGCTCCGGCTCGCGGGCCTGCCCAAGCGTCCGCGCGGCGCGGTCCAGGTCACGGTCACCTTCGAGGTCAGCAACGAGTCGCTGCTCAAGGTGATCGCGCGCGAGGCGACGACGGGCCGCGAGGTGGTCAGCACGTTCACCACGCGTGACACGCCGGAGGCCGTGAAGGCACGTCTGGCCCAGGCGGAACCCGAGTCCGCTCCCGTGCCGCCGATGCTTGCTCAAGGAGCAGGCAACAGTGTTGCGGCCGTTGGCGGAGTACGGAATGTGGCCACGTCCGCGCCTGTCGCACCGGTGCTGACACCGGATGCGGCGGTGGTGTCGAAGCAGAAGGGCTTCATGGGCTGGCTGAAGGGTCTCTTCGGTCGCGCGTGATTTGTTTGTCTCCCCCTCTGACCGAGGGGGCTGGTGACAACAGGTACGTAGCAGTGTGACTGGCACCGTGGGTGCCTACGGGATCACGCACGAGGGCTGTTAAGAAGTGTCGGCGCTTTTTCGACACTTCGGATGGCTCCCCGTGCCTGATTTTTCGCGAACCCTTCCTGGCGTCCTGTTGAATCTCGCGGCGGGTCCCTCCGCCCACGCTCCGCTCTACACCTTCCTCGGTGAAGTGGACGGCGATGAGACCGTGCTCAGCGCCTTCGAGCTGGAGGTCCGCGCAAGACGCATCGCCGCGGCGTTGCAGGCACGGGGCGCGGTGGGCGAGCGCGTGCTGCTGCTGTATCCGCCGGGCCTGGACTACATCGCGGGCTTCTTCGGCTGTCTGTACGCGGGCGCGGTGGCGGTGCCGGCCTATCCGCCGGACCCGATGCGGCTGGAGCGCACCCTGCCCCGCTTGAGGGCCATCATCCAGGACGCGCAGGCGTCGGTGGTGCTCACCACGTCGGGCATCCTGGAGCTGTCGGACTTCGTCTTCGAGCAGGCACCGGACTTCCGCGCGCTGCACTGGATGGCGACGGACACGCTTCCGGAAGGCGGCGAGCGGGACTGGCGTACGCCGGACGTGGGCGCGCAGTCGCTCGCGTTTCTTCAGTACACGTCTGGGAGCACGGGCACGCCCAAGGGGGTGATGCTCACGCACGCGAACCTGCTGCACAACCTGGGGCTCATCTCCGGCGCGTTCCAGGTGCGGGCCGACAGCGTGGGCGTCATCTGGCTGCCGCCGTACCACGACATGGGGCTCATTGGCGGCATCCTCCAGCCGCTGGCCGCGGGCTTCCCGGTGGCGTTGATGTCGCCGATGGCCTTCCTGCAGAAGCCGCTGCGCTGGTTGCAGGCGGTGTCGCGCTTCCGGGGCACCATCAGCGGCGGGCCCAACTTCGCCTTCGAGTTGTGCGCGCGTCGCGCGACGCCAGAGGACGTGGCGTCGTTGGACTTGTCGTCGTGGGAGGTGGCGTTCTGCGGCGCGGAGCCCATCCGCGCGGCCACGCTGGAGCGCTTCGCGGAGGTGTTCGGGCCCAGTGGCTTCCGGCGGGAGGCTTTCTACCCGTGCTACGGCCTGGCGGAAGGGACGCTCATCGTCACGGGGGAAGAGAAGGGCCGGGGCGTGCGGGTGCACCTGCTGGAGGATGCGGCGCCACCGCGAGCCCCCGGGCAGGTGGGTGAAATCTGGGTGTCGGGCGCGAGCGTGGCCCAGGGGTACTGGCGCAAGCCGGAAT
>NZ_RAVZ01000567.1 GCF_003611635.1 Corallococcus terminator | reverse complement strand
CCCCGCTCCCGCCCCAGCCCCGAAGCCGGGCCCTACACGGGCCCCGGGGCGGTGGGCGTCGTCGCCACGCTGCTGTCCGCGCTGTACCAGTCAGGCATCGTCGCCCTGGGACAGTTGGTCTTGAGCTTCCAGGGTTTCGACCGGGACCATCCCTTGACGGAGCCCTTCTTCCCCGCCTTGTTGGCGGTGTGGATTCCCACGCTGTGCGCACTCTTCGGGCTCGGGCTGGGGAAGCGGACTTTGCATGTCGGTGGCATGTGGGGCCTGTGGCTGTTGGTGGCGGGATGGAGCGCGGCGAGCATCGTGGGACTCATCCATTCAGGTCCCGTCTGGCCCCTCTTCCTGCCCTGGCACCTGGCGCTGTGGGCCGCCTGGACGATGCGGCCGGGACCGGATCCGAAAGCCCCCGCGCCGCAGCCCGCGTCCAAGCGATGATGAGACCCCTCCCCGCCGTGAGACCCGCCACGCGCGAGGACCGCGAAGCCATCGCGGCCATCTACAACGCGGCCCTCGCCGAACGGGCCTCCACCTTCGAGACGCGCCCCCGCACGCTCGAGGACATCGACGCGTGGCTGGGCCAGCGCCACCCGGTGCTCGTGGCGGAGGAAGCCAGCCGCGTCATCGCGTACGCCTCCACGAGCCCCTACAGCCCGCGCGAGTGCTACGCGGGCATCGCGGACTTCAGCATCTACGTGGCCCCGGAGGCCCGGGGCCGGAACGTGGGGCAGCACGTGCTCCAGGCGCTGTTGGAGGCAGCGGAGGCGGCGGGCTTCCACAAGCTCACCTCGCGCGTCTTCGCCACCAACGTGCGCAGCCGCGCGCTGCTCGGGCGGCTGGGGTTCCGCGAGGTGGGCGTCCATGAGAAGCACGCCCCACTCGACGGCGTGTGGCACGACATCGTGGTGGTGGAGAAGCTACTGCCCACGAACGTGCGGTGACGGGCGCCGCGAGTCCTCGGCCCATTCCTCACGCGTCCAGCCCTGCCGTTCGTAGAGGGCGCGGCGCTCCGCGGGCAGCGCGTCCCAGGCCATGCCAGGATCCAGGTCCTTCGGGCGGCTGAAGACCCCGGGGATGTCATCGCGCACGGCCAGGGCGGCACGCTCGGAGGAGAGGCCGCGCAGGCCGTAGCCCAGCTTGAGGCCGGCGTGGTGCTGATGGGACTTGTCGGAGAGTTCGAAGGCCACCCCGCCACCGAACTCCGCGGCGCGCGGGTTGAGGTTCGCGTGGGCCCGGGCATGAGGGCCCACTCCGAGGGACAACTCCGTCTTGCCCTCCGAGTCACGGCTCACGCTGGCGATGCCCGCGCTGAGCTGGAGCTCCGCCTCGGTCTTGCCGTGCGCATCCGTCATCAGCTCCAGTTCCAGGGGGCCGGCCTTCGCGACGGCGCCCGCTTGCGTCCGCACTTCGGAGGCTCCGCGCGATTCGAGGCGGGCCTCGGACTTCAGCTTGAACAGGTCGTGGGACGCGCTCGCCTCGGCGGTGAGGAAGACCCCTGCGGGCTGCTGTCCGGAGAGGACCAGCGCGCGGGCCGTGGCCTTTTCGTAGGCCTGGACCTGGGATGCCTGGGGACGGCCGAGCCCGGCCTTCCAGGCGGCTTCGTAGCGCTCACGCTGGGGGTCGGCCCACGCGAGCCCGAGCACCGTTTCGCGCAGCTCCAGCGACTGGGGCGGCCCGAGCGTGCGCAGGGCACGCAGGCTGTCGGTCTGCTCCACGGCTTCGCCATAGCGGCGCAGGTAGGCGTCGTAGGCCTGGACGGCGGCGTGCCCGGTGTCGGTGGCGTGGGCATTCACCGCGTCACGCAGGGCCCCGGGCAGCTTCGGATCATTGACGAAGACCTCCGGTCGTCCAGGCATCCCGAGTTCCCCGGTGACGCCACCCGGACGCCGCTGGAGGACCCCGTTCAACGCGGCCTGGTCGAGGAAGGACCGCCGGGAGGGCGCGTCCATGCGGGACACGTACGTGGCGAGCAGCCCATCGCGGTCCATGCGCTCCAGCGTGGCGCGGTATGCCTCGCGCGGAACGGAGCCGAGCGCCGCGTGCGTGGCCTGCACGTCGCTGCCGGTGAGGAAGGGGTTCGACAGGCTGCGCGTCAGGTGCGACTGGAGCGTGGCGTAGACGTCCTCCGGAACAGGTGCGGACACGGGGCGCAGCCGACCGCCCATCGCCGCGAGCTCCCGGGCGGACACGGCGGGCCCCGCGAGGCCACCCGGCGGTGGAGCCACGGAGGACTGCGCGGGCGCACCCGGCGGACCGTCATAAGGCCGCAGTTCGTTGCGCGCCATCCGTGAGGCGGTGGATGGCGCGGAGGCGCTGCTCTCTGCGACGGAGGATCGTCTGGACGCCAGGGGCGAAACGTCCAGGGCGTCGCGAGGCTTCGGACCGGCGACGTCGGGAAGGGGGCTGTCGAGGGGAACAGGGCTGCTGCCGGAAGAATCGATTCGGGACATCGGGCTCGCTCCGAAGGAGGAACCCGGACGTCTTGCAGCGGGTGCGCCACGGGCAGGTGCCCGGAATCACGACCTCACGCCGGACGAAGGATCTCCTCATCCGGACGAAGGATCCCTCCGTGCAGACGGGCGGCACGCTCACGCCCGCCCGTCCACGCACGCGGCCCTGCTTCAGCCCAGCACGTCCTGCGCGCGGCGGTAGTACATCTCGCGGCTGGCCATGCCGTTGTAGCCGCCGTTGATGCGGCGGGTGACCTCGCGGAAGTTGCCCGCGTCCGCGTAGCTGTTCAGGTTGCGCGAGCCCCAGTACCAACCCGCGATGCGGAACGCGACGTCCGGATCCTTCGCGCGCGCGGGGTTGCCTTCCAGGTCGATGCCCAGCGCCTTGCCCGCGGCGCGGTAGTTGGCGCGGCCCGTGAGCTGGATGGGCCCCCGGCCCTTGTAGCGCTTGCCGTCGCCCGGCTGCGTGTTGCCCAGGTCCTTGCGGCCCTCGTACGCCGCGCCAGAGGCGATCTCCTCCATGTAGCGCAGCTCGCCGCTCTCATGCGCCAGTTGCGCCAGGAACATCTCCTGCCGCTTGGGCGTGTTGATCTTCGCCTCCGCCATCGCCTTGTTCAGGTGCGGCAGGTACTGCTCCGCCTTCGCCTGCGACAGGTTCGGCATGATCTTCCGCAACTGCGCCACCGACACGCCACCCTTGCCACCCGACGTGCCCGGCGT
>NZ_RAVZ01000566.1 GCF_003611635.1 Corallococcus terminator | reverse complement strand
CCCCCGCGCTTCCCGCCCCGCCATAGCGCGCATCCCCAAGGATGGGCGTCCCCAGCGCCGTCAGGTGCGCCCGGAGCTGGTGCGTGCGGCCCGTCCGGGGCAGCAGCTCCACCAGGCAGAACGCCTCGCTCGCGAACAGCCTTCGGTAGTCCGTCCACGCGGGCACCCCATTGGCCGAGCGGGTCGCCCGCCAGCGCCCGGGACGCGACGGGTCCTTCGACAGGGGCAGGTCCACCGTGCCGCCCTCTGGAAGCCCCGGCCCGGTCGCCGCGAGGTAGCGCTTGCGCGCGGTGCCCTCCCGGAACGCCTCCGCCAGCGCGGACGTCGCCTGCGCGGACTTGCCGAACACCGTCACCCCGGACGTCTCCCGGTCCAGCCGGTGCACCAGCCCCGCCGGCCGTCCCAGGTGCGCGCCCACCACATCCACGAGGCTCGCGCCCACGCGCCCCTCGGTGGGCTGCGCGTTCAGGCCCGCGGGCTTGTCCACCGCGAGCACGTCCTCGTCCTCGAACAGCACGCGCAGGGGCGCTGGCGGCCCCGAGGCCTCCAGCGGACTCTGACCCGCCTCCTCCAGCACCACCGTCACCACCTGGGCGGCCTGGAGCCGCGCGGCCCCATCCCGGGCCCGGCGACCCGCCACGTACACCGCGCCCACCTCCACCAGGCGCCGAGCATCCGCCACCGGCAGCCCCAGCTCCGCCGCCACCGCGTCCGCCAGCGCACGACCCACGTGCGCCCCTTCGCTCCGGAACGTCCGACGCTTCATCGCAAGCCCCTTCCCGCCGCCAACGCACGGCCCACGTGCGCGCCCTCGCTCCGGAACGCCCGGCGCGTCATCGCGTCCCCTCCCCTGCCACCACGGGCGTGAGGAGGGCATGCGGGCAGGCAGCGGGCTCGGAGGACATGGCGCGACACTCTATGCGCGCGGTCCCTGCCGTGACGCGGGCTTCCTGTTACCTTCCGCGCCGCCATGGACCGTCCCCTGCATACTGTCCGGTCGCGGCTCGAGGATTTCCTCGCCGAGCTGGCCACCCTCCAATATCGCTACGGCGCCGGGCTCGCCCCGGGCCTCCCTGTCGCGAGCCTCCACGCGTCGTTTCCGGAGCTGTCCGCCCCGGAGACCTTCGCCGCCGCCAACGAGGCGCTCGCCAAGGCCCGCCTCCGGGAGGACGCCCTGGCCGTGCGCCGCATCACGCTGGTGCGGGAGCTCATCGCCACCCAGGTAGAGGAATCCCTCGCCGCCCGGGCCGGGGACGCCGTCATCGCGGCGGAAGCGACTTCGCACATCCCCGCCGACGACCAGACGCTGTCGCTCTCCCAGGCCCTGGCCCAGATTCCCCGCGAACAGCACCGCGCCCGCCGAGCCCTCCTGGAAAGCGGCGCCGGCAACTTCCTGTGGGAGCACCGAGGCGCCTATGGCGACCGGCGCGACGCCGCCCTCCAGGCCGCGGAGCTGCTGGGCTTCGCGAACTACCCCGCCCTGCGCCAGGACGTCACCGGCATCGACGCGGGCAAGCTCGCCGAGGCCGCCGAGGAGACCCTCCGGCGCACCGAGGACGCCTACCGCGACGTGCTGGGCTACGTGCTGCGCAAGCTGGAGCCGAACCTCCAGGCCCTGCCCGGCGGCGAGGCCCGGCGCCACGACGTGCAGGCCGCCCTGCGCGCCCCGTGGATGGACGCGCACTTCCGCCGCGAGGACACCGTCCCCGCCGTGATGCGCTGGCTGTCCGACTGGGGTCTGCGCCCCGACGCGGGCGGGCGCATCCGCCTGGACGACGAAGCCCGCCCGGGCAAGGCCTCCCGCCCCTTCGTCGCCGCCGTGCGCGTGCCCGACGAAATCCGGCTCGTCCTCCAGCCCCGGAGCGGAATGGACGCGCTGGGCGACCTGCTCCACGAACTGGGCCACGCCTGGCACCTGGCCCACGTGGATGAGGACGCGCCCACGGAGCTGCGCCGACTGGGCGACGCCTCCGTCACGGAGGCCTACGCGGCCACCTTCGAGCGGCTGCTGCTGTCCCCGCCCTGGCTCAAGCGCTACCTGAACCTGCCATCCGGCACCGTGAAGGACGTCATCCGGCTGGCCGCCTTCCAGGCCCTGGCCGTGCTGCGTCGTCACTGCGCGAAGCTGTCCTACGAGCTGTCCCTGTCCACCAAGGGCGCCTCCGCCGACCGCGCGGACGAATACGCCGACGGCCAGCGCCGCGCCCTCTTCGCGCAGCCGCACCCGGGCTTCTTCCTGCATGACGTGGATTCACAGCTCTACGTCACCCGCTACCTGCGGGCCTGGGCCCTGGAGACCCGGCTCACCGCGCACCTGCTGGAGCGGTTCAACGAGGACTTCTGGCGCAACCCCGCGGCCTTCACCTGGCTCAAGGCGCAGTTCGCGCGGGGCGGCGCCGTGGACGCGGAGGGACTGGCCACGGAGGTATCGGGCACGCCGTTGGCGTTGCCCGAGGCGGGAGCGCGCCTCGTGGCCATCCTCAACCAGTAGGGGCTTCACGCCCCCTGTGGCACTACCGCCGCGCGCCTACTTCTTCTTGGTGCGCAGCGCGCGGACGATCTTGTCCTTCGTCGCGTTGGCCGGAGCCTCACGCGTGAGGACCGCGGCGGGCGCCTTCGCGGCGGTGGCCGCCGTGCGCGTCTGTCCGGTGCGCGCGCGCATCGCCTTCATGAGCTGCATCTCGATGACGAGCAGTTCGTCGGCCAACTCCGCGTTGGCACCCGCGGCACGGGGCAACGGCGCGCTCGGGCTGGCAGCACCCGCGCCATGCCGCATGCGCAGGGCCTTCTCCTCCTCGGCCGTCAGCGTGGTGGACTTCTCCAGCGCCGCCTTGACCTCTTTCGCGGTCAACGTGCTACTTCCGACCTTGCGCTCCATCTCCGCTCCCTTCGTTGTGCACGCCTGAACACCCGAGCATGTCAGATGCGTCTGGGCCGCAACCGACGAGGATTGTAGGGGACGCAAGAGGGACGTCAAAATTTCTTCCAACAGGTCGCTGCCAATCTGTAGCGACCCACCCCACCTGCTACAGCTACAGGCGCATCCCCATCCCCAGGAACAGGGACGTCAGGGTCTGCCGGTCGCCGGAGAAGGGGTCGCCGTCCGCCGCGAAGTTCTGGTAGCGCGCCTCGGCGGAGAGGAAGAGCTCGCGCCCCAGCTCCAGCCCCACCCCGCCGGAGAAC
>NZ_RAVZ01000565.1 GCF_003611635.1 Corallococcus terminator | reverse complement strand
GCGTGACCTTCACGGGCGGCGGCGGAGGCGGGGGAGGAGGCTTCACCTCGACGACGGGAGGCGGTGGAGGAGGCGGACGGAAGACGACGTCCACCTTCTTCTCCTGGATGACTTCCTTCACGGTGTTCGCCGCGGTCATCGCCGCGACGGCGATGAGTCCGAAGACGGCGACCGACGCGGTGGTGGAGAGCGCGAACCGCCGGGCGGCGGGGGCGCTGGAGGCGCTGTCGAACGTTTCGAACATGACGGGGACGCATATAGCGACGCCGTGTGTCACGAAGGTTCAGGCCCCGTGACACTTTGCCCCCGGCCTTGTTTCGATTGGGTCACGAAGCGCGTGCGTTCGGAATTTCACGCGCCAGGTGCGTCACGGCTCCGTCGGGAAGTACGGCGGAGCCGCCCCTGCTGTGTGACTTACAGCCCGTAGGCTTCCAGCAGCCGCAGCCAGACCTCGCTCATGGTGGGATACGACGGCACCGCGTGCCACAGCGTGTCCAGCGGCACCTCGCCCGCGACGGCGATGGTGGCCGCGTGGAGCATCTCCCCCACGCCGGGGCCGGTGAACGTGGCGCCCACGATGACCCGGCGCTGCTCGTCCACCACCAGCTTCGCGGTGCCCTTGAAGCCCTCGCCCATGAGCGACGTGCCGGCCACGTCCCCCAGTTCGTACTGCACCGTCTTCACCGGGACGCCCGCCTTGCGCGCCTTCTCCTCGGTGAGGCCCACGCTGGCCACCTGCGGGTGCGTGAAGACGACCTGCGGCGTGGCCTTCGTGTCCGCCCACGCCTTCGCGGGCTTGCCCAGGATGACGTCGCCCACCAAGCGTCCCTGGTACTTGCCCATGTGCGTGAGCAGGTTGCGGCCGTTCACGTCGCCGCACGCGTAGAGCCAGTCGCCGTCCACGCCCTTCGCGCGGAGCTGATCATCGACCTCGATGGAGGCACCGGGCTTGAGGCCCACCGTGTCCACGCCCAGGTCGTCCGTGCGCGCCGTGCGGCCCATGGCCACGAGCAGCGCGTCCGCGCGCAGCGTGTCCCGGTTGGACAGCGTCACGGTGTATTCGCCCTTGCCCTCGCCCGAGCGCTGCACCTTCGTCGCCTGCGTCTCCAGGAACACGCGCACGCCAATGTCGCGCAGCGACTGGGCCACCTGCTCGCCCACGAAGGGTTCGAAGCGCGTGAGCAGGCGGGGGCCGCGCTGCACCAGCGTCACCTCCGAACCCAGCTCGCGCCAGGCCTGCGCCAGCTCCACCGACTCCACGCCGCCGCCCAGCACCACCAGCCGGCCCGGCACCGCCTTGGAGCCCGTGCCCTCGCGGTTGTCCCAGGGCCTGGAGTCCTTGAGCCCCGCGATGTCCGGCATGCGCGGCTTGCTGCCCGTGGCGATGACGACGGCCTTGCGCGCTTCCAGCTCGCGCACCTTCCCGTCCTTGCCCTCCACGCGCACCCTGCGCGGGCCGGTGAGCTTGCCGCGGCCCTTCACCACGGTGAGCTTCGCCCCTTCCGCCCACTTCACCTGGGACTTGTCGTCGTAACCGCCCACCATCTTGTCGCGGTGCTTGAGCACGGCCTCGGCCTTGAGCGGCTCCTTGATGAGCTCGCGCACGCCGGGCGTGTGCTGCGCCATCCAGAGTGTCTCGCCAGGGTGTAGCAGGGCCTTGCTGGGGATGCAGGCCCAGTAGGAGCACTCGCCGCCCAGCAGCTCGTGCTCCACGAGCGCCACCTTCAACCCACCCGCCGCGGCCCTCGCTCCCGCGTTTTCCCCCGTCGGACCCGCCCCAATCACCACCACGTCGAAAGTCTCGGCCATGAAGCCTCCCGCCTACTGCTTGCATCCGGGAGTCCTCCCTGCCAATCGCACTGAACGCCCGAGTCGGATGGTGGAAAGAGCGGCTGGTCACCACCGGACAGGCCCCGCGCTTTTATTGTCAGGCCCGGCATTCCCGTCGCGTCGGTGCGTCGTCCGCGCGGATCCGCGTGCGGCGGGAGGTGTGCCATGGGACGTGTCGCCAAGGGTGTCTCGGTTCGCTCCTCACGGTCGCGCGTCTAGCGTCACCGGCGTCGTCCCGCACCTGCCCGACGGCCGCGCCTTCTTGCGCGTGGCCCGTGGCGCAAGGGACGTCCTCGCCGTGCGCGAAAGGCGGCGTGTCCGCGCGGGAGCTCCTGCGTGCACACCCACGGTCGTGTCCCGGCTCCTCGTGAGTGACGGGACGCGGCCGACCGAAGTCCGTCTTCGCTCATGTCCTCCTCCAGGTCTCGCCGTCCCCGCGCGTCGTCCCGACGTTCGGGTTCCTCGCTGTTCCAGTCCCAGGCTCCGTCCGCGCGCCACCTGCGCGTCCAATCCACCCTCTCCGAGGAGATCTCGCTGCTGTTCCGGGGCGAGCTGTCCGACCCACTGCTCGAAGGCGTCGCGCTGACGTCGTTCGAGCTGTCCCCCGAAGGCCGCACCGCGCGCATCGGCTACACGCTGTCGGAGGGCACCGCCGACCCCGCGCAGGTGAAGGAGGCCCTGCTCCGCGCGCAGGGCTACCTGCGCTCCCAGCTCGCGCAGCACCTGAACCTCAAGCGCACCCCGAACCTGCGCTTCGTCCACGTGGGCACCGCCCCACGCACGGGGCCCGACGACAGCGGCTGGGGCCCGGACGACGAAGAGGAAGGGGGTGACGCATGATGCCCCGCCTCCTCGAAGTCCCTCCGGGCGCGGTGCCGCTGCTCGCCTGGGCCCGCGCGGTGCCCACCGCCGCGCTCCGGCAGCTCCAGCAGCTCGCCGCGCAGTCCTATGTCGTCGAACACGTGGCGGTGATGCCGGACGTGCACCTCGCGTCGGGCGTGGCGGTGGGCACCGTCTTCGCCACCGAACACCACGTCGTCCCCGGCGCGCTGGGCAACGACCTGGGCTGCGGCGTGAGCGCGCACCGCTTCGCCTTCCCCGCCGCGTCGCTGTCCCGCGCGGATCTGGAACAGCTCCTGTCCCAGCTCTCGCGCGTCATCCCCGTGGGGGACGCGGTGCACCGGGGCAAGGGCCTGCCCCTGCCACCCGGGCTGGAGTCCCCGGCGCTGTCCACCCACCGGCTCACCCAGGCCTGGGAGCGACTGGCGCCGCGCCACCTGGGCACGCTGGGCGGTGGCAACCACTTCCTGGAGTTGGACCGGGACGGGGCAGGGGACCTCTGGCTGCTCATCCACACCGGGTCCCGGGGCGTGGGG
>NZ_RAVZ01000564.1 GCF_003611635.1 Corallococcus terminator | reverse complement strand
GGGAGTGGGGGCGGCGGCGGGGATGTTCAGCGCCGGGGCGCCAATGAGGCCCATCACGCCCCCGAGCACCCCTTCCAGGCCGCCGCTCTTGAGGATGTAGCCGTCCGCACCGGAGTTCTTCGCCTTCGCGGCCAGCTCCGCCTCCGAGATGTCGGAGTAGAGGATGAGCTTGGAGGAGACGTTCTTCACCTGCCGCAGGAATTCGACGACGTCGTCGCCGAACATCTCCGGCATGTTGACGTCCACGAGAATGAGCGCGAACGGACCCGTGGCGAGCTTCTGGTCGAGCGTGGTCAGATCGGGCGCTCCGCTGGCCTCATAGCCGGCGGCCGTCAGGGCGCGGACGGTGAGCTCCAGCAGCATCGGGCTGTCGTCAATGACCAGTACGCGGGACATCTTCCTCCTCAGGGGCTCCCGGCCCACAACCCTACACCTTTGGTTCCCGCCGAACCATCGAAACGGCGACCAAGCGGACAGACTTGGCTGGACCCTTGACCCTTTTTCGCTCTGTCCGGGATACTTCACTGCCTTGACCCCGACCTCCACTCCCCTCCAACGCGCGCTTCGACAGGCGCCGGACCGCACGCTGGCCGCCCAGGCCCGACCCGAGCAGGAGTTCTTCTGCTTCAAGGTGGGCGAGCTGCGCTTCGGCGTGCCCAGCGAGAACGTCACCGAGGTGCTGCGCGCCGGGCTGCTCACGCCCCTGCCGCGCACCCCCTCGTTCATCATGGGCGTCACCGGCCACCGAGGCCAGGTGCTGCCGGTGGTGGACCTCTTGCGTTTCCTGAGCAAGGGCGAGGCGCGCATCGGTCCGCGCACGCGCATCTTCGTGGGCGTCAGCGGCAACTACGTCTCCGGCGTGGTGGCGGACACCGTGCTGGGTCTGCGCCGCGTGCCCGTGTCGGAGATCCTCCCGCCGCCCCTGGGCGGTGATGCCGCCGCCGAACACCTGCTGGGCGTCGTGCACGGCGGCACCCCCCATGACGGGCTGAACCTGCTCAACTTCTCCAAGCTGTTGCAGACGGCCCGTCAGCGCGCGGTGGTGCGATGAGTCGGGAGGGCACCGTCAACGGGGTCGCGGACGATCGCTCCGCGGAGGAGCTGGGAGAGGTGGACATCCTCTTCTTCCAGATCGGCGACTCCGAATACGGCACCGACGCCTCGCAGGTGCTGCGAATCGACCGGGCCCTGCCGGACGACCTCACCGTGCGCGAGCTGGGTGTGCCGCACCGCGGCCTGCGCGCGCTGGTGTTCGACACCCCGGAAGGCGAAGGCCACCTGAAGGTGGATGGCGTCAACGGGGTGCGCCCCGTGGCGCTCGCCGTGCTACGCCGCATGCCCGCCGCCGTGGCTGCGGCTCCCTATGCCGTGGGCATCTGCCTGGATGAAGAGTCCAAGCGGCCCGTGTTGCTGATTGATCTGGCGGAAACCTTGAAGACGCAAGGAAGGCACTGACACACATGTCCCTGGAGAGCCCCAACGACAAGCCCGCGGCCAAGTCCCGCGGTGCGAAGAAGTCCCCAGGCGCGAAGGCGGGAGCCCCCGAGGCCAACGCGGTGGATCCACTCAAGCCCTTCACCGACACGCTGATGTCGGTGCTGTCCGGCAACCTGAACGCGCGCGTGCCCCACGACCGCGTCCTGGCGGATTCCACGGGCTTCGGCCACCTGCTCAACCAGGTGCTGGAGCAGTTCTCCTCCGCGGAGCACCGCAAGCAGGTGGCGGCGCAGGAGATCGATCAGGCGCTCGACTCGCTCATCATCCTGGTGCGCGAAGGCGACCTGTCGCGCTGGAACACGTCCACGGAAGACCCCCAGCTCGGGCCCCTCCTGGAGGGCTTCGGCAAGGTCATTGAAACGCTGCGCATCTTCGTGCGGGAGATCAACGAGGCCGCGCTGCGGCTGTCGTCCTCCGCCAACCAGGTGCTGGCGGCGTCCACGCAGCATGAGACGTCCTCCACCGAGCAGGCCGCGGCCATCCACGAGACGACCGCGACGATGGAGGAGTTGAAGCACGCCTCCGCGCAGATCGCGGAGAACGCGGGCAGCGTGGCGCGCGTGGCGGAAGAGACGCTGGGCGCGGCGCGCGCGGGTCGCGGCGCGATTGGCGAGTTCATCCAGGCCATGCAGCAGATCCGCAGCGACGGCGTCGCGGTGGCGGACTCCATCTCCAAGCTGTCCAAGCGCGTGGAGCGCATTGGCACGGTGGTGGAGGTCATCGACGAGATCGCGGACCGCTCCGACCTGCTGGCCCTCAACGCGGCGCTGGAAGGCAGCCGCGCGGGTGAGGCGGGCAAGGGCTTCTCCATCGTCGCGGCGGAGATGCGCCGGCTGGCGGAGAACGTCCTGGAGTCCACCAAGGAGATCAAGAACCTCATCACGGAGATCCGCGAGGCCACGGCCGCGGCGGCGGGCGCGGCGGACGCGTCCAAGCACGCCACGGAGTCCGGCGAGAAGCTGGGCGCGGTGGCGGCGCAGGCCGTGGAAGGCATCCTCGCCGGTGTGCAGGAGACGAGCGACGCGGCCCGGGTCATCAACCTGGCCACGCAGCAGCAGCGCACGGCCACCGAACAGGTGGTGGCGTCCATGGCGGAGATCGAGGACGTGACCCGTCAGACGACGCAGGCGTCGAAGCAGGCCACCGGGGCCGCCGCCGAGCTCACCCAGCTTGCGGGCCGGCTCGCCGAGCTCATCAAGCGCTTCAAGGCCGACTAGGCGTTCTCCTGAAGGGGAGAGAAGGGCTTCCGGGGGCGTGCTGAACCGCGCCCCCGGGCCTGTCACCCATGGACACCGAGGCCCTCAAAAAGTCCCTCCTGAAGAAGTTCCAGGAGGTCACGGCCGACCGACTCCAGAAGATCCAACTGGGAGTCATCGACCTGGAGAAGGAGACCGCGGATCAGGCCGCGGACGACGTCGCGCGCGAACTGCACACGATGAAGGGCGAGGCCCGCATGCTGGGCCTGGCCGCCATCGGTCAGCTCGCGCACGCCGCCGAGGACGTCCTGCGCGCCGAGCGCGAAGGCAAGACGGCCACCGAGACCGCCACCGACGTCATGCTGCGCGCATGCGACGTGCTGTCGGACCTCATCGAGGACCTGGACGCCGCGCACACCGGCTCCTCGGCCACCGAGGAGATGGTGAAGGCCCTGTCGGAGGTGTCCGGTCATCCGGTGCCCGCCCTGGGCCCGGTGCGCAGGCCCGCCGCCCAGGC
>NZ_RAVZ01000563.1 GCF_003611635.1 Corallococcus terminator | reverse complement strand
CTCTTGCATGGCGCTCCATTGGGGAGCAGCACTCCGCGCTTCTGCACGGCTCCACTGGCATTCATGCAGGTGACTGCGCAGACCTCCTTGTCGATTGCGTTGTAGTCAACCAGGGGAGTCAGCTTTCCGCCGCAGACTTTCTGCGCGGCTTTTAGCCACTCCTGCCGGACGACGGGGGCTTCAGCGAGTGCGGGCGAGGAGAGGGCGATGAAGAAGCTGGAGAAGATGAGTCCGCGCTTGAGCATGGGGCCGAGCGTACCAGCATGCGCACTGCTACCTAGTGGTGCACGGCCTCGTGGGACTCGGCTGCGGCGTCTCCAGCTCCCGGCGTGGGAGGTGGAGCAGCGCGGTTGCCGTGGCGGGGCCCGAGAAGCCGGGCCGCCCCGTGGCCCGCGCCGCGCGTAGCTCGTTGTCCTCACCAAGACACGTTGTCTCGGACCCCTCGCCTACGCGCTGAACTCCGCATCGCGCAGCGCAGTCGCCGTGCCCGCCCGTTTCTGCCGAACCGCTCCGCTCCGTCTTCCGTCTCCTCCCCTCTCCTTTCCCTCGCCTTGCCCGTACCTCTCCGCCACTGCCTCGCACGCTCGGCAGCCCAAGTGAGCTGAAAGCTTCATTCATCCGCTTGCCCCGCCAGCGTCGTCCAGGCGCTCACTCGGCCCCAGCTGCGCGGGGGCCCCGGTGAGTGCCGGCGACGTCCGGGCGTGGCGCCAGGTGGAGGCTGTCGCGTGCCGGCGTCGTCCAGGTCCTCACTCGACCCTGATGCGCGGGTCCCCGGTGAGGCCCGGCGACGTCCAGGCCCGCTTCGCTCCGGAGAGGTGGAACGTCCGCGCTGGCGACGTCTAGCCATCCCCCGGCCCTGCTGCTCGGGCACCCCGGTGGACGGCGGCGTTGTCCGAGCGCTGGCCTCCAACGGCAGGCGGGGTGCCGCTGCGTGCCTGACGGCACCGGCAGCGGCACTTGGTGGTGCACAGTCTCGCGGGACTCGTCCGCGCCCGGGCTCCAGTTCCTGGCGTCGGAGGTGGAGCAGCGCTGGGGCCGTGGCGGGGCCCGAGAAGCCGCGCCGCCCCGTGGCCCGCGCAGCGCGAGGCGCTTTCGTGTGCTACGCCTCACGGGCTCGGCGGATCGCGCGGGGTGGGGCAGGGCGCGCGGAGAAGCGGCGCGCCGGCCCTACAGGAAATGGTGGGGTGCCGCTGCGTGCCTGATGGCACCGGCAGCGGCACTTGGTGGAGCACGGCCTCGCACCGGCTCCAGCTACTGACGTTGGAGGTGGGGCCGCGGCAGGGCCCGAGAAGTCGGGCTGCCCCGTGGCCCTCGCTGCGTGAAGCGCTTTCGTGCGCTGCGCCTCGCGGGCTCAGCGGTTCGCGCGTGGTGGGGCAGGGCGCGCGGAGAAGCAGCGCGCCTGCCCTGGAGGGGATGGTGGAGTGGCGCTCCGTGCCTGACGGCCCGGCAGCACCACATGGTGGTGTGCGTCCTCGCGGGACTCGGCTACGTCCTTCTCCAGTTCCTCGCGTTGGAGGTGAGCGATGCGGTGGCCGCGGCAGGGCTCGATGAAGCCTGGCCGCCGCGTGGCCGCCCCGTGCCAGCGCTGGCGGCGCTCCCCCTCGCAAGCTCGGTTGGCCGCGCGTCGTGGGGCAGGGCGCGCGAAGAAGCGGCGCGCCGCCCTTCTGCATCTGATGGGGTGCTGCTGCGTGCTTGACCACCCGACAGTAGCGCGTGGTGGTGCACAGCCTGCGCGGCCCTCTGCCGCGCAGGCAAGCTGCCCTATTGGATGGTGCAGCACCTTGCCGACGCCTGCACCACAGCGCTAGGAGAGGGGGTGCTGAGATAGCAACGATAAAGGTGCTCCTCAAGAACTGACTGTATATCGCCACCAACCGCTCCAGCCAGCAGAGTGCATGAGCCGCCCATTGCCAATGATTCATTTGGACAGAATGCCTTACTCCATCCGGCATTCCCGGGTATAGGCAACCCAAGCGCGATGCTACACTCAACGATTGGTTTAGGACCCATCGGGCCTTGGGGGCCAATGCCCCCCGCGTCGCCCTTCGGGCCTTGAACTCCGGTGTCACCCTTGGGACCCGTCAAACCAGTGTCGCCCTTCGGGCCTTGAACTCCAGTGTCGCCCTTGGGACCCGTCAAACCAGTGTCGCCCTTCGGGCCTTGAACTCCAGTGTCGCCCTTGGGACCCGTCAAACCACTGTCGCCCTTGTCGCCCTTGTCGCCCTTCGGACCTTGGGGCCCCACCGTGATGCCCAGCGCAGAATTCTGTTCCGGAGCAGACCCTGTTGAAACGCTGAGCAGGTACGTCCCGGGCGTCTCCAATAGATTGTAGGGAACCGTGATGATGATCGCCGTATCGCCGTAGACCTGAATTTTGTTGGGTTGGACGACGATGCCCGCGAACTTCACCAACGACTTCACGGTGCCGAAGTTCTCACCGTAGATGTAGAGCGTGTCGTTTGGTGTGTCCGATTCCGTCGAAGTGATGAGCAATGCGCCAGCCGCATCGGCGGACGTCGCTGCGCCTAAGAGGGCAATCACACCCAGCAAATACGTCCACCTACGAATCCGGTTCGCTACCGTCATTTTGGCTCCTCTGAAAGCGGGAAGAGCCACGAGTTGAACTCCGGAATTCGCCATAAGTCCATGGCTTACTGGTCCTGCTTGAATGTCGTGTATTTCCCGCCTGGGTCATCCCTCGCCTCCCGCCTTCCTCCTCATGCGTCCTCGCCCTCCTCGCTGGCTCGGCGGATCGCGCGGAAGGGGGGCGCGCGGTGAGGCAGTACACGGCCCCTCTATCAGCGGATGCGTGCTCCTGCGTGCCTGACGGCCCTGGCAGCAGCGCCTAGTTGGCCGCAGCCTCCCAGGCCTCGGCCGCGCCCGTCTCCAGGTCCTCGCGTTGGAGGAGCGCGGTTCGGTGGCCGCGGTAGGGCCCGAGAAGCCGTGCCCCGCTAGCTCGGGGCGCCTCGCGTCGCGGGGCACGGCGCTCGCCACCTCGAGCGGGTTTGCGGCCGCAGACGTCTGCGGCCGGATGCACCTGTTATTGTGAAATTTGCACTAATTAGTGCATCGTCTCCGGGCATCCTCACCGGAGTTCCGCTTGAGCAATCCCGACCAGGCCACCGCTGGCCCTCCCAACACCATCCGCCCCGTCTGGGTGGCTCTCTTCGGCGCTGGCTTGTGCATCGGCGTCCTCGAAGCCTCCTTCCAGACGGCCCACCCC
>NZ_RAVZ01000562.1 GCF_003611635.1 Corallococcus terminator | reverse complement strand
ATGTTGTCCTGCGCGCTCTGGCGGATGGCGGCGTCCTGGGTGAGGCGCGAGGCCTGCTCCCATTCGTCGATGGCGCGCCCGTAGTAGCCGAGCACCGCCAGCGCGGAGCCGCAGCCGCAGCGCACCTCGCAGGCCGTGCTGGCCGCCACGCGGATCCGAGACGGGGACGCCCTGATGCGCGAGCGTCGCTACCGCGAGGCGGCCTTCGCCTTCCTCGACGCGGAGCACGCGGCGCCGGAACATGTGGAGGCGCGCTTCAAGCTGGGCAACGCGCTGGCGGTGCTCGGCTACTACGGGCGCGCCATCGACGAATGGGAGCAGGCCTCGCGCCTCACCCAGGACGCCGCCATCCGCCAGAGCGCGCAGGACAACATCACCCGGGCGCGCGCGAAGCAGGCGGAGTCCGGCACCTCTCCGCAGGCCATGGGCCAGCCCCCCGGCTCGGGCCCCGTGGCGGACACGACGCGCGCCCAGGCCCGCCGCGCCTACGAGCAGGGCGTCCAGCACATCAGCCAGCGCGCCTACGCGGCCGCGCTACAGACGCTGACCCAGGCCGTGCAGCAGGAGCCCCTGCTCACGGTGGCCTACACCGCGCGGGGCAGCGCCAACATCGGCCTGCGTCGGTATGCGGAGGCCGCGGCGGATTACCAGTTCGCGCTGAAGCTGGAGCCGGACTCGGCCTCCCCGCTGTACGGCCTCGCGGAGGCCTACCGGGCACTGGGGCGCAACCTGGAGGCTCGGGACCTCTATACGCGCTATGCGAAGTCCAGCGCGGCGGACGTGCGCCCGGAACTCCAGGCGGAGTCCCGACAGAAGGCCGAGCGCCTGCGCTGACTGCTCGCATGGAGAGCAGCCGGGCATCGTTCCAGGGGTTGGCTCCGCCACTATTTTAGGAGTCATGGACGGACTCGAACGGACGGTGGAGGGGAAGCAGCCGCAGCAGGTCTTTCGCCCCCGGCGAGTGCTCGCCGCGACGATGGCGGCAGCGGGCCTGCTGTGGCTCGGAGTGCTCGTCTACCTGTTCAACTTCGACGGGGTACCGTTGAAGACGTTCCTGTCCGCGGGCTTCTTCGTCGTCTTCTTCGCGGTGTCGCTCACCTACTACGGACGCACCCGCATCGAAGTGGACTCCCGGGGCATCACCTGCCGGGGCATGGTGCGCACCCGGCGCTTCTCCTTCGCGGACATCCGCAAGCTGGACGTGCTCCCCGGCCCGGTGACGGTCTACGCCATCCGGGGAAGCAAGGGCTTCGTGCACTTCACCAGCTTCTTCCGCCACCACCGCTACCTGGCCACGCTCCTGGTGGAGCGCGCGGGCCTCTCGCCGCTGCCCGGCTGAAGCGCGCGAAGCCCGCCTTCACCCTGAAGCCGCCAGCACGTAGGTGAGGAGCAACCCGACCAGCGCCAGCACCGCGCCCACGGCGATGATCCACCCCTCCGAACGCGTGCGCCGCTGCTCGCGCTCAGGAGGCTGAAGCGGCTCGTTCGCCACGTCACCGTCCGGGGTGGGACGGATGGGCCCGCCGCCGTCCGGAGCGTCGTCGAAAGCCGCCTGGAAGCGCAGCAGGGACCGTCCCAGCTCCACGACGTCGCCATCCGCCAGCGCCCCGGGCGCCTCCAGACGAACGCCGTTGAGGAACACGCCGTTGGGCGTGCCCAGGTCCTCCAGCAGGAAGCCCGGACCTTCGCGGCGGATCCGCGCGTGCAGACGGGACACGGCCCGGTCCCTCAACCGCAGGGCTACCCCATCTCCCCGGCCGATGTCGGTATGCGCCTCCGCGAGCGCATGACAGCGGCCCACGTCCAGGCCGGTGAGGCAGGTGACGGTGGCGGCGCGCGACGGACGCGACTCGGAATCCGTCAGCAGTCCCTTGAGCATCGCGACGGTGCCCACGCCGCGCTCGGGGGCGCTCGGCTCGGCGAGCACTCGCAGGCACATGCCGTCGGGAAGGCCCAGCACCTCCCCGGGCAGCACCAGGCGTGACACGCCGGGCAGCACGCGCACCGAGTTCACGGTGAAGCTGCGCACCGCCTCCACCATCAGCCGCTGGGATTCGATGCGCAGGGTCAACAGCCCCGGTGGCAGACCCTCCAGGTGGACATGGTCCTCGGGGCCACCTCCCAGCAGGTGCTGTCCCTCGGTCAGTTCGAACGGAGTGGGGCTGCCCAGGTGCTCGAATTCGAAGCGCATGCGAACGCCCGGCAGCAAGCGTCACGCCTGCCACCGGGCGCTGGATTTTCGCGCGGTTGCCGCGCTCCCCCCATCCGCCCCGGGCCTTCCGTGTCCGGAGGTCGGGACGGCGGAAGGCCGCGGAGTGTCTAGAAGGTGGCACCCAGGTTGAGCGTGCCGATGTACCGGCCGCCCTTGCTGAAGGTCTCGTCACCGCCCAGGTCCACGTCGGACGCCGGCAGCGACGCGGCGAACCCCTGGTCGAACAGGAAGTTGTAGTTCACGCGCGCGTCCGCGGTGAAGCTGCCCAACTGCAGGCGCAGGCCACCGCCCACCGGCACGTTGCCCACCGTGTCGTCCTGGAAGCCCGGCGCGATGGCGCGCACGTTGTAGCGGCTGACGCCCACGCCGCCCATGACGTACGGCTGGAGCCGCGTGGCCGTGAGGCCAATCGTCAACGCGCCCTGCACGCCGTTGCGCACGATGTCCGGCCCATTCGCGTTCGTCGCCAGCACGCCGCCGCTGTTGAACTCGCTGACGCTGCCCGTGTAGCCCAGCTCCACGCCCACCACGTTCGTCGGCTTGAGGCCGATCGTCACGCCGTACGCGAGGCCCGGATCAATCTGCGTCCGCAGCGCGTCGGTGTAGCCCTCGACACCGCCGCCCACCATGAATGAAAGGCCTCGCGTGTTCGTGGACCTGCGCAGCTCCGTCGAAGCCGCCTGCGCGGAACCCGCCGCCAACACCGAGATCGCCACCGCACCCGCCATCAGTCCCTTGTTCATCTGGTTACCCCTCCCTGTGATGAACTGGAACATGGGGTGCCCTTCCGGGCACGCCAACAGGGACCGGGGGGCCCGACAGCTCGGCCGCCCTCCCTTGCGGACGGGTTGCCCACGACTGGGAACGCACCGTCCCACCGACGGAAGAACGCTTCCCGGAAGATGGGGAAGGGTAGAGTCCTGGACTTCGATGCGCGTCCATCCCTGCGTCCTGCTCCCGCTGTTGTCCTCCCTCGTGCTCGTCGGCGCCTGCCGCGACGAACAGGCGGGCCC
>NZ_RAVZ01000561.1 GCF_003611635.1 Corallococcus terminator | reverse complement strand
GCTCGGGGAGGGCGGGATGGGCCAGGTCCACCGCGCCTTCGACTCCACGCTCGAGCGCGCGGTGGCGGTGAAGTTTCTGCGCGGCGACGACCCGCGCGAGACCGAGCGGCTCGTCCTCGAGGCGCGGCTGCAGGCGCGAGTGGAGCATGAGAACGTGGTCCGTGTGCACGCGGTCGGCTCGCTGGAGGGCCGCGCGTGCCTCGTGCTCCAGCTCGTCGAGGGCAAGACGCTCGCGGACCTCGCCGCGGGCCTCACGCTCGCCACCCGGGTCGAGCTGGTGCGCCAGGCGGCCCTCGGGCTCGACGCCGCCCATCGCCAGGGGCTCGTGCACCGCGACGTGAAGCCCGACAACGTGCTGGTGGAGCAAGGGCCGGGCGTGCCGCTGGCGAGGCTCGGTGACTTCGGCCTCGCCCGCGGCGAGGAGGGCGGGCTCACCCACTCCGGCTTTCCGGAGGGCACGCTCGAGTACATGGCGCCCGAGCAGCTCGCCAGCGCGGGCCCGGTGGACTTTCGCGCTGACGTCTATGCGCTCGGCGCCACCCTCTACGCGGTGCTCGCCGGGCACCCGCCGTTCCACGGGCTCGCCGAGGCGTCGGGGCGCTCCGAGCCGGCATTCCTGCTCCGCCGCATCCTCGCCGATGAGCCGCCGGCCCTCGGCGCCGCGGTCCCCCGCGAGCTGGCGCTCGTGGCCGCGTGGGCGATGCAGAGGGAACCGGCCGCGCGCTACCTCTCGGCGCTCGCGTTCGCCGAGGACCTCGGCCGCTTCCAGCGCAGCGAGCCGGTGCTGGCGCGGCCGCCGACGCTCGCCTACCGCGCCACGAAGTGGGCGCGGCGCAACCCGGTGGCGGCGCGCGCCGCCGCCGTGGCGGCGGCGGCGGTGGTGCTCGGCGTGGCGTGGGCCGCGTTCGCCGAGCGGCGGGCGGGCCTGGACGCGCTCGAGGCCGCGCGGCTGGGCGCCGAGGCGCAGCGCATGGAGAACGCGATGCGCATCGCGCACTTGTCGCCCGCGCACGACCTCTCGCCGGTGTACGCGGCCATCCGCTCCTCCGTGGACGCGCTGCGGCGCGCGGACGGCAGCGCCGGAGCGGCCGCGCGGGCCTTCGCCATCGGCCGCGGCCTCCAGCTCCTCCATGACGCCGACCCGGCCCGCGAGGCGCTCGAGCGGGCGTGGACGCTCGGGTTCCATCACCCCGAGGCGGCGCTCGCGCTCGGCCTGCTGGACGGCGAGCGCTACGCGCGCGAGCGCGCTCAGCTCCCGCGCATCGACGACCCGAAGCGGAAGGAGGGCCGAATTGCCGCGCTCCGGGCGCGCTTCCGCGAGCCCGCCGTGGCGCGCCTGCGGCTCGTCCCCGCCGCGACCGGCGCCGACCGCGACCTCCTCGAGGCCCGCATCGCGCTCGTGGAGGAGCGCCATGCCGACGCCGCCGCGCTCGCCCGGGGGGCGCGCGAGGCCGGGGCCGACCCGCTTGAGGCGAGCACACTCGAGGGCGAGTCCTGGCTGCGCCGCTCCCTCGAGGTCTACGAGACGCGAGACCATGACGGGACGCTCACGCCCCTCGCCGAGGCCCTCCCGGCGCTCCGGCGCGCGGCGGAGATAGGACGCAGCGCCCCCCGCCCCCGCCTCCTGCTCGCCCAGGCGCTCATGCACGAGGGCATGGTCCGCCAGCAGCGCGAGCCGGTCCGCGCCGACCGCTTCGACCCGGCGCTCGCGGTCCTCGCCGAGGGGCTCGCCCTGGACCCGAAGGACCCGGACCTGCTGGTCGTGCGCTCCGAGATTTTCGCGGAGAAGGGGCGGCTCGCACGCATGCTCGGCACCGACCCGGGCCCGAGCCTCCTCGCCGCGGTCACCTCCGCCGACGCCGCGACGCGGGCCGCGCCTTCGAACCGCTCCGCATGGGAGCGGCTCGCCTGGGCCTGCCTCAATTACGCGCGCGAGCTGCGCGATGCCCATTACGAGGTGGGCTGGGCCTGGGAGACGGGCATCGCGGCGGCGACGCGCGCGGGCGAGCTCTCTCCCGAGTCGAGCGTCCCGCCCTCACTGCTCTCGCAGATGTACGCGGACCGCGCCGAGACCACCGGCATCCGCGGCGGCGACTCGACCGGGGACATCGAGGCGGCGCTCGTCGCGGCGCGCCGGGTGGCGGAGATTGGAGACCGCCCCATCGTATCGCGCATCATGCTCGCCCAGGCCATACGCCAGGACGCCACCCGGCGCTGGTCCGCCGGCGAGGCGGCCGACGCGCGCTATGCGGAGGCGGCCCACATCATCGGCGAGGCCTTCTCGAGGGGCGAGGGCCAGTCGGCGCTCGCCGGCTTCGGCGTGCAGATTGCGGTCCTCTGGGCCGAGTCCGTGCTCCTCGAGGGACGGGGGCCCGGCGACGCGCTGGCCGCGGTGGCTCCCTGGGCCGCGACGCTGCGGACGCGCGTCGACACCGACATCGTCGCCGCCGCCCAGCTCGCCGAGCTCGAGGTGCTCGAGGTCCAGGCCGCGGTGCTGGCGGGACGGGACCCCGGGCCCGAGTTCGCTCGGGCCAGGCCGCTGCTCGAGAAGGTGGTGAAGGCCGGGGTCTACCCGGCGATGCGGGGCCGGATGGCGGAGGTCGAGCTGCACCGCGCGGCGTGGCTGGCGGGCCGCGGGCTCGACCCCCTGCCGGCCCTCACCACCGCGGACCGGTACGCGCAGCTCATGAAGGCCGAGGATGCGAGCAGCCCCGACGGCTGGCGCCTGGAGACGGAGGTCGTGCTCGCGCGGCCCTCGCCGCTGGCGGCCGACCTCGCCCGGGCGCGCGCCGCCATCGACAAGTCCCTGACCTTCACGCCGGAGGACCCGCGCCTCCTCGCCCTCCGCGGCCACGTGCTCGCCGCGTCGGGGGACCTCGCGGGCGCACGCGCCGCACTCGAGCAGGCCCGGACGCGGAACGGCCGTCTGGCGTGGGTCAAGTCGCTGCAGGCCAGGTTGCATTAGCGCGTCTCGGGGGGTGGCCCCGCGCGCCCGGCCGCCAGGCAGGGGCCCCGATGCCAGGGGCCCTGCCCTTCCCGCTCGCGACGCGCCCTACCCGCCCTTGCCGGGGGCGGCCGGAGCGGCGGGGGTGGTCGGTGCAACGGGCGCGGCCTTCCCGTCCTTCGCCTTAGTACTACTCAGTCAGTTGCGTCGAGTCGAGGGGCATGATCTACGTCGAGGTCATGACCCCTGCACAGATGCGCAAGCTGGACAGAGAGCTGCGCGAGTACCTGGAGTCGATGGTGGAGGGGATGG
>NZ_RAVZ01000560.1 GCF_003611635.1 Corallococcus terminator | reverse complement strand
CCAAATGCCCCGAGCACCCCGCCCCCGTCGCGTGTAGACACGGAGGTCGTGTTACGCCCCGCGCCCGTCATCCTCAGCTTCCGGCGCACGTTCGCGCTGCTCATCCTGCTGGTCGTGCTGCCGTCGGCCGGCCTGTCGGGCTTCGGCGTCGTGGCCATCATCAACGAACGCGCCGCGGTGGAGAAACGCCTGGAGGCCGCCTGGCGCGGCACGCTCGCGGACCTGTCCGCGGAGGTGCCCCGCGCGCTCAACAGCGGACGGCTGGAGGCGGTGGAGGGCGGACGGCTGGCGTTCCTGCTGCCGGATGACCAGGAGCTGTCCGACCCGGAGGGCACCTTCCACGTGGAGAACGGCCTGGTGCGCACGAAGGATCCGCAGCTCGCGGAGTCCCTGGCGGCGCTGGTGCCGGAGGCCGCCTCGCTGCCCACGGTGCCCACCGTGTTCTCGCTCGCCCCGGGCAACCGGGCGGTGATGGTGGCCGCCGAGCGCAAGGGCACCACGGTGCAGGGCGTGCGGCTGTCCGCCGTCGCGCTGGACAGCCTGCTGTCGGAGAAGGCGCAGGGACGCGCCACGTCGGAGCCGGTGCGCTTCACGCTCCTGCCGGTGCCGCGCGACACATCCGGCGAGGGCGGGCTCGTCAACCGGCTGATGTCGGAGGTGGCGCAGGCGCGGCAGAACGCGCTGGGGCCGCCGGTGCTCGCGGAGCGGGTGCTGTCCGCGCCGTTGCAGGACTTCCGGCTGGTGGTGCTGCCCACCGGCGAGGACCCCGTGGCGAGCACCTCCACGCGCAACCGCGCCGTGTACGGCGTGCTGCTGGGTTTGTTCTACCTGACGCTCACGTTTGGCGTCATCTACACCGGCCGCGTGCTCTACCGCGAGGCGCGCCTGTCGCGCATGAAGACGGACTTCGTGTCGCTGGTGAGCCATGAGCTGCGCACGCCGCTCACCTCCATCCGCATGTTCATCGAAACGCTGGCGCTGGGCCGGCTGAAGGACCCCGCGCAGATGCAGGAGGTGTTGGACCTGCTCACGCGTGAGACGGAGCGCCTGTCGGACCTGATCGAGCGGGTGTTGGACTGGGCCCGCATCGAGAGCGGCCGCAAGGTGTACCAGCGCGAATCCGTGCCGGTGACGGACGTGGTGGACGCGGCGGTGGCGGCCTTCCGCGCGCAGCGGCTGGGAGACGAAATGGAGTTGAGCGTGGAGGTGGCCGGCGGCCTGCCTCCGGTGGAGATGGACCGCGTCGCGGTGTCGGGCGCGCTGCTCAACCTGTTGCAGAATGCGTACAAGTACAGCGGGCCGACGAACCGGAAGATCGCGCTAAAGGCGCTCAGGGACGGCAGACACGTGAACCTGTCGGTGGAGGACAACGGGGTGGGAATCGCCAGGAAGGACCGCAAGCGCATCTTCGAGCGCTTCTACCGCGTGGACAACCTGCTCACGCGCAAGACGGAGGGCAGTGGCCTGGGGCTCGCCATCAGCAAGCGCATCGTGGAGGCGCACGGAGGCCGCATCGACGTGCAGAGCGAGCCCGGCCAGGGCAGCCGCTTCACCATCCAGCTCCCGGCGGGCCGCGCATGAGCACGCCCGACGAGAAGCCGCGCCGCATCCTGGTGGTGGAGGACGACCTGTCCATCCTCACCGGCGTGTCCATGAACCTGCGCTTCGAAGGCTACGAAGTGCTCCAGGCGCAGGACGGCCGCACGGGCCTGGCCAAGGCGCTGGACGAAGCGCCGGACCTGCTGGTGTTGGACCTGATGCTCCCGGAGCTCAACGGCTACGAGGTCATCCGCGAGCTGCGCCAGCGGGGCCGCGACACGCCCGTGGTGGTGCTCTCCGCGAGGGGCCAGGAGTCGGACAAGATATTGGGCCTCAACCTGGGCGCGGACGACTACGTGGTGAAGCCCTTCGGGCTCCAGGAGTTGCTCGCGCGCATCAAGGCGGTGCTCCGGCGCAGGTTCGGGGCCACGGGCACCAGCGCGCCGCCGGTGACGTTCGGAGACGTGAAGGTGGACCTGGCGCTGCGCACGGTGGCGCGCGACGGGCAGCCGGTGGAATTGACGGCGCAGGAGTTCAAGCTGCTGGCGCACTTCCTGGCGCACCCGGGCCGCACCTTCACCCGCGAGGAGCTGCTGTCCGGCGCGTGGGGCTACCACTACGAGGGCAGCGCGCGCACGGTGGACAACTTCATGCGCCAGTTGCGGCTGAAGTTCGAAACCGACCCGGAAGCGCCCAGGCACTTCCTCACCGTGCGGGGGCTGGGCTACCGCTTCGAGCGCTGAAGCCAGCGCCAAGGCTCCGGGGCGGCGTCACAGCCCCGCGACGCCGATGTGGCGCAGGTCCTCCAGGTCGAAGGGCTTGCCGTCGAAGCGGCCGAAGCGCTCGCGGGGGGTGAGGCCACTGGAGGTGAGGGCGGCCTCCAGCTCCTCGGGGAGGAAGTGGCGCAGCTTGAGGCGGCGGATGGGGCTTGGGCCGCCGGGTGCGCGCCGCTCGCGCAGGTGCAGGGCGAACAGCGGCCGGCGGGGCTCCACGGCGGAGCCGGGCTCGTCCTCGTCGCGCGGCAGCACCGGTTCGCGCGGGGCGTTGAGCACGTCGTAGACGAAGGTGCCGCCGGGGGCCAGGTGGTGGACGACGGTGGCGAGGAACGCCTCCACGTCATCGCGGCCGGGCATCAGTCCCAGCGCGTGCTGCGGGGCGAGCACCAGCGGGAACTTCTCCGGCAGCCGGAGCGTGCGCAGGTCCTGGGCCAGCAGGCGCGTGCGCTCGGAGACTTCGGGGGGTTCGGAGGCGCGGCGCTCCTCGGCGGAGCGGATCATCACGTCCGACGGATCCACGCCCACGGTGGCGAAGCCGTGGCCGGCCAGGGCCCAGGGCACGCGGCCATTGGCGGCGCCCAGCACCAGCACGGGCGAGCCGTGTTCGGTCGCCTGCCGCGTGTAGAAGACGAGATCCGGCTCCTGTCCCACGAGGGACAGCGGGGTGCGGCCGCGTGCGTCGTTCCCAGCCATTGTCGAGGCCCTAGCACGGTTGCGGGGCCCTTCGGGACTCCCGGGTGCGCACCGTGGGCAATCCTTTGCCCACCCGCTGTCCAACAAGCGACTCCCTTCGACGCTCCCCGACGGTTGTCCCATCCCGGAGGGCTGGCACCCTCCTTGCCTAGGACTCCCGCATCACGGGGTGCCCGCCTGGGTGCTCCGCCTTTGAGTGTGTGAGGTGTTCGTCATATGAGGCACGGCGGGTGGCGGTGGACGGGGGCGGTCCTGCTGGTTGGGACGCTGGGGTC
>NZ_RAVZ01000055.1 GCF_003611635.1 Corallococcus terminator | reverse complement strand
GCCCATTTCCGGGGATGTCACGGGTTGGGGCGGAAAAACCAACCGGGACGGAGGGAAAATGCAGGGGGCCACGCAACCGGGGCCGCCGGTGGGCGAGAATGGGTCATCCCCCACCTCGAATCCGAGGGCCGTCATGATCATCTCGTCCCGCCCGCTCTCCGCGCCCCGCACCACGTCGGCCTCCAGCTTCGAGACCGCCGCCCCGAAGAAGGCCCCCTTCAAGCAGGCGGCGCCGGTGGACGACTTCACGCCGGCCGGTCCGGACCCGCGCTACGACGGCCTGAAGGACAAGATCCTCATCAAGGCCCTGCACGACGCGGTCTCCAAGCACAAGGACCTGGGCTACAACGGCGCGCGCAAGGTCATCTTCACCACGCTCGACAACCATGACGGCTTCGTCAAGTGCGTCTACACGGGCAAGGAAGTGAAGACGGACAAGATTCCCAACAGCAACGTGATGAACACCGAGCACACCTGGCCGCAGTCCAAGGGTGCCACGGGCGCGGCAAAGGCGGACCTGCACCACCTGTTCCCCACCGACAGCAAGGCCAACTCCATCCGGGGCAACTACCCGTTCGGCACGGTGAAGAACGTGAAGTGGACGGAGAACGGCGCCAAGTTCGGCACCGACGAGAAGGGCCGCACCGTCTTCGAGCCGCCCGATGCGCACAAGGGCAACGTCGCTCGCGCGCTGTTCTACTTCTCCACCGTGTACAACAAGCCCATTCCGCCGGATGAGGAGTCCGTCCTCAAGCAGTGGAACACGCTGGACAAGGTCGACGCCGCGGAAGTGAAGCGCAACGACGGCATCGAGGCCGTCCAGCAGAACCGCAACCCCTTCGTGGACGACCCGACGTTGTCGGAGCGCATCGCGGACTTCTAGAGTCCGTCGCATGCCTCTTCCCGTCGCGCCCTTGTGGGCGCTCGTTCCCCTCCGCACCGATGGCGTGCCCCTCCTGAAGGTGGGCGGCACGCCCCAGGCGCCCGGTCCCCTGGACTGGCCCGTCTGCGAGATGTGCGGCAAGCCGCTGCGCTTCCTCTTCCAGCTTCCGCACATCGAAGGCCGGCTGGACCTGGCGCCCTACGCGTCGGTCCACGTCTTCCAGTGTGAGAACCCCGACTCCGTCTGCTTCCGCTGGGACCCGGAGGAGGGCGCCAACGCCGCGGTGCCGGTGATGGCGGGCGCGCCCGTCGTCGTCGAGTCCCCAGAAGGCGTGAAGCCCTACGCCGAGTGGATGCTCGGCTTCGAGCCCGCCACCGAGGACACCGAGGCCCTGTCGGTGGACGTCAACGAGGCCAGCGACGAACAACTGGCCGCGTTGGACCGCGCGCAGGAAGAGGCGCCGGAGAGCAAGGTGGGCGGCGTGCCCGGCTGGCTCAACGGTGACGCGACGCCCGAGTGCTGTGACGCGCCCATGCGCTTCGTCGCGCAGCTCGCCGCGATGCCGTACGGCCTGGAGTTCGGGGACAACGGCCGGGGCTACGTCTTCCGGTGCACCCGCGAGGACTGCGTGCGGCCCTTCCGCTTCCTCACCCAGGGCGCCTGAGCGCTCGGTCCGCCCAGGCGTCGGTGGCGTCCGCTAGACGCTCCGACGCCTTTCTGCTTCCTGTCGGGAGAGGCCCGGTGGGAAGCGGTCAGCGAAGGTCCTTCAGTCGCTGAGCCATGAGGGTCGTCGAGTCCTCCAGCCACTGGATGCAGGACTCCGGATTCGCCTGGATGCCCTGGGCCACGGCCTCCACGAAGACCGGCGGCACCCAACTGATGACGTAATCCTCCGACTGCTGGGCCGGTTCGGGATCCTCGCGGAACATGCCCACCCAGGTGTCCCAGGGCGGGACATTGTCGTCGTCGAAGAAACCGCCTGTCGCCATCGCGGCCCCGCCGTCGGAAGTCGTGTCATCTGGAAAGAAGACCAGCAACCGGCCTCCCCCCAGATCGCCAGGCGCTCGTGGGGACGCGGGCTCCGGTGAGGCACGCTTCACGGCATGTCCCCGCTCCCGGTGAACATGCTCCAGGGCGCTGAAGCGATGCTCGTCCACCAGGAGCCGGGGCCTCAAGGAAGGCGTGCGCAGGCAGGTGGCCGCCGTCTCCCGTCGGGCCCGGGGGCCACACCAATCGATCGTCTCCGTGAGCGACTCCTGGAACGCGTCCAGGGACTGGGCGCAATCCGGCGTGCTGTAGAGCAACCGTGACGGTCCCGGAGCGCGCTCGAAGGGGCCGCGGGGCATGAGCCTCATCGCTGCATCGCCGTCAGCAGCTTCTGCGCATCCTCCGCGCTGAGCTTTCCCGCCTCCACCAGGTCCAACACGCGGCGCATCTCCGCCTCGGGGATGCCGCCGGACGTAGGAGGCGTGGGAGGCGGCTCCGCCCGGTGATGCCGGGGGCCGTGGTGGTGGCCGTGATGCGACCAGGGCGGCGCGCCCCAGGAGTTCGCCCAGGCGTGCGCCCACTGGTTGGCGTGGCGTTCGGCGCGGCGCTGCCAGCGCTCCGCTTGGCGCTGCCAGCGCAGCGAGTCCTCTTCCCACGACGAGGTTTCGCTCCCTTCCTCCTCGGGACGCGCCCGGCCCGACTCGCGGATGCGCACAGACCCCAGCTCCGTCTCCATGAGCAGCGTCGTGGCGGCCTGGGGGTTGGAGGGATAACGCGTGTGCGCCGCGCCCAGCGAGGAGCGGGCCACGACGTTCACATCCAGCCCCGGCACCAGCCGCAGCTCCACCGCGCCCACCTTCGTGCCGATGCGGTGCTCGCCCACGTCCAGCGCGTCCACGTCCAGCTTCACCGCGCCCGCGTCGGCCTGGACGTGCAGCGTGCCGCCCACGCGCTCTCCGACGATGCGGCCCGCGCCCGTGCGCAGGGTCAGCTTGCCGTGCACGTCGCGCAGGCTCGCCGTGCCAGCGTCCGTGGACAGCTCCAGCGCGCAGTCCTTCAGTCCGGAGACGCGCACCGCGCCCGCGTCCAGCTTCAGCCGCGCGTGCACGTTGGCCGGCACGAACAGCTCCGCGTGTCCGCCCTGGCGCCAGAACAACGACAGGAAGCCCGCCTCGCGCGGCACCAGCTCCACCTTCGTCACCCGCCCGTGCTCGCGGATGCGCGCCTCCACCCGGCCGTGCGTGACGAGGTAGGGCTTCTCTCCCTCCGCCAACGGCGACACGACGAGCGCGGCGGCCGTCGCATGCAGCTCCAGCTCCGCCTGCTGTCCCCAGGGAATCGCGTGGCGCTGGGCACCGTCGCGCGCGGAAGCGGAGGACTCAGGGGACGGCGTCTCTTCGGGGTGCATCATGGGCATTACTCCCGTGCCTTCTTGAGGCGTTGGGCGGCCTCATCCGCATCGATGAGCCCGGCCGCGAGGTCATCGAGAATCTGGGCCCGGCGCGGGGATGCGCGCTCGCGGGCGGGAGGCGGCGGCGGGGGCGCGGACGGTGCGCCCGGCGTGCTGCCCAGCGCCTCCACCACGTCGTCCAGTCGCGCCACCACCGTCGGATAGGAGAGGCCCAGGGCCTGCTCCACGTCCTTGATCTTCCCCCGGCAGCCCATGAACACCCGCACGAAGGCGAGCTGCTCCGGCGACAACTGCTGCACCCACCCCGTCGTGAAGCGCCCCTCCACTGCGGACTCGCACCCCTCGCAGCGCACCCGTTCGATGACGGTGCCGCCTCCACAGACGGGACAGCGGGTCGGGACGGGCCAGGGGCTTTGGGTGGTCGGCATGGGCGTTGGGGTTCAGAAAATCAATTTCTGGATTGAGAATATTGATTCCTACGGGCTTGGCAAGGGGAGGAGTTCATTTCCTGGGAAGACCGACACCTCCGAACCGGTGGCCACGAAGGCGGAGTGGGGATTTCCCCGGAGGCACTCGGAGAAGGCGGGACCGTAGAAGCGGGCCACGTCGCAGTCGAAGGCGGTGTCCTGGGCCCGCCAGACGGTCCAGCGCGGGTGCTCCACGCGGTATTCCGCGCAGCCGCCGTCGCGCTGGGCGGTGTAGCCCCAGTAGTGCTCGGTGATGAATTCCTCCTGCGAGCCGGGCGTGCTCTCCGCCGGGCTCCCGAGCGTCCGGGCCGAGAGCTGGTGCCAGCGGCCCTGGGACTTCCAGGCGTACTCGACGTGGCCGGGCGCGCCCGTGTCGGCGCCGTCCATGTTCACGGCGTGGCGCATGGGGAGCGCGACGTAGGGCTCGTTGTAGAGGACGCGCGCCACGGTGGCGATGGCGAGCTTGGGGACGATTTCGCGCACGAACACCACGCCGCGCCGCCAGCCCTCGGGGCCCTGGCGGCGCACGTAGAAGCGCAGGTTCACCTCGTCGAAGTCCCGATGGAAGGGCACCGCGAGGCCGCGCACGCGGGTGTCGAGGAAGCGGAAGCCGACCATGCTCGCGAACGTGTGGCCCTGCCACGCGTCCAGTTCGGTTCCACGGGGGACGAGGGGCCGCAGCACCGCCGGGTCCACCTCGTAGTTGAGCATCAGCAGGTACCGCCACGTCGCCGTCAGGAAGGGGCGCATGGCGAAGGTGTAGCGCGCGCGGGACGCGCGGAGCTCGTGGGCCCAGGGCTCCTCCCTGGCCCTGGCTTCTGTCGGGCAGAAGCCCGGCCCTAACGCAGGGCGGGGCTGACCCGGTGTTCCTTGCCGGTGAGTCTCCGCTCCAGCCGTTCACGCCAGCGCAATGCGGGCCGCTCCACCCCGTGGTGCAGGAGGAGCGACGCGAGCAGCACCGCCACGGCCCCGCCGACCAGCGTGACGACGTGGAACGTGCCCAGGCCGTAAGGCTCCAGGGCGACGCGCACCAGGTGCTGCATGGACTTGTGCGTGAGGTAGACGGTGAAGCTCAGCACGGCGAAGGTCCGCACGCCCGGGATGCGGGCGCAGACGCGCGAGACGGCGGGTCCGGCCATCGACACCAGCAGCGCCGCGTACCCGAGCGCGGCCAGTGGGAAGGCCAGCACGGCGAAGGAGAACTCCCGGTTGTATTGCTGGTTCACGTACGCCGCGCCCCCCAGGCACAGCAGCCCGAACCCCGGCAGCAGCACGCCGGGCCGCTGCGTCCAGCGCTGCCACAGGGCGGGCCGGAAGACGCGCACGGTGGCGAGCAGCACACCGCACAGCAGCCCGTCGAGCCGCGCGTACGTCGGGTAGTAGAGGAACGTGTCGTAGTCACGCCAGGCCAGGTCGTCGGGGCCCAGGCTCCCGAAGAGGTGCAGCCACAGCCCGCCGCGCAGGAGCATCCCGCCCAGCATCACGGCCACCGCGCCCGCGAGCACATACGGCGCCCGGGCACGCCCGCGCAGCGCGAGCAGGGTGAGCGGCAGCACCAGGTAGAAGTGCTCCTCCACGCACAGCGACCACGCATGGGAGAAGCCGTTGCGGTGCAGGCCGAAGTTCTGCGTGAAGGTGAGGAAGCGCCACGCGGGCGTCACGAAGGGCCGCTCGCTCCAGGCGGGCACGAACACGTACAGCCCCAGCACGACGAGGAAGGGCGGCAGGATGCGCAGCGCGCGTCGCAGGTAGAAGCGCCGCAGCGACGGTGTCTCGCCCTTCGCCAACGGCTCCAGGAACTGCGCGCCGATGAGGAAGCCGCTGAGCACGAAGAACAGCTCCACGCCCGTCCAACCGAAGTTGGCGACCATCCGGTAGGTCTCGTGGTCCGGGGGACGCGGGTGGTGGAAGAGGACGACGAGGACGATGGCCAGTCCCCGGAGCAGGTCCAGGCCGGCGAGGTGACGCGATTCAGGCGTGTTCAGGGGAGCGGCTTTCGGCGGAGGGCGCGGGCCTGATGCTAGGTGGGTCGCGAGAAGTTCGTCACCAAATCGCGCCAGCCGCCAGGGACACCGTGGCGCAGAGGGGCGTGCCCCGCCTGCCATGCGCAAGCCCTTCCCATGAAGCCGGACAAATGAGGCTCTCCGGGTTCCATCCACCCTGGATTTCAACCTGCCGAGAAGTGCGCCGGGAGGGAGGTGCCGGGCTCCATCCTGCGCAACCTGTCCGACTGTCGGACAGGTTTGGACGCTGCGCCCACGGAGCTCAGGGACTCGGTGTCGATGCGCGGGCGGATGCTCCGCGTGGCTGTGGCTACCCGTACTTTCCGTCCGAACTGGACGGGGCGGCGAGCAGAGTCCGCAGCCGTTCGGCCAGCGCGTCCACGTGGGGCGGACGGACGAGGGTGAAGTGGTCTCCCGGCACGGTGTGCACCGTCACCCCACCGCGTGCGAGCGTCCCCCAGCCGAGTTCCGCCGGAGCCTCCGGGCCCTGTTCGGCCCGGAGCAGGACCAGCGCCCCGTCATACGGCCCGGGGACATAGGTCCTCGTGGCGCCCTGGTTCACCCTGAAGCGGTGCCACAGCTCACGCAGTTCCTCGTGGGCCGCCTCCTCCAGGCCCATGCCGATGCCCACGTCGGGCGTTGCTCCCAGCACCTGGCGCAGCTCCACCGGATCCACCCATCGCAGCACCTCCGCCGCGCGCGGGTGCATGTCCGCCAGCCGTGACAGGTGCGCCGCGAACTCCAGCACCTGCTGGCCCACGGCTTCGTCCGGGGTGAGGGCCTGGTCGGAGGCGGGCTCCTCGCCCATCGCGTCGATGACGACGAGCATCTCCACCGCTTCACCCCGGGCGCGGAGCTGGCGGGCCATCTCGTACGCCACGCGTCCGCCCATGGACCAGCCGCCCAGGCGGTACGGTCCCGACGGCTGCACGCCGCGCACCGATTCCAGGTAGCGCGTGGCCATGGCCTCCACCGTCGCTCCGGCACCGTCCTTCGGCACCTGGAGGCCGTAGAAGGGCTGGGCTGGATCCATGCGCCGCGCCAGCTCCAGGTAGCCCAGCACGCTGCCTCCCACCGGATGCACGCAGAAGAAGGGCGTGCGCTCGCCTCCCTTGCGCAACATCACCAGCGGCGAGTCCGAGGACGTCCCTGCGTCGATGCGCGCGGCCAGCCCCTCCAGCGTCGGTGCCTCGAAGAGGTCGACGACCGCGAGCCTCACGCTGAACAGCGACGCCGCCCGGGCCACCACCTGCGTGGCCAGCAGCGAGTGGCCGCCCAGGTCGAAGAAGCTGTCGTGCGCGCCCACGCGCGGCACGCCCAGCAGGTCCCTCCACAGCGCCGCCAGCCGCTGTTCGGTGGGCGTGCGGGGCTCGACGTGGCTGGTGTCCTCGTGGGTGCGGGACGGTTCCGGCAGCGCCTTGCGGTCCACCTTGCCGTTGGACGTGCGGGGCAGGGCCTCCAGCACCACGAACGTCGCGGGCACCATGTAGTCCGGCAGCCGCGCCGTCAGGTGCGCGCGCAATGCGGGCTCCTCCAGTGCCTTCTCGAAGCGGCCCACCGCGTAGGCGATGAGTTGCCGGCCCTGGGACGCGTCGTCGCGCGCCACCACCACGCACTCGCTCACGTCCGGATGGCGGGCGAGCACGGCCTCCACTTCGCCCAACTCCACGCGGTAGCCGCGAATCTTGAGCTGGTGGTCCGCGCGGCCCAGGAACTCGATGCGACCATCGTGCAGCCAGCGCACCCGGTCTCCCGTCCGGTACATGCGTGCGCCCGGCTGCGCCGCGAAGCCGTCCGGCACGAAGCGCTCCGCCGTCAGGTCCGGCCGGCCCAGGTAGCCCCGGCCCACGCTCGCGCCGCCGATGAACAGCTCTCCCGGCACGCCCGTGGGCACCGGCTGCCCGTACGCATCCAGCACGTACACGCGCACGTTGCCCAGCGGACGGCCCAGCGGCACCGACCGCGTCCCCGGTGTGCGCCCGCCGCGCTCCACCCGCTGCGCGAGCACGCCCACCGTCGTCTCCGTGGGGCCGTAGTGGTTGAACACCTCGCAGTCGGGGGCCAGCGCGTGGACCCTTTCCACCAGCGTCCACGAGACCGTGTCTCCGCCCAGCACCAGCCGGCGACGCGGCAGCAGCCGTTGCGCGTCCTGGCCCGCGAGCAGGGCTTCCAGGTGCGTGGGGACGATCTTCAAGCCCTGCACCTCATGCGCCCGGCCATACGCCACCAGCCTTCCCGCATCCGTCGCCGTGTCCCGGCCCACCAGGTGCACCGCGCCGCCCGCGCACAGCGTGGGGAACACCGCCGTGTGGCCCAGGTCCGCCGCCAGCGTGGACACCGTCGCGAACGACATGCCTTGAGGCAGCCCCAGCCGGTCGCTGACGCCCGCCACGTAGCAGGCGAGCTGACGGTGTTCGATGACCACGCCCTTGGGCTGGCCGGTGCTGCCCGACGTGTAGATGACGTAGGCCGCGTTGCCCGGAAGGACGCCCGTGTGGGGCGCCTCCTGGGGCTGCGCGTCCAGCAGCCCGTCATTCGCATCCAGGCGCACCTTCAGCTCGCCCTGCGAAGGCAGCGCGTCCGCCAGCGCTTCCTCCGTGACGAGGACCTGCACGCCCGCGCCCTTCAGCACCTGCCGCATGCGCTCCGGGGTACTGGCCGCGCCCGCATCCAACGGCACGTAGGCCCCGCCCGCCTTGAGGATGCCCAGGAGGCCCACGAGCGCGTGCGCCCGCCGCTCCACGAACAGGCCCACGCGCGTCTCCGGCGCGACGCCGTGTCGCTGGAGCAGGTGCGCGAGCTGATTGGCCCGTCGCTCCAGCACCGCGTAGGTGAGCGTTCCGTCCGGGGCCACCACCGCCAGCGCCTCCGGCGTCCGTGCCGCCTGTTCAGCGATGAGGTCGTGGATGCAGCGCTCCGCGTATGGGAGCGCGGTGTCGTTGAATGTCCCGAGGAGCCGCTGACGCTCCGGCTCCGGCAGCAGCGGGAGGTCCGACAGGCGCAGGGCCCCGGCGTGCGTGACGATGCTCGCGAGCACCGCCTGGAAGCGCTCCGCCATGTGCTCGATGGTGGACTCGTCGAAGAGGTCCCGGTCGTAGCTCCAGACGCACACCAGGCCTTCGGGCGTGGGCGTCACGGACAGGGTCAGGTCCAGCTTCGCGGCGGCGGTGTTCACCTCTTCCATGCTCAAGCGCAGGCCGGGCAGCTCCAGCACCGTGCGTGGCGTGTTGTGGAGGATGAGCTTCACCTGGAACAGCGGCGCGTGCGCGCGGCTGCGCTCCGGGTTCATGGCGCGCACCACCTCCTCGAAGGGCAGGTCCTGGTGCGCGAAGGCGCCCAGCGACACGCGCCGCGTCTGCTCCAGCAGCTCCAGGAAGGTGGGGTTGCCGTCCATGCGCAGCCGCACCACGAGCTGGTTGATGAAGAAGCCGATGAGGCCTTCGGTCTCCCTGGCGCCGCGGTTGGCCACGTCGGTGCCCACCACCACGTCCGTCTGTCCGCTGTAGCGGTGCAGCAGGCCCTGGAAGGCCGCCATCAACGCCATGAAGAGCGTGGCCCGTCCGCGCTGGGCCAGCGTCTCCAGTCCGGCGACGAGGGCCGGCTCCACCGTCCGTGCCACCATGCCGCCCCGGTGGGCGCGCATCGCTGGACGGGGCCGATCCAACGGCAGCTCCAGCACGGCCGGGGCTCCCGCCAACTGGTGGCGCCAGTAATCCAGTTGCTTCTCCAGCAGGTCGCCTCGCAGCCACTGGCGCTGCCAGAGCGCGTAGTCCGCGTACTGGATGGCCAGGGGCGTGAGTGGCGAGGGACGACCCTGCTGGTGTGCGACGTACAGCGCGCCCACCTCCTGTACCAGCACGTCCATGGACCAGCCGTCCGACGCGATGTGGTGCATCGTCAGCAACACCCTCCAGGCGTCCTCCCGCAGCCGCAGGAGCCGGGCCCGCAGCAGCGGTCCCCGGGCCAGGTCGAAGGGCTTCAGGGCCTCTTCCACCTCCAGGCGGTGGGCTTCCGCATCCCGGGCGTCAGGCGGCAGCGCCCGCAGGTCCACCTCTTCGAGAGGCAGCGCGAGCGCGGGCAGGACGACCTGCGACGGTCCGTCGGGGCCCGCCTGGAAGACGGTGCGCAGGGACTCGTGCCGGCGCACCACCTCCTGGACGCAGTGTTCCAGCGCGCGCACGTCCAGCGCTCCCTCCACGCGCAGGGCGACGGGGATGTTGAACGTGGCCGTGCCCGGTTCGAGCTGATCCAGGAACCACAGCCGCTGCTGCGCGAACGACAGCGGCATGCGCTCCTCGCGCGGCGCGGGGCGCAGCGGAGGAGCCTGGAGCGAGGTTCCCTCCCGCATCAGGGCTTCCACGCGCAGGGCTTGTTCCTCCAGCGTGCGGGCCTCGAAGAGGGCCTGGAGCGGCAGCTCCACCTGGAAGGCCGCGCGGAGGCGTGACAGCAACCGCGTCGCGAGCAGCGAGTGTCCGCCGCGCGCGAAGAAGTCGTCCGTCGCGCCCACCGCGTCCTGCCCGAGCACTTCCCGCCAGAGCGCGGCGAGGCGGCGCTCCGTGTCCGTGCGCGGGGCGATGAAGGCCTCGCTGGCGCGCTGCGACTCGGAGGAGGGAAGGGTGCGTCGGTCCAGCTTGCCGCTGGCGGTCCGGGGGAGGGCGTCCAGCGCCACGAAGGCCGCAGGCATCAGGGCTTCCGGCAGGGTGCGCCGCAGGACGGCGCGCAGCGCTTCGGCTTCCACCCGGGGCTGGGTGCGGGAGACGACGTAGGCCACCAGCGCGGGGCCGTGGGCCCCATCGTCGCGGACCACGACCGCGGCTTCGCGCACATCGGGGTGCAGGAGGAGCGCTGCTTCGACCTCGCCGGGCTCGACGCGCAGGCCTCGCAGCTTCACCTGCTGGTCGAGCCGGCCGAGGAACTGGAGGCGTCCGTCGGGCAGCCAGCGGACCCGGTCTCCTGAGCGGTACAGCCGGGCGCCGGGCTCGGTGGCGAAGGGGTGGGGGATGAAGCGTTCCGCGGTGAGGGCGGGACGGCCCAGGTAGCCGTGCGCCAGGGGCACGCCGCCCAGGTGCAGCTCTCCCGGGACGCCGATGGGCACGGGCCCCTGCGCGGTGTCCAGCACGTAGACCTCCGCGTTGGCCACCGGACGGCCGATGGGCACCGTCGCGCCGGACTCCTCGCCGGTGACAGGCGACCACGTCGCGTCGATGGTCGTCTCCGTGGGACCGTAGGCATTGATGAGCCGGACCGCCGGCGCCACCGCACGCAGCCGCGTGGCCAGGTCCGGCGTCAGCACTTCACCGCCGCAGAAGAGCAGGCGCAGGTGCGTGGCCTTCGCGAACGCGGGCTCCACCACCAGGAGGCGCAGCACGGAGGGCACGGCCTGGAGGACGGTGATGCGCTGCTGGGACAGCGTGTCCGCCAGGAGCGCGACATCGCGCTGGGCCTCGGGGGGCGCGAGCACGAGCGTGGCGCCGGACAGGAGCGTGGAGAAGAGCTCCGCGGCGGAGGCGTCGAAGCCCAGGGCCGCCAACTGGAGCTGCCGGTCCCCGGCTCCCAGCCTGAAGGTGGTCCCCATCCACGTCGCATGGTTCGCCAGCGAGCGATGGGAGATCAGCACGCCCTTGGGCTGGCCTGTGCTGCCGGACGTGTAGAGCACGTACGCGGGCACGTCCGGATCCACGTCGGGGAGCGGCGTCCCTCCGGTGTCGGACCGAGGGGCGGACTCGACCTCGATGATGCGCCCCTTGAAGGCGGGCAGGCGGTCGCGCAGCCGTGGCTCGGTGAGGAGCACCGTGACGCCCGCGTCCTCCAACTGGAAGGCGAGCCGTTCCGGCGGTGAGGCGGAGTCCAGCGGCACATAGGTCGCGCCGGCCTTGAGGGTGCCCAGCATCGCCACGGGCAGCGCGTGCGAGCGCTCCAGGAACAGGGCCACCCGTGCTCCGGTGGGAAGGCCGAGCGTCCGCAGGTGCCGGGCAAGCCCGGACGCGCGTGCCTCCAACCGCTGGTAGGTGACGGTGCCGCCGTCATGCTCCACGGCCACGGCGTCGGGCGTCGCCCGGGCCTGGGCTTCGAACAGCGCGTGGACGGCCGTGTCGCGCGGGAAGTCGGCGCGCGCACGCGTCCATTCGCCGAGCGTCTGCTGTCGCTCTGCTTCCGTGAGGAGGGCCAGGTCGGACAGGCGCCGCTCCGGATGGGCCGCCGCGTCCTCCAGGAGCACGCGCAGGTGCCCCATGAGGCGCTCCACCGTGGCCCTGTCGTAGAGGTCGGTGCGGTACTCCAGCCCGCCCTCCAGCCCTTCGGGTTTCTCCGTGAGGGTGAGCGAGAGGTCGAACATCGCGGTGCCCGAATCCACCGGGAGCGATTCGATGCGCATCCCCGGCAGCGACAGCTCCGCGGCCGGCGTGTTGAGCAGCACCAGCGACACCTGGAAGAACGGGGTGCCTTCGAGCTGACGCTTCGGCTGGAGCACCTCCACCAGCTTCTCGAAGGGCACGTCCTGGTGCTCGTAGGCCTCCAGCGTGACGCGCTTCACGCGGCCCAGCAGTTCGCGGAAGGTGGGGTTGCCTTCCAGCTTCGTGCGCAGCACCAGCGTGTTGACGAAGAAGCCGATGAGCCCTTCGGTCTCCTTGCGCGTCCGGCCGGCGATGGGCGCACCCACGCTGATGTCGTCCTGCGCCGCCCAGCGGGAGAGCACGGCCTGGAAGCCCGCGAGCAGGCCCATGAACAGCGTGGCGCCCTCGCGCTGGCACAGCACCGTCAGGTCCTGCGCCAGCGTGCGGGGCAACAGCAGCGGGAGGTTCGCGCCCGGCTGGCGCGAGTTCGCGCCCCGGGGACGGTCCGTGGGCAGCTCCAGCGCCGAGGGGGCTCCTGCAAGCTGGTGACGCCAGTAATCCAACTGCCTCTGGAGCACGTCCCCCTGGAGCCATTCGCGCTGCCAGACGGCGTAGTCCGCGTACTGCACGGGCAGCGACGGCAACGCCAGTGGCTGGCCGGAGCGCTCGGCTTCGTACCGCGCGACCATCTCCCGGATGAGGATGGCCATGGACCAGCCGTCGGAGACGATGTGGTGCATCGTCACGAGCAGCAGGTGCTCCTGCTCCGACCACCGCAGCAGCCGGGCCCGCAGCAGCGGTCCCCGGGCAAGGTCGAAGGGCCGTCGTGCTTCCTCCTCCGACAGGCGGCGGGCGGCCTCTTCCCGCTCCTGCTCCGCCAGCGCTCGCAGGTCCTCCACGGGCAGCGGGAAGGACGCCTTCGGGGTGATGACCTGGACGGGCGTGCCCGCGTCGGAGGCGAAGGTGGTGCGCAGGGATTCGTGGCGGCGCAGCAGCTCCGTGAAGGCGCGCTCCAACGCCCCCTCATCCACGGCGCCGTGCAGCCGCATCGCGGCCGGGATGTTGTAGACGGGAAGCCCTGGCTGGTACTGGTCCAGGAACCACAGCCGCTGCTGCGCGAACGACAGCGGCAGGTTCCCCTGGCGCGGTACGGGACGCAGCGGGGGCGTCTGGATCCGGACGGCGCGGGCGAGGGCGGCCTCCACCATCGCCGCCTGGGCCTCCAGCGTGCGCGCTTCGAAGAGTTCCTGGAGCCGGGGCTCCACGGCGAAGGTGGCGCGGATGCGCGACAACAACTGTGTCGCGAGCAGCGAGTGGCCGCCAAGCTCGAAGAAGTCGTCCTTCGGGCCCGCGCCCTTCGTTCCGAGCAGCCCGTTCCACAGCGACGCGAGCCGGGCCTCGGTGTCCGTGCGCGGCTGGACGGCGCCGCCCTCCGTGCCCGGAGCCTCGGGGGCGGGAAGGGCGCGGCGGTCCACCTTGCCGTTGCGGGTGACGGGCAGCGAGGCCCGCTGGACGATGGCCGTGGGCACCAGGTACCCGGGCAGCCGCTCCCGCAGCCAGTCGCGCAGGGCCGCGATCTCCAGCAGCGGCGAGGCCCCGGCGTGCGAGGAGGCCTCCGGGGCGCGGGGCACCACGTAGGCCACCAGCGCCCGTCCTCCCGGCATGTCGTCGCGTGCGAGCACCACCGCTTCGCGCACCGACGGGTGTCCCAGGAGCACGGCCTCGATTTCGCCCGGCTCCACGCGGAAGCCGCGCAGCTTCACCTGCGTGTCGCGGCGGCCGAGGAACTGGAGCGTGCCGTCCGCCTTCCAGCGGACCTGATCGCCGGAGCGGTACATCCGCGCTCCCGGCACGTCGCTGAACGCATCCGGCAGGAACCGCTCCGCGGTGAGCGCGGGCTGCTGGAGGTAGCCCCAGGCCAGTCCGTCTCCCGCCACGTACAGCTCCCCGGGCACGCCCGGCGGCACGGGCCGCAGGTGCGCGTCGAGCACGTACACGCGCGTGTTGGCGAGCGGCCGGCCAATGGACACCGGCGCATCCACCGCGCTCGCGTCGGTCATCACGTGGCAGGTGGTGAAGGTGGTGCCCTCGGTGGGGCCGTAGCCGTTCACCAATTGTCCTGCCCGGGCCACGTGTTCCCGCACGCGCACCGGGTTGAGCACATCACCGCCAGCGAGGACCTGGCGCACGCGGGCCAGGGCTTCCGGCTGCGTGGCGGCCATCTGTTCGAAGAGCGCGGACGTCAGCCACAGCGTGGTGACGTGGTGTGCGTCCAGCGTGCGGCCCAGCTCCTCCAGGGACGTGGCCTTCGGGTCGGCCATCACCAGGCGGCCTCCGTGCAGCAGGCAGCCCCACAGCTCGAAGGTCGAAGCGTCGAAGGCGAGTGGGGCCAGTTGCAGGAAGACCTCGTCCGCTCCGAACCTCGCGAAGTCCGTGCCCACCACCAGCCGGACGATGGCCCGGTGCGGGACGCAGACGCCCTTGGGTCGGCCAGTGGTGCCGGAGGTGTAGAGGACGTACGCGAGCGCGTCTCCTCCCTGGGGGGACCCCGGCGCCGTGTCCGGCTCCGCGTCGAGGCGCGCCGCTTCCGTGTCGAGCAGCAGGATTCGGGGGGCGCCGGCGGGCAGGTGGTCCTGCATCGCCTCCGAGGTGAGGACCAGCGCCGCGCCGGTGTCCTCCAGGAAGAAGGACAGCCGCTCCAGGGGCGCTTCGGCATCCAGCGGGACGTAGGCCGCTCCTGCCTTGAGGATGCCGAGCACCGACACCGGCACTTCCAGCGAGCGCGCCAGGAGCAGCGCCACCTTCGCGCCCGGCCTCACGCCGCTCTTGCGCAGGTGCCACGCGAGCTGGTTGGCCCGGCGATCCAACGCCGCGTAGGTGAGCGTCTGGCCCTGGAACTCCACCGCCACGGCCTCCGGCGTGCGCGCGGCCTGGGCTTCGAACAACGCATGCACGGCCGTGTCACGCGGGTACGGCACGGCGGTCGCGTTCCATTCCACGAGCACGCGGTGCCGGTCCGCGTCGGAGAGCAGCGACAGCGTGGACAGCCGCCGCGTGGGCTCCGCCACCGCCGTTTCCAGCAGCAGGCGCAGGTGTTCGCTCAACCGGGTGACGGTCTCCACCTCGTAGAGGTCCGCCCGGTACTCCAGCGAGCCTCGCAGGCCCGACGGCGTTTCGGCCAGGGTGAGCGACAGGTCGAAGCGGGGCGTGCCCCGGTCCGTCTCCACCCGATGGAATGCGATGCCGGGGAACGCGAGCGCCGTGGACGGCCCCTCCTGGAGCGAGAGCGCCACCTGGAAGAAGGGCGCCACGCCGCGCCGGGAGGGAGGCTGGAGCACCTCCACCAGCTTCTCGAAGGGCACGTCCTGGTGCGCGAACGCGCCCAGCGTCACGGCCTTCACCCGGCCCAGCAGTTCCCGGAACGAGGGGTCGCCGTCCAGCTTCGTGCGCAGCACCAGCGTGTTGCTGAAGGCGCCGACCAGCCCCTCCATCTCCGCCTGCGTGCGGCCCGCGACGGGCGCGCCCACGGTGATGTCGTCCTGGCCCGCGTGTCGCGCGAGCACGGCCTGGAGGCCCGCGAGCAGGCCCATGAACAACGTGGCGCCTTCACGCTGGCACAGGGCCGCGAGGTCCTTCGTCAACGTGGCGGACAGCGCCACCGGCAGGGAGGCACCAGGCGGATCCTCCTCGCCGGTGCGCGGGTGGTCCATGGGCAGCTCCGAGCCCGGCGGTGCGTCCTCCAACTGGCCGCGCCAATACGCGAGCTGTTCCTCCAGGAGCTCGCCCTGGAGGGCTTCCTGCTGCCAGGTGGCGTAGTCCGCGTACTGGAGCGGCAGCTCCGGCAGGGGGGACGGCATCCCGGCGGTGAAGGCTTCGTGGAGCGTCCCCAGCTCCCGGCGGAGGAGGTCCATGGACGCACCGTCGGCGATGAGGGGGTGCGGCGTGATGAGCAGCAGGTGCTCCCGCTCTGCGAGGCGCAGGAGTCCCACGCGCAGGAGCGGTCCCTTCGCCAGGTCGAACGGAGCGCGGGCTTGCTCCCGCGTCCGTCGCTGGACCTCTGCTTCCCGGCGGTCCGGCTCCAGCGCGCGCAGGTCCTCCACCGTCAGCGGGAACGCCGTGGCGGCGTGGATGCGTTGGACGGGCCGGCCGTCATGGGCGCGGAAGGTGGTGCGAAGCGAGGGGTGCCGTCGCACCAGCTCCGTGAAGGCCCGCTGGAGGACTTCCGCGTCCAGGGTGCCTTCCCCGCGCAGCGCGACGGTCGGGTGGAAACGCGGGCGGTTCGGCGCTTGTGATTCCTGGAGCCACAGCCGCTGCTGCGTGAAGGACGCGGGCGCCTCGATGGTGCGCGGCGCGATGGTCGCGCCCATGCTCCGGCGCGGTGACGTGTCCGCTCGTCCGTCCGTCGTCGGCGGCTCCAACGGCGTTCGTGGCGCGACGAGTGGCGCCTGCGCGGGGGGCGTGCGCGCTGCGGTGCCGCCGGGGTCCGTCGTTGTCACGGTGAGGGCGGGACGGGGGCGGCTGTCCACCTGGAGCTGTCGCCGCTCCTCCTCGGACAGGTACGACAGCGTGGACAGGCGCTGCTCGGGATGGGCCACCGCGTCCTTCAGGAGCGCGTGCAGGTGTGTCACCAGCCGCTCGGCGGTGGCCTCTTCGAACAAGTCGGTGCGGTACTCCAGCGTGCCCCGGATGCCTTGGGGGGATTCGCTCAACGTGAGGCTGAAGTCGAACTTCGCGGTGCCGCTGTCCAGCTCCAGCAGATTCATCTGGAGGCCCGGCACGGCGAGCTCCGCCGACGGCGTGTTGAGCACCACCAGCGCCACCTGGAAGAAGGGCGTGCGGCCCGAGATGCGCGGAGGCCGGAGGACCTCCACCAGCTTCTCGAAGGGCACGTCCTGGTGCGCGTACGCGCTCAGCGTCACGTCCTTCACCCGGCCCAGCAGCTCGCGGAAGGTGGGGTCGCCGTCCAGCTTCGTGCGCAGCACCAGCGTGTTGACGAAGACGCCGATGAGGCCTTCGGTCTCCGCCTGCGTGCGGCCCGCGACGGGCGCGCCCACGCGGATGTCGTCCTGGCCGGAGTAGCGCGACAGCAGTGCCTGGAGTCCGGCGAGCAGGCCCATGAACAGCGTGGCGCCTTCGCGCTGGCAGAGGGCGCGCAGGGCTTGCACCAGCTCCAGCGGCAGCTCCATGGCCAGCCACGTGCCCGGGGTCCCGGCGTCCGCGTCGCGCGGATGGTCCGTGGGAACGTCCAGCGCGGGAGGTACCCCCGCCAACTGCTTGCGCCAGTAGGCGACCTGTCTGTCCAGCACTTCGCCGCGCAGCCAGTCACGCTGCCACGTGGCGTAGTCCGCGTACTGGATGGGCAGCTCCGGCAGGGGCGCGGGCCGGCCGGCGAGGTTCGCCTCGTACAGCGCGACCAGCTCGTGGATGAGCACGCCAATGGACCAGCCGTCGGCGATGATGTGGTGCATCGTGACGATCAGCAGGTGTTCGCGCTCCGCGAGCCGCAGCAGGCGCGTGCGCAGGAGCGGCCCCCGTGCCAGGTCGAACGGGGCGCGGGCCTCCTCCTGCGCCCGGCGCCCGGCCTCGTCCTCGCGTTGCTCGGGAGAAAGGTGCTCCAGCGATTCGACCGACAGCGTCCACGGCGCGGGGGGCGCGAAGACCTGGGTGACGGTGCCGTCTAGTTCCTGGAACGTGGTGCGCATCACCTGATGCCTGCGCGCGAGCTCCGTGAAGGCCCCGGTGAGCGCGGGGACGTCCACCAGGCCCTCCATGCTCATCGCGGCGGGGATGTTGTAGAGCGCGGTGCCCGGTTGGTACTGGTCCAGGAACCACATCTGCTGCTGCGCGAAGGACAGCACGGCGGACGTGACGCCGGGCCGCGCGGTGATGGCGGGCGGCCGCGGCGCGCGTTCCGCTTCGGGCACGCGCTCCTCGATGCGGCGGGCGAGGGTCTCCACCGTGGGGTGGTCGAACACCTCGCGCAGTCGCACGTCCACGCCCAGGCCGTTGCGCAGGCGTGAGGCGACCTGCGTGGCCAGCAGCGAGTGTCCACCCAGGTCGAAGAAGCTGTCGGTGATGCCGACGCTCTCCACGCCCAGCACCTGCGCGAAGATGTCCGCCAGCGTCTGCTCCAGCCGCGTCCGGGGCGTGGTGGGGCGCGCCCCTGCCTGGAGGCCCACCCCTTCCGGCGCGGGAAGCAGCCCGTGCGCCAGCGTGCCCGAGGGCGTCACCGGCAGCGCGTCCAGGCGCATCAGCGCGCCGGGCAGCATGGACTCCGGCAGGCTGCGTCCCAGGGCCTGCCGGAGGGCTTCCGGTTCCCAGGCGGTATCCGGCTGGAGCACCACGTAGCCCACGAGCTGCTTGTCGCCGGGCACGTCCTCGCGCACCAGCGCCGCCGCCTCGCGCACGCCAGGGACGCCGAGCAGGGCGACTTCCACCTCGCCGGGCTCGATGCGGAAGCTGCGCACGCGCAACTGGCTGTCGAGCCGACCGAGGAACTCGACGGTGCCGTCCTCACGCCAGCGGGCGCGGTCTCCGGTGCGGTACAGCCGTGCGCCCGCTTCGCCGGAGAGGCCGTCCGGGACGAACCGCTCCGCGGTCAGCTCCGGGCGCGCGGGGTAGCCGAGCGCCACCTGTGGACCGCCGACCCACACCTCGCCGGGAACGCCCGTGGGGCAGGGGCGCCCGGTGGGATCCACGATGTACAGCCGCGTGCCGGGCACGGGCCTGCCCAGGGGGAGCAGCCGCTCCCACGTGCTTGGCGGACCGCTCGGGCGGTGGGCGACGACGCCGTGGGCTTCGGACGGGCCGTACTGTCTTCGCAGGGTGGCGTGGGGCAACCGTTGGAAGAGGGCTACGAGCGCGGGCGTCACCTGCGCCGGCTCACCGAACGTCACCACCTCCACGAGCCGCTCCGGCACGGGGGCGCCATGGGCCACCGCGTCCGCCAGCAGCCGCAGCGCGATGAACGGCAGGAACACCCGCTCCACTCCGTGACGGGCCATGAACGCCAGCAGCGTCGGAGGGTCCTGACGCGTCCGTGACGAGGGCACCACCACGCAGGCGCCCACGGACCAGGGCGTGAACAGTTCCTGGCAGGCGGTGGCCCCGTCGAGCGATGCGAACTGCAAGGTGACGGCGTCCACCTTGGACGAGCGCTGGCGCGTCCACGTCACCTCCGAGGACAGCGTCCGATGCGCCACCGCGATGCCCCGGGGACGTCCCGTGCTGACGGACGTGTAGCGCAGGGTGCAAAGCGAATCCGGCTCGCTGGAGGACGGTGGGGCGTGGGACGGGAACCGGGCGAAGGTCGCGGCCTCCGTGTCCACGCACACCACGCGCGCGCGCGTCGGGGGAAGCCTGGGTATGAGCTTCGATTGGGTGAGTACCGTGTGCGAGCCGGAGTCCTTCAGGATGAAGGTCAGGTGCTCCTCGGCGGCGCCCGGATCCAGGGCGACGAAGGCCGCGCCTGACTTGAGGACGCCGAGCACGCCCACCAGCAGCTCCAGCGACGGTTCCAGGCACAGGGCGATCCGGTCTCCCGGGAGCACGCCACTGTCGCGCAGATGCCATGCGAGCTGGTTCGCGCGGCGCTCCAGCTCCGCGTACGTGAGGGGCTGGTCCTCGAAGAGGGCGGCCACGGCGTCGGGCGTGCGCCGGGCCTGGGCTTCGAAGGCTTCATGCACGGGCGGTTCGGCGGGGCCTCCGGACGGAGGCGGGCTCCCATCCACGAGCACGCGCTGGCGTTCGGTGTCGGTCAGGAAGTTGAGTTCGGAGAGGCGGCGCTCGGGGTTCGTGACCGCGTCCTCCAAGAGCACGCGCAGGTGCTCCACCATTCGGGCGGCGGTGGTCGCCTCGAAGAGGTCGCTGCGGTATTCGAAGGCGACCTGGAGCCCGCGCGGCGATTCGGTGAAGACGAGGGTGAAGTCGAACTTGGACGCGCCGCTGTCCACGTCCACCGTGCGGAAGGTGAGGCCCGGGCCGGTCAGCTCCACCGCTGGCGTGTTGAGCAGCACCAGCGTCACCTGGAAGAAGGGCGTGTGGCCCGCCATCCGGGGCGGTTGCAGTGCTTCCACCAGCTTCTCGAAGGGCACGTCCTGGTGCGCGTACGCGCCCAGCGTCACGGCCTTCACCCGGCGCAGCAGCTCCATGAAGGTCGGGTCGCCGTCCAGCTTCGTGCGCAGCACCAGCGTGTTGACGAAGAAGCCGATGAGCCCCTCGGTCTGCGGCTGGTTGCGGCCGGCGATGGGCGCGCCGATGCTGACGTCGTCCTGGCCCGTGTAGCGCGACAGCAGCGCCTGGAGGCCCGCGAGCAGGCCCATGAAGAGCGTGCCCTTCTCACGGCGGCACAGCGCTCGCAGGCCCTGCATCAGCGCGTGCGGGAACAGCTCCCGGTGCGTGGCGCCGGGGTTGCTGGTGTCGCCCGTGCGCGGATGGTCGGGGAGCAGCTCCAGCGCGGGAGGCGCGCCCTCAAGCTGCTTGCGCCAGTACGCGAGCTGCTTGTCCAGCAGCGCGCCCTGGAGCCAGTCACGCTGCCAGACGGCGAAGTCGGCGTACTGGATGGGCAGCTCCGGCAGGAGCGCGGGCCGGCCGGCCGTGAAGCCTTCATACAGCATGACGGCTTCACGGATGAGCACGCCGATGGACCAGCCGTCGGAGACGATGTGGTGCATCGTGACGAGCAGCAGGTGCTCGCGCTCCGCGAGGCGCAGCAGGCGGGTGCGCAGCAGGGGACCTCGCGACAGGTCGAACGGGGCGCGGGCCTCCTCCCGGACGCGGCGCTGGGCCTCGGCTTCGCGTTCGGCGGCGGGCAGGTCGCTCAGGTCCTCGACTTCCAATGCGGAGTCCACGCTGCTGGGCGTGATGACCTGGATGGCGTCGCCGTCCTGGACGCGGAATGTGGTGTGCAGGGCTTCATGGCGGAGCATCACCTCCGCGAAGGCGCGGCCCAGCGCGGACACGTCCAGCGTGCCCTCCAGGCGCATCGCGGACGGGATGTTGTAGAGCGCGCTGCCGGGTTCGTACTGGTCCAGGAACCACAGCCGCTGCTGCGCGAACGACAACGGCAGGGGCCTCGTGCGGGGCACGCGCTGGATGGACTGCGAGCCAGGGGCGGTGGCGCGCGCGGGTGCGGCCGGCGGCGTGACGCGGGCCGTGGCACCTTGCGGTGTTGCCGTGTGCGTGGCGGCACTCTGCTGCGTGGCGCGGGCGGCACCTTGTGGTGTCGCAGCGTGCGCGGTGGCACCCGTTTGCGTAGCGTGGGCCGTTGCGCCTTGCGACGTCACACCGGGCGCAGTGGCACCCGTCGGGAGGGTGGACCGGGCGTGGCTGTTCGGCAGCGAGGTCGCATGCGCGGGGACACCCGGCAGTGGCGCGGGCCTTGATGCGGCATCCCCTGCCGTCACGGTCCTCGCCGCCATGCCCGGGGTCGAAGCCGGGGACGTGGGCGGTGCGCGGAGGGTGGGCGTCAGCAGCTCCACCTCGCCGTCCGTTCGATAGCGCGCCCGAGTGCCGGTGCCGTAGAGCCGCGCGCCCGTGCCTTCCGGTGACGCAGGCAGGCGCTCCTGGGTCAACTCCGGGGCCTTCCAGAATCCGAGCGGCACGGCATCCCCGCCCAGGAACAGCTCACCCACCACGCCCACCGGCGCACGCCGGCCGGCGCCATCCAGCACGAAGCGCGGCCCTGGGGCCGTGGCCTCACGGGCCCCTGGCAGCAGCGACACGGGCGACACGATCCGCGCGGAGGTGGCGCGCTGGAGCGCACGCGCGAGGTCCGGCGACAGCCCCTCCGCGTCGTCCAGCACCAGCGTGCGCACCGGCCCCATCACGCTCGCCGCATCCGGCAGCTCCGCGAGCATCCGCGCGCTCTCGAAGGAGCCACGCAGGTGGACCGACGGCGCCGTGCGCAGCAGCCGCGCGAGCATTCCGGCGCGGTCCACCTCGACGTGCGGAGACTCCGTGGCGGGCGCGGAGGACACCTGGCTGCGCTGGCGCAGCACATCCAGGTGCCGCAGGCCCTCCAGGGTGATGTCGGGGGCGATGCCGAAGTCGATGAGGCAGGCCACCTCGTCCACGTCGGCCTGCCGCAACTGCTCCACGCGAGCCTCCAGCGAATCCGGCGTGCCGAACAAACCGCCCGACTCCAGGTAGCGCGACACGCCCTGCTCCAACAGCACGTCCAGGTCCTGGGGCGTGAGCGAGCGCACATCGAAGCCCGGGCCCTGGCTGGCCACGAGCCCGTTCACCAGCTCCACGGAGCTGCGGAAGTAGCGCAGCAGGGGCTCCCGCGCCTGACGCTTCACGTCCTCGCGGCTGGAGGTGACGAAGGTGTGGAGCATCAGCACGACGTGGCCACGGCCCGGGTGTCCGGCCTTGCGCCGGGCCTCGCGGTAGATGGCGACCTTGCGCTCCAGCTCCACGAAATCCTGGCCCAGGCCCAGCACGTTGGTGAGCAGGCCCGTGCCCAGCTCGCCCGCGAGCCGGAAGGTCTCCGGGTTGAAGGCGGCGGTGATCCACACCGGCAGCTCCGCCTGCACGGGGCGGGGACGGATGGCGATGTCCACTTCCACGCCCGCGCCGTTGGTGCGGCGCACCGTGCCGCCCTTCCATAGCGTGCGCACCTCCTCCACGCCCCGGCGCACGGCCTCCGGACGCTGGTGGAAGTTCTGGGGGGCGAAGACGAAGTCGTTCGCGTTCCAGCCCGTGGCGAAGGACACGCCCGCGCGGCCGTTGGAGAGGTTGTCGATGACGGACCACTCCTCCGCGACGCGCAGCGGATCATGCAGCGGAAGCACAACGCTGCCCGCGCGGATGGACACGCGTTCGGTGACCATGGCCAGTGCGGCGCTGGTGGCGGTGGGGCTGGGGTAGGGGCCCCCGAAGTCGTGGAAGTGGCGCTCGGGCGTCCAGATGGCGCTGAACCCGTGGGCGTCCGCGAACTTCGCGCCGTCGATGAGCAACTGGTACTTCTTCCGCCCCGACTCCTCCGCGTCATTGGCGAAGTAGAAGAGGCTGAAGTCCAGGGCCCGCTTCGTGGGCGCGCCCGTCCGGCGGGGTTCCTCCCGGAAGGCGCCCCGCGACGGCAGCACCACGGGGAGCCCACGGGAAAGGGCCCACAGCAGCTCCAGGTCCGCCGGGTCGGAAGCGGCATCCGTGGTGCTCAGCCACAGCTCGCCCGGCCGTGCCTCCACGCGCGCATCCAGCGCGGCGAGCCGGTGGACGAGGTTGCGGTGGCTCAACATCACGCGGGGCCGCGCCGTGTCCGTCCCTTCGCGTGCAAGGCAGGCAAGGCCGTCCAGGTCCACGGAGGCTTTCAGCCCGGGTGTCCGTATCCCGCCGGCCGAAGCGTCGTCGATGTTGAGGACGGACGCGGAGACGCCGGGTGGCAGGGTGAGCGTTCCGTCGCTCACGACCAGGACCAGAGCGCCATCGCGTCCGAGCGAGGCCAGCTCCTCAATCCCGTCACGCGACACCAGCGCGTACGCGCCCCCGGCCGACAGCACGCCCCACAGCGCGACGGCGCGGTTGGGGGAAGGCTCCAGGCACACGGCGACCGGAACACCGGGGCCCACGCCTCGTGCACGCAGGTGCTCCGCGAGGCCCAGCGCCTTCTCCCGCAGCGACCGCCACGACAGGACCGCTTCGTCCTGACGCACGGCCACCGCGTCCGGGGTCTGCTCCGCGCGGGATGCGAGCAGGGCCAGCAGCGAGCCGTTGGCCGCGACCTGGACCTCGGTGCTCCGTGCTCGCGCGGGCATCGCATCCAGCGACAGCCGGGACAGCGGCTTCGTGGGCGAGGCGACGGCGTCGGAGAGCAGCGCCTGCAACTGGGACAGCAGCCGCGCGATGGTGTCCGCGTCGAACAGGTCGACGGCGTACTCCAGCGTTCCGGAGAAGCCCCGGGCGTCCTCCCGCATCAGCATCGTGAGGTCCGCGAGCGACGTGCCGTACTGCGCGGGCAGCTCGGTGACGTCGTAGTAGACCAGCCGCAGGCCGGGGAAGTCCTCGATGGGCGCGGACACATTCTCCGCGTGCAGCAGGAAGATGGCGTCGAACAGGCGGCCCAGCCGGTGCTCCTCTCCGGGCTCCAGCTCTCCCAGCAACTGCTCATAGGGCACGTCCGGATTCGCGAAGGCCCCGAGCGTGGTGTCGCGCACGCGCAGCGCGAGCGTGCGGAAGTCCGGGTCCCCGGCCGCGCTCGTGCGCAGTGCCAGCGCGTGCGCCACGTAGCCGATCTGCGGCTCCAGCTCCGGCCGCGTCCGGTTTCCAATGGACGTGCCCACGACGATGTCGTCCTGACCCGAGCACCGGGCCAGGAGCGCCGTGAAGCCGGCGAGCAGCGTCATGTACCCCGTGAGCCCTTCGCGCTGACTGAATGCGTTCAGCGCGACGCTCAGCTCCTCCGTGAAGGTGAACCCGTGCCGCGCCCCGCGCCGCCGTGCTCCGGGGATGCGCGGTCGGTCCAGCGGCAGGGACAGCGCCCCCGGGCGTCCCGCGAGCTGACGCCGCCAGTACGCCTGCTGATCCGCGAGCGTGCCGTCGACGAGCACCTGCCGCTGCCAGAGTGTGAAGTCGATGTACTGGATGGACAGCTCCGGCAGCGGCACGGTCACGCCGTGCACGAAGCCGGTGTAGAGGGCCAGCGCCTCGCGGATGAGGTTCACCAGTGACAGCGTGTCCGCGACGATGTGATGGATGGTCACGAGCAGCACGTGCTCGGTGTCCGCCAACCGCAGCAGGCTCACCCGTACGAGCGGGCCCCGGTCCAGTTCAAACGGCGCCGCGGGCTCCAGGCGCGCGCGCCGCAGGGCTTCCGCCTCCAGGTCTCCGGTGAAGCCGCGCAGGTCCACCACGGGAATGGAGATGCGCACCTCGGGCAGCAGGCGCGGCACACCCTGGCCGTTCACGTCGACGAAGACGGTGCGCAGCGACTCGTGGCGGCGGATGACCTCGTTGACGCCGCGCTCCAGCAGGTCCGGGCGCAGCGCGCCGGAGACGCGGACCGCGAGCGGCTCATTGAACAGCGAGCTGCCCGGCTCCCGCGCCCCCATCTCCCAGACGCGCTCCTGCACGTACGACAGGGGCAGCGGGTCCGTGCGGGGCCAGGGCTGGATGGCCGCCGCCGACGCCGCGGGAGCCTCCCCTTGCTCCGTGCCGAGCAGGCCCTCTGCCTGGAGCCGCGCTTCGATGCGCTCGGCGAGGCCCGCCACCGTGGGCGCTTCGAACAGGTCGCTCAGCGGCACCTGCGTGTGGAACGTCTCGCGCAGCCGCGTGAGCAGTTGCGCCGCCATGAGCGAGTTGCCGCCCAGGTCGAGGAAGTTGTCGTCCAGGCCGATGTCCGCGATGCCCAGCCGCTCGCGCCACAGTTCCATCAGCCGTTGCTCGATGTCGCTCAGGCCAGGCGGCGCGAGCACGACGGCCGCCGGGACGACGGCCGCCACCGGAAGAACTGGAGGATGCGTCGCCGCCACGGCAGCGACCTCCGACAGGGGCAGCACGGGCCGGACGTCCACCGTGATGCGAACGGTCTCGAACGGGTAGCCCGGCAGCGAGATGCGACGGCGGGGACCGTGGGCGTGCAGGGCCTCCCAGTCCACGCTCGCGCCCAGGCGCCACAGCGTGCCCACGGACTCCAGCAGCGTCTGGACATCGGACGTGGAGGTGCCCGCGCGGCGCAGCGAGGACACGGCCACCGTGTCCGGCGCCGTGCGCAGCCGCAGCCGTGCGAGCGCGGTGAGGCCCTGGTCCGGACCGGCCTCGATGAACAGCCCGTGGCCGGCTTGCAGCAGGGTGTCCAGTCCGGCGGCGAAGCGCACCGGCTCACGCATCTGCCGCGCCCAGTAGCGCGGCGAGGTGGCTTCCTCCGGACGGATCCACGTGCCGGTGAGGCTGGACACGTACGGCACGGCTGGGGCCTTCAGCGACAGGCCCGCGACGGCCCGCTCCAACTCGGGCATCAGCGCTTCCACGTCGCGCGAGTGGAATGCATGCGACGCGGGCAGCCGCACCACGCCCACGCGCCGCACCACGAGCGTGCGCTCCAGCGCGGCCAGCGGCTCCAACGGTCCGGACACCGTGCAGCGGTCCGCTCCGTTGATGGCCGCGACCTCCAGCGTGTCGGAGAGCAGCGGGCGGACCTCGTCCGAGGACAGGCCCACCGCGAGCATTCCGCCCGCCGGCAGCCGCGACATCAGCTCGCCACGCACCACGGCCAGCCGCAGCGCGTCCTCCAGCGACAGCACCCCGGCGATGCACGCCGCGGCGTACTCACCGAAGCTGTGCCCCAGCAGCGCGGTGGGCTTGAACCCCAGCCCCATCCACCACCGGGCGAGCGAGACCTCCACGGCGAGCAACGCGGGCAGCGCGAAGCGGGGCTCGGCGAGGGCCGCTTGCGCCCGGGCCTCTTCCGCGGCCGACGGGAACAGCACGGACCGCAGGTCCTGCGTCAGCCCCACGGACGGCAGCAGCGCGAAGCAGGCCTCCAGCTCCTGCTGGAAGCGGGGCTCGGTGTCGAACAGCTCGCGGGCCATGCCTACGGTCTGCGCGCCCTGACCCGGGAAGAGGAAGGCCGCGCGCTGCGAGGGCGGCGCATCCACGTCGCGCACGGTGGACGTCGTGCCCGGCTTGCGCAGGGCCTCCACGAGTCCGGCGAGGTCCTCCGCGACCACCGTGCGGCGCACCTCGAAGCCCTTGCGGCCCACATTGCGCGTGAAGGCCACGTCCGCGAGCTCCACGTCGGAGCGCGCCTCCACCGCGTCCGCCAGCTCGCGCGTCACCGCCTCCAGCGCGGCGGGCGTGCGGGCGGACAGCGTGACGAGCTGCCGTGAGCGACGGCCTGAGGAGACGGGCTCACGCGTGGGCGCTTCTTCCAGCACCACGTGCGCGTTGGTTCCGCCAATGCCGAACGAGCTGACGGCCGCGCGGCGGGGCCCTGCGGTGCGCTCCCACGGGCGCAGGGTGGTGTTCACGAAGAAGGGGCTGCGCGCGAAGTCGATCTGCGGGTTGGGCTGTTCGAAGTGGAGGCTGGGCGGCACCTCGCCGTGGTGCAGGGCGAGGGCGGCCTTGATGAGGCCGGCGATGCCCGCGGCCGTGTCCAGGTGCCCGATGTTCGTCTTCACCGAACCCAGCGCGCAGTAGCCCGTGCGCTGCGTGTGCGCCCGGTACGCCCGCGTGAGGGCCGCGACTTCAATGGGGTCGCCCAGCGAGGTGCCGGTGCCGTGCGCCTCCACGTACTCCACGCTGTCCGCGTCCACGCCCGCCGCCGCGAGCGCCCGGGCCACCACCTGGCTCTGCCCCTGGATGCTGGGCGCGGTGTAGCTGACCTTGGCCGCCGCGTCGTTGTTGAGCGCGGAGCCCTTGATGACCGCGTACACGCGGTCCCCATCCCGCACGGCGTCCGCGAGCCGCTTGAGCACCACCACGCCCAGGCCGCTGCCCAGCACGGTGCCCCGGGCCTTCGCGTCGAACGCGCGGCAGTGGCCGTCCGGCGAGAGGATCATCCCCTCCTGGAAGAGGTAGCCCGTGCGCTGCGGCAGGGCCACCTTCACCGCGCCGGCCAGCGCCAGGTCCGACTGCCGGGTGCGCAGGCTCTGGCAGGCCAGATGCACCGTGACGAGGCCGGTGGAGCACGCCGTGAAGACGTTGAGGCTCTCTCCCCCGAGCTTCAGCTTGTAGGCCGTCTTGGTGGCCACGTTCTCGCCGCCGCTCGTCCCCAGCGCCTCGAACAGGGAGGCGGGGTCCTTGCGCGTCTGCCCCAGCAGGGACAGCAGGTGCACGTTGGAGCTGCCCGCGCCCGCGTACAGCGAGACGGGCTCGGCGATGCGCTCCGCGTCGTAGCCCGCGTCCTCGAGGGCGTTCCATGCGCACTGGAGGAACAGGCGCTGCTGCGGATCCATCCACTGCGCCTCGCGAGGGGACAGGCCGAAGAAGGCGGCGTCGAAGCCGTCCGCCTCCTCCAGCACGCCGCCGGCCGGCACGAAGTCGGGGTGGTCGCGCAGCGCGTCCGCGAACAGCGGTGACGGCTCCAGCTCCTCCTTGGCGAAGCGCGTGATGGACTCCACGCCTTCGCGCAGGTTGCGCCAGAACGCGTGCACGTCCGGAGCGCCCGGGAAGCGACCCGCCATGCCGATGATGGCGATGTCGCCGGAGTCCTGCCCGGAGGCCTCGCGCGGAGCTTCCGGACGGGGCGCGGGATGGGGCGCGGTGGCGTCGCGCTCCAGCCGCGCGGCGAGCTGGGCGACCGTCGGATGTTCGAAGAAGTGGGTCACGGGAATCTCCCGCCCCAGGGCCTCGCGCAGTTGCGTGCTGGCCTTCACCACCAGGAGTGAGCCACCGCCCAGGTCCTCGAAGAAGTGCGCGTGCAGGCCCACGCGCGGCACGTCGAGCACGCGCGCCCAGACCTCGGCGATGCGCTGCTCCATGGCGGTGACGGGAGCGGTGAAGGGTGCGTCCGAAGCGGGTTGCGTGGCTCCGGGCGCGGGCAGGGCATGGCGGTCCAGCTTGCCGCCCTGGGTGAGGGGCAGGGCGTCCAGCCGCACGAAGGCGGAAGGCACGAAGGCGTCGGGCAGCCGCTCCTTGAGGAAGCGGCGCACGGCCGGAAGCTCCAGCGATTCCTCCGCCACCATCCAGGCGCAGAGGCGCGTCTCGCCCGCGACCTCCCGTGGGAGCACCACCGCCTGACGCACGCCCGGGACCAGGGCCAGCACGGCCTCCACTTCTCCCAGCTCGACGCGGATGCCATTCACCTTCACCTGGGCATCGCGGCGGCCCAGGTACTCCAGGCGGCCGTTGGACAGCGTGCGCACGCGGTCTCCCGTGCGGTACAGCCGGGCGCCAAGCTCCTGGGAGAACGGGTCGGGCATGAAGCGCTCGGCGGTGAGCGCGGGCCGCTCCAGGTAGCCGCGCGCCACGCCCACGCCTCCCACGCACAGCTCTCCCGGCACGCCCATGGGCACCGGCTCACCGCGCCCATCGAGCACGAACACGCTCGCGCCCGGCATGGCATGGCCGATGGACGGACGTTCGGTGTCCACGTCCACGTCCATCGTCGCGCAGACGGTGATCTCCGTGGGGCCGTAGGCGTTGAGGAAACGGCGGCCCGGCTTCCAGCGCGCGGCCAGCTCCGGCGTGCAGGCCTCGCCCACGGACGCCACGACCCGCAGCAGGGGCAGCGCGGAGGGCTCCAGGGGCGCCAGCGCGGTGGGCGTGGCGATGAGGGTGGTGATGCGCCCGGCGGCGAGGGCCTGCTGCAACGGAGGCCCCGGGAGCAGGGTCTCCGGGGCCGCGAGCACCAGCGTCGCGCCGGACAGCAGGGCGCAGAAGACCTCGACCACCAAGGCATCGAAGCCGATGGACGCCAGTTGCAGCAGGCGGCTGCCCGGACCGAGCCTCAGCGCTTCGCCCAGGCGGAGCGCCGTGTTGCTCAGGCCGTGGTGCGCCAGGAGCGCGCCCTTGGGCGTGCCGGTGGAGCCGGAGGTGAAGATGACGTAGGCGAGGTGCGCGGGCGTGACGGCGGGCGCGGGCTCCGGGGGCAGGGCCGGTCGGGCCTCCAGTGAAGCGCGCTCCTCGTCCAGCAGCACCAGCAACTCACCCTGGGGCGCCAGCCGGTCCGCCAGGGCCTCGTTGCTCAGGAGCACGGACACCCTTGCCTCGCGCAGCATCGCCTCCAGTCGCGCTGCGGGGTGCCCTGGATCCAGCGGCAGGAAGGCACCGCCCGCCTTGAGCACGCCGACCAGTGACACGACCAGGTCCGGGGTGCGCTCCAGATGCACGCCCACGACCTGATCCGGTCGGACCCCCACCGCGATGAGGTGTCGCGCGAGCTGGTTGGCGCGAGCGTCGAGCTGCGCGTACGTCAGCGTCGTTTCGCCCAGCGCTGCGGCGATGGCGTCGGGCGTGGCCCGGACCCGGGCCTCGAAGAGCTGGTGCGCGAGGTCGGGGGACACGGCCATGCCCGGGGTGCGCCACGCCTCCATCACCCGCTGGCGATCCTCCGGGGTCAGCAGGGGCAGCGCCGTGATGGCGTGCCCGGGGTGCTCCGCCGCCCCGGCCAGCAGCGTGTCCAACTGCCCGAGCATCCGCGCGATGGTGTCCGCGTCGAAGAGGTCGGTGGCGTACTCGCACATCAGCTCCAGTCCGTTGCCGGAGTCGGTGACGGAGAGCGTGAGGTCGAGCTTGGTGGCGCCGGTGTCTCCGAGCGCGCTGCTCAGCGTGAGGCCGGGCAGGTGCACCGGGTGGGACGCGGCGTCCTGGAGGACGAGCTTCACCTGGAAGAGGGGCGCGTGCGCGAGGCTGCGCTCCGGGTTGAGGCCGCGCACCATCGCGTCGAAGGGCAGGTCCTGGTGGGCCCACGCCTCCAGGGACGCGCGGTGGGCGCGGCGCAGCAACTCGCGGAACGACGGCGCGCCGGAGAGGTCGGCGCGCAGGGGGAGCTGGTTGACGAACAGGCCGACGATGCCCGCGGTCTCCGGACGGGCGCGGTGCGCGGTGTCCACGCCCACCACCAGGTCTTCCTGGCCGGTGTAGCGGTGCAACAGCACCTGGAAGCCCGCGAGCAGCGCCACGAAGGGCGTGGTGCCTTCGCGTGAGGCGAGCGTCTTCACCCGCTCCCACGCGGCCTTCTCCAAGCGGTGGGTCCGCTGGGCGCCCCGGTAGGACTGTACGCGGGGCCGGCGGCGATCCCCGGGAAGGTCGAGCACGGGCGGTGCTCCGGCCAGATGCTCCCGCCACCAGCCGAGCAGGTCCTCCTGCCGCTCACCGCGCAGCCACGCGCGCTGCCATGACGCATGGTCCACGTACTGGAGGGATGGCTCGGGCAGGCTGGGGACGCACCCGGTGGACAGCGCCGCGTAGGCTTCCGCCAGCTCCCGCAGCAGCACGCGCATGGACCAGCCGTCCGCGACCAGGTGGTGCACGGTGAGCAGCAGCCAGTGCCGGGTGGTGTCCAGGCGCAGCAGGCCCACCCGGATGAGGGGGCCCCGGGCCAGGTCGAAGGGCCGGCGGGCTTCTTCGTCCGCGAGCTTCCGGGCCTCGGCTTCGCGCGCTTCGGCGGGAAGTGAAGCAAGGTCCACGACGGGCAGCGACAGCGTCAGCTCCGGAAGGATGCGCTGGCCGGGCTCGCCGCGCGTCTCCACGAACACGGTGCGCAGGGATTCATGACGCCGCACGAGGAACTGGAGGCTCTGCTCCAGCGCGGACACGTCGAGCGTTCCGTCCAGCCGGGACACGATGGGGACGTTGTAGAAGGCGCTGCCCGGCTCCAGGCGGTCCAGGAACCACAGGCGCTCCTGCGCGAAGGACAGCGGCATCGACTCCGTGCGCGGGACGCGGCTCGGCGCTGAACGGGAAGCGGCTTTCGACGTCGTCGCTTCGCGCACCAGCTCCGCCGTGCTCGCGCCGCGCAGCAGCGCTTCCATCGGAACGGGCACCCCGAGGTCCTGCTCCAGCACATGCGCCAGCTCCACCGCCGCCAGCGAGTCCAGCCCGTACTGCGTCAGCGGCGCATGGACATCCAGGTCCTCGACGCGAGAGCCCAGTCGCGCCGCCACCCGCGCGAGCACGCGGGATTCCTGCTCCGAAGCCGGGGCACGCGCGACGAGTCCGCTCACCGGCTTCGGCTCCGATGCCGATGCATCGGTCTTGTCCTCCTGGGCTTCGACCAGCGCGAGCACGTGGGACTCCAGCTCCGAAGCCGAGGCGTGCGCGTCGAACGCCTCCGTCCTCGCGCCCCTGCGCGATTCCAGCGCCGAGGCCGGAGGAGGCGCGTGCCGCTGCTCGGATCCGGATGCGCGGCCCGCGGCGGGGCCATGCGTCTCCGGAGCGTCGATTCCAGGAGCACGCCACGCATGCAGCTCCCGCAGCCCTCCCTCCAGGAACGCCGTGCGCGTGGCCCGCCGCTGCACCTTGCCGCTGGACGTCTTCGGCAGGCTCCCGGGTTCGATGAGCACCACCGCGTGGGGCATCACCTCATGCGTTTCCGCCAGCCTCCGACGCAAGGTCCCCAGGAGCTGCGCCGCGTCCCCGTCCCACTTGCGCGGATCCACCTCCTGCACCACGACGAGCCGCTCCTCGCCATCCACCTCGACGCCGAACGCCACGCCACACCCGGGCCGCAGCGCGGGGTGGCTCTCCTCCACCACCGCCTCCAGGTCCTGCGGGTACAGGTTCCGGCCCCGCAGGATGATCAGGTCCTTGGCGCGGCCGGTGACGTACAGCTCCCCCGCGTCCAGGAACCCCAGGTCCCCGGTGCGCAGGAACGGTCCTTCCCCCGTGGTGATGCGCGCGCCGAAGACTCGCGCGGACTCCTCCGGCTGCCGCCAGTACCCCTGGGCCACGCTGGGCCCCTTCACCCAGATTTCGCCCACCTCGCCCGGCGCCAGCACCCGGCCGGAGTCCGGCTCCACGACGAGCAGTCGCTGACCCGGAAGCGTCGCGCCGCAGCCCACCAACGTCCGGGACTGTCGCGCCGGCTCACGTGCCTGGCCCGACTCCAGCGCGGTCGCGTCCACGTCGCGCAGGACGGGGGCCGCCTCCTTCGCGCCTCCGGAGACGATGAGCGTCCCTTCCGCCAGGCCGTAGCAGGGATAGAACGCCTCGCGGCGGAACCCGTGCGGCGCGAAGGCCTCCGTGAAGCGCGCCAGCGTGTCCGGACGGATGGGCTCCGCGCCGCAGAACGCCACCTCCCAGCGGCTCAGGTCCAGGCCCTCCCGCTCGGCGGGCGGGATGCGCCGCACGCACAACTCGAACGCGAAGTTGGGACCGCCGCTGATGGTGCCGCCGAAGCGGGTCAGCGCCTCCAGCCACGCGCGCGGCCGCTTGAGGAACGACAGCGGCGACATCAGCGCGGTGTGGAAGCCCTGGGCCAGCGGCACCAGCACGCCGCCAATGAGCCCCATGTCGTGGTACGGCGGCAGCCAGATGACGCCCACGCTGTCGTCGCGCGTCTGGAAGGCGCGGCGGATGGCGTCCAGGTTGTGCAGCAGGTTGCCGTGGCTGAGCATCACGCCCCGGGGCGTGCCCGTGCTGCCGGACGTGTATTGCAGGAAGGCCAGCGTGTCGGCCGTCACGTCCGGCCGCTTCCACGCGGACTCACCGCCCGCCTCCAACGCGTCCGTCGCCACCCACTTCAGCGCGCGCAACTCCGGCGCGTCCGTGAAGAGGAACTCCGCCATGGACAGGATGACGGAGGTGGTGAGCACCACCGTGGCCCCGGAGTCCGCGATGAGCGCGCGCAGGCGGGGGAGGGTGCGCTCCAGCCGGGAAGGATCCGGCGGGTACGCGGGCACCGCCACCAGGCCTGAACACACACAGCCGAAGAATCCAGCCAGGTAGTCCGCACCCGGCGGATAGAGCAGGACCGCGCGCTCCCCTCCGGAAGCGAGGGCTTGGAGCGCGGCGGCGATGCGGTGGGCATGCGAGGCCAGTCCACCCTGCGTGAGGGTGACCTCCGCGTCGTCCTCCAGGAACGTGTAGAGGCGCTGGTCCGGACGACGCGTGCTTCGCTCTTCGAGGAGATCGATCAGGGTCACGGGCATGGGAGAGGAGACGCGGGCGCTTCGGGGGGCCCGCACCTGCCCGGACGATACCTCAAGACTTTGGGACCCCCGCGAACACGGCCGCGGGTGGAAGTCCCGTCAGTAGCTGCCGCCAATCTGGAGCGTGCCCGCGTAGCGGCCATCCCCGGCGCCCAGGTCCTGCGCCCGCGCGAAGTCCTGCCCGAACAGGAAGCTGTAGGTGCCGCGTGCCTCCACCGTGAGCCGGGGTGTGAGCTGGTAGCGCGCGCCCAGGCCCACGGGTGCGTAGCCGCCCGTGTCGTCGAAGAACTGGAAGAAGTTCCCCGAGCGCACCGAGTAGCGCTCCATGCCGATGCCCGCGAGCGCGAACGGCTGGAGCCGCGTGGCGCTGAAGCCCAGCGTGAGGCCCGCCTGCGCTCCATTGCGCACGATGTCCGGGTTGCCGATGGAGGGACTCTCCGACACGGCGATGTTGCTGGCGCCGCCGCTGTAGCCCACCTCCAGGCCCAGGTAGTCGTTGGGGCGATAGCCGATGAGCACGCCGTAGGTCGGCCCCGGATCCAGGTTGGGCGCGAGCTTCCCCGTGTAGCCCTCCACGCCGAGTCCCAGCAGGAAGTAGGGGCCCCTCCACTCCATGTGGTGCCGCGACCGCACGGGTGCGTCATCCGGAGGTGCCTGGGCCCCCGCGGCTCCGCCCGTCAACCCCACCAGGCAGAGCCCCAGTCCGATGCCTCGCTTCATGACTGCTCCCTTTCCGCTGTTGTCTGCGCGTCTTCAAGGTGGCCTCCCAGGGATGGGCGGACAACGAACGGACAGGCGATTCCCCGAAGGCCCACGGCACCCTGGAGGGCCGGGCGCCCTGGGCCCCCCGCGAGCCCCCGCCCGCCTCCCGGCTTCCACCTGTGACACCCCTTGCGGAACTTCCACCTTGAGGGATGGCCGGCGCCATCACCCTCACCCCCAGCACGTCACCGGCCAGGGAGCGCAAGCAATGAACGACACCGGCACCCCGCATGTCTCGGAGAGCGAAACCCCCGAGGCCGACCTGAAGGACCGCGCGCGTCGCGTCCTGCAACACCTGGACGCGGTGTTGCCGGACGTGGACGCGCTCTACGGAGATCTGCACGAACACCCGGAGCTGTCCGGGGAGGAAGCGCACACGGCGGCGGAGGTGGCCCGAAGGCTTGCGGCCACGGGCTACGAGGTGAGTCAGGGCGTCGGCGGCCACGGCGTGGTGGGCGTGCTGTGCAACGGGGAGGGGCCCACGGTGCTGCTGCGTGGGGACATGGATGCGCTGCCCGTGGAGGAGAAGACAGGGCTGCCGTACGCGAGCCACGTGACGACGAAGGACGGCGTGCCGGTGATGCACGCGTGCGGCCACGACGTCCACACCGCGTGCCTGGTGGGTACGGCGGCCCTGCTGGCGCGCTCGCGCGATGCCTGGCGGGGCACGGTGATGGTGGTGGGGCAGCCGGCGGAAGAGACCTTGACGGGCGCGCTGGCGATGCTGGAGGACGGGCTGTATGCGCGCTTCGGCACGCCGGACGCCGTGCTGGGCCAGCACACCGCGCCGCTGCCGGTGGGCACCTTCATGCACCGCGAGGGCGTGACGATGATGGGCGCCACGAGCGTGCGCATCCGCCTCTTCGGCCGGGGGGCGCACGGGGCGCAGCCCGAGCTGTCGGTGGACCCGGTGGTGCTGGGGGCCAGCGTGGTGCTGCGCCTGCAGACCATCGTGTCGCGCGAACTGTCCCCGCTGGAGGCGGCGGTGGTGTCGGTGGGGCACTTCCAGGCGGGAAATCGCGCCAACGTGATTCCGGACGAAGCGCTGCTGGAGCTGACGGTGCGCACGGAGGACGGCGCGGTGATGGCCCGTGTCCTCGCCGCCATCGAGCGCATCGCGAAGGGCGAGTCCCTGGCCTCGGGCTCACCGAAGCCTCCCCAGGTGGAGGTGGTGGCGAGCACGCCGGTGAACCGCAACGACCCGGCGCTGATCCGCAGGGTTCGCGCCGCGCATGCGGAGTGGTTCGGGCAGGACGCGCTGGTGCCGGGCGTGCTCGCCACGGCGAGCGAGGACTTCCCCTTCTTCGCGCGCGGGCCGGAGCGCCCGGTGCCCACGGCGTACTGGTACGTGGGCATCACGCCGCTGAAGACCTGGGCGGAGGCGCCAGGAGAGACCCCGCTGGAGAAGGTGTCGCACGTGCCAGGGCCGCATTCGCCCTTCTACGCACCGGACCGGGCGGGCTCGCTGCGCAGGGGATGTGAGTCGCTGACCGTGGCGGCGCTGGCCTGCCTGCACGGGGGCAACACGCCCACCCACCACTGAGACGTGAGGGGAAGGGCGCGTCCGGGGACGGAGCCGCTGGCCCGGCCGGTTCCTGTCGCTTGCCCCGGACACAAGTGCCTCCACCTTGAATGACGGACGACACTTCTGGAGGAACCCCCGATGAAGCTTCCGCTCATGGCCGCGCTCACCGCCCTCCTGCTGGGAGGCTGTGCCCACGAGGGGTCCTCCCGTGCATCCGAGGACGCCAGTGGTACCGGAGGATCCGGTTCGCAGGCGCAGCGCACGGAGCCTCCGGTGGGAGCCAGTGACGAGCTGTCCTGGGACGCGGAGGCTTCCCCTCGCACGCAGGCGATGCTCCGCGACCACGGGATGAACTTCTATGGGGACACGGCCCCTGACGCGGCCACGGGAGGCTCTGGCACCTCCGGGCAGGCGTCGGCGGACGATTACATGTGCGTGGACGTCGACAAGGTGGGCACGGGCGGTTCGGGTGAGGCCACCACGGATCCCGTCAGGGCGGCGCCCCTGATTCCGCTCGTCACGCCGCAGAACCCCGGGGCGCGCCTGGACATCACCCCGGACGCCTGGAAGAAGAACAAGGCCATCGGCACCAGCCCCGTGTCGCCCTCGACGGGCACGCCCGCGGTGGAGGGCAGTGGCGGCGCGAGCGGCCGGTAGGCGACGGCCTCAGCCCTGCTGCTTCACGAGCCGGCTGAGTTCCCGGTCGAGCGTGGCGGCGAACTGCTGGCGGTCCTGCTGCGAGAAGCTGCTGGGGCCGCCGGTGGTGACGCCGCTGTCGCGCAGGTCCTGCATGAAGTTTCGCACCGACAGCCGCTCGTCGATGTTCTCCGGCGTGAAGAGCTCCCCGCGCGGATCCATCACCACCACGCCCTTGGGCACGAGGAGCGCGGCCAGCGGGATGTCCTGCGTGACGGCCAGGTCGCCTGTCTGCGCGGAGGTGGCGATGTGCCGGTCCGCCACGTCCAGCCCCGCGCCCACCTGCACCGTGGAGACATAGGCCAGTCGCGGCAGCGCCAGCGGCTTGTTCGCCACGAAGACGATGGGGACCTTCAGGCGCTGGACGGCGCGCAGGAGGATGTCCCGCACGGGGCCAGGGCATGCATCGGCATCAACCCAGATTTGCATGGGGTCCATCCTCGTCGATTCCACGGCGCGGGGAAGGCGGATGTGCTCCCCGGTTCCGATGGAGTCCGGGCGCCAACGGGG
>NZ_RAVZ01000559.1 GCF_003611635.1 Corallococcus terminator | reverse complement strand
GTCGTGCTGCGGCCGGTGTGGGATGGCGGGATGGGCGTGGTCTACACCGCGTGGGATCCGGAGCTGGACCGCACGGTGTGCCTCAAGCTGCTGCGAAGCGAGCTGATCTCACTGCTGGGAGCGGAGGCGCAGTCCCGGTTGCAGCGCGAAGCCCAGGCGATGGCCCGGCTGGCGCACCCGAACGTCGTGGGCATCCACGACGTGGGGACGTGGGACGGCGGCCTGTTCATCGCCATGGAGTACGTGCGTGGTGGCAACCTGCGCGAGTGGCTCCGGCAGGCACCGCGCAGCCGGCGCGAGGTGGTGGAGGTCTTCGTGCAGGTGGGACGCGGGCTGGAGGCCGCGCACGCGCACGGGCTGATCCACCGCGACATCAAGCCGGACAACCTGCTGGTGGGCGAGGATGGCCGCGCGCGCGTCACCGACTTCGGGCTGGTGCTTCAGGCCTCGGACGCCACCCCCATGCGCCCCGAACTCGCCGCCGCCAGGGGAGCGCTGGACGTCAAGCTCACCCATCCCGGGCGCGTGATGGGGACCCCGGCCTACATGCCTCCCGAACAGCTCGCGGGCCGCGCTGTCGACGCGCTCTCGGATCAGTTCAGCTTCTGCGCGTCGCTGTTCGAGGCCCTCTTCGACGAGCGCCCCTTCCAGGGGGACAGCGTGGAGGACCTGTGCCGGAACATCTCGCTCGGCAAGGTCACTGCCGTCCCGGCCAGCAGGGAGCGCAAGGTCCCCCGGGGACTGAGGGCCGCGGTGCTGAAGGGGCTGTCCCCGGAGCCGCCACACCGTCACGCGTCCATGACGGTCCTGCTGCGGGAGCTCTCGCGGGACGTGGGGCGCAGGCGGGCCCGGCTCGTGGTCGCCGGGGTGGCGGTGCTGGGGGCGGCCACCGCCTTCGCGGCGCCGCAGTACGCGCAGCACACCCGGCTTGCCGCGTGCGACGCTCCGCAGCGGGCACTGGACGGCATCTGGGATGCGCAGGCCGTGGGCGCCATCACCCGGACGTTCGCCGGGACCGGGCTTCCGCACGCGGACACGGCCTGGGGCGCGACGCACACGGTGGTGGACGCCTATGCGGACCAGTGGCGGGGGCTTCGCCGCGAGGTGTGTCGCGCCGCGGTGGTGGACCGGCTGCCGGAGGAGACGCTCGGGTTGCAGGAGCGCTGCCTCGCGCGCGGCCTGCAGGCGCTGAAGTCGCTCTCCGCGCTGTCCCGCGCGGCGGACCGGGAGGTCGTCTCGCGCTCGCTGAGCATGGCCCATGCACTCCCGGAGCTGGCCTCCTGCGGCGAGGTGGCGGTGCTCACCGCATCGCCCACGCCGCCTCCGTCGGACGCCGCGTTGAGGACGAAGGTGGAGCAGGTGCGCCTGGCCCTGGTGGACCTGCGTGCGCAGCGCGAGGCCGGCCGCTTCCGCCAGGTGATGGAGCCGCTCCAGGTGCTGCGCAAGGAGGTGGAGGCCCTGGGCTACCGGCCGCTGGAGGCGGAGGTGCTGCACCTGCACGGGCTGGCGCAGCATGACTCCGGGCTTGTCCTCGAAGCGACGCAGACGCTGCGGCGCGCGGCGGTGGCGGGTGAAGCGGGGCGGCATGAACTGCTCGCGGCGAGGGCTTGGACGGACCTCGTGTTCGCGGCGGGGCGGCGGCTCAAGCGCTTCGATGAGGCGCGGCTGGGCGCCGAGCTCGCGACGGCGGCGCTGGAGCGCGTGGGCGGCGAGCCCGTGCTGGCGGCGCGGCTGCTCGCCAACCGCGCCGCGCTCGAATCCGCGCAGGGGAACACGGAGGCCGCGGTGAAGCTCAACGCGGAGGCCGTCTCCGCCTACCGCCGGTTGCTGGGCGACGGCCACCCGGACACGGTGCGCGCCTTCCTCCAGTGGGGCACGTTGCTCTACGGCGCGAAGCGCGACGCGGAGGCGAAGGCCGTCTTCCAGCAGGCGCTCAGCGCGATGGAGCACTCGGTGGGCCCCCACCACCCCGCGGTGGTGGCCCTGCTCACCAGCCTGGGCCGCGTCGCCCGGCGACAGGGGGACGCCGCCGGGGGCAGGGCCTACTACGACCGCGCGGTGCGACTGCTGGAGGCCCTGGACGGCCCCGAACATCCGGACCTGTCCATCCCCTTGACGAACCGGGCCCTCCTGCTCCTGGAGCTGGGCCGGTTCGACGAGGCCCGCGCGGACTTGCGCCGCGTGCTGGAGCTCGCGCGCAGGGGCTCCGGTGATGACAGCCTGGAGGTCGCGGAGGCCTACGGCGATCTGGCGCTGTGTGAACTGAGGAGCCGCGAGTTCGCGCGAGCCGTCGAGTTCGCGGAGCGTGCGCTGCGCATGGCCCGCGCGAAGCTGCCCGTGGGCCACGCGGACTTCGCCTTCTACGAGTCCACGCTCGCGCACGCGCTGTCGGCGCGTGAGCAGTGGGCGCAGGCGCAGCGCCTTTTCGAGTCCGCGGCGAGGACGGAGCAGGCCGCGGAGGCCCCGGACTCCGAGACGCTCGCGGACATCCTCACCGGGCTGGCGTTGACGCAGGTGGGGCAGGGCCGGGCCGCCGAGGCGGAAGAGGCCGCGAGGCGGGCCCTGGCGCTGCGGTCCGCCCATGGCGCGGACTCCGCCGACGTGGGGGAGACGCGCTTCGTGCTGGCCCGGGCCTTGTGGCTCACCGGGCAGCACCGCGCCGCGCTGGATGAGGCGCGCGGCGCGGCAGCGGACTACGGACGTTCGACCCGGCGCAGGGACCTGGACGTCGCCGACGTGGCGAGCTGGCTGGCGGCGCGCTCCCGGTCGCGCTGAGCTACATCGCCGTGGGGTCGCGGGCTTCCCGGCTGCCCTCGATGATGATGTCGGAGCCCTTCTCCTTGCCCTTGCCCTGGACGGTAGGGGTGCCGACGCTGGTGACCAGCGCCTGCACCTGCCCCAGCAGCTTCGTGAAGTCGCGGGCCACGTCCTGGACGAACGCGTCGACGGTGGGCTGGGCGGCCGGCTTCGGCTCGGGCTTCGGCGGTGGGCGCAAGGACACCGGGGACGCGGCGGGCGCGTCAGGCCCCTTCAGCGTCGCGGGCTGGAATGGGCTCCCCTGCGAAATGCGACTCGACATGGCTGTATCTCCCCCTCAGGCGTGATGAACGGCAGGGGGATATTACCGGCCTTCAGACGCAAAGGTCGATTCCGTGCGACGTCATTTCGGGTGCCTTTGTCATCCCATCAGGAGGCAGGAGACGACACCTGCCGTTCTGCTGGAGACGACCCATGGACATCCGATTCCCGAAGCCGGCCGCGACCTCGAAGCCCCAGGTGAAGCCC
>NZ_RAVZ01000558.1 GCF_003611635.1 Corallococcus terminator | reverse complement strand
GCCCAGCTCCACCCGGAAGCCGCGCAGCTTCACCTGCGTGTCCGCCCGGCCCAGGAACTCCAGGTTCCCGTCCCCCAGGTACCTCGCCCTGTCCCCCGAGCGGTACAGCCGTGAGCCTGGCGCCCCGTACGGGTCCGGCACGAAGCGCTCCGCCGTCAACTCTGGACGGTGGATGTACCCGCGCGTCACGCCCTCCCCGCCGATGTACAGCTCGCTCGCCACCCCCGACGCCACTGGCTTCAGTGCCCCGTCCAGCACGTACATCCGCACGTTCGCGAATGGACGCCCAATCGGCACCAGTCGGTTGTCTCCCGCCACCAGCGCGTCACTCTCGAACCACGTGCTGTCGATGGTCGTTTCGCTGATTCCGTACGAGTTGATGAGCCGGGTGGAGGCTCCAATCACGCCCCGGATTCGCCGGTACTCATTCACGTACCAGGCGTCCGAGCCTGCGATGAGCACCTTCATCTTCTCCAGCCGCTGCCCCGTCTCCTCCAGGTGCTGAAGCAACCCTCTCAACACCGCCGGCACGAACTCCGCGCAGTCGACGCCCTCCGCCTCCATCAACCCGTGCAGCTTCCCAGGCTCCAGCAGCCACTCGCGCGGGCTCAGCACCAACTTCCCGCCCGAGCACAGCGCTCGCGACAAGTCTCCGCCGAAGACGTCGAAGGAGAAGCTCGCCATTTGCAGGTGGCTTTGGACTCCCGCCTTCAGCCCGTAGCTTCGCTCCCACCCCAGGTACGCATTCGCCCAGCTACGGTGCGACACCATCACGCCCTTCGGCGTCCCCGTGCTTCCCGACGTGAAGACGACGTACGCCAGGTTCTCCGGCTGCGCCGTCCGCGTGGGTGCCTCCGTGGGCAGGCCCGCTCGTGCGGGGGCCTCCGCGTCCAGCAGGTAGCGGCGCAGGCCCGGCGCCTCCACCGTCCCCTCCAGCGACTGCTGCGTCAGCAGCAGTGACATGCGCGACTCCGACACCATCAGCGCCAGTCGGTCCGCCGGGTATGACGGGTCCAACGGGACGTACGCCCCTCCCGCTTTCAGAATGCCCAGAAGCGCCACCAGCAGCCTCGGCGTGCGCTCCAGGCACACGCCCACCAGCACCTCCGGGCCCACGCCCTGGCTTCGCAGGTGGTGCGCCAACTGGTTCGCCTGCGCCTCCAGCTCCCCGTACGTCAGCGCGGCTTCCCCAGGCGCCACCACCGCCTGCGCCTCCGGCGTCAGGCGTGCCTGCTCCGCGAAGCGCTCGGCAATCCCCTGCTCCGCCGGCAGCACCACGTCGGTGTCGTTCCACTCCACCAGCACACGACGCCGCTCTGCTTCTCCCAGCATCGGCAGGTCCAGCACGCGCGCGTCCGGATTTGCCGCGATGCCCTCCAGCAGCACGCTGAAGTGCGCCAGCATCCGCTGCGCCGTCGCCGCGTCGAACAGGTCGGTGTTGTACTCAAGCGACGCGGACAGGCCCTGGCCACGGTCTCCCATGTCGAGCGACAGTTCGAACTTGGCGGTGTCGCCCTCGGCGTCCACCGGTTGCAGCCTCAGTCCGGTCGGGAGCTGGGCCACGGGCAGGGGCGCGTTCTGGAGCGAGAACATCACCTGGAAGAGCGACGAACGGCTCATGTCGCGCTCGGGCTTCAGTTCCTCCACCAGCTTCTCGAACGGCACCTCCTGGTGCGCGTATGCCCCCAATGCCACTTCCCGCACCTGACGCAGGACCTGACGGAAGCTGGCGTCACCCGCGATCTGGGTGCGCAACACGAGCGTGTTGATGAAGAAGCCGATGAGGCCCTCCAGCTCCGTCCGGTTGCGACCCGCGATGGGCGTGCCCACGCTGATGTCGTCCTGCCCGCTGTAGCGCGCCAGCAACACCTGCCATGCGGCCAGCAGCGTCATGAAGGGCGTCGCGCCTTCTTCGCGGCTCAGCGCCCAGAGGGCATCGCGCAGCGACAGGGGCATCGTCACGGAGCAATTGCTGCCCCGGAACGTCTGCACCGCCGGACGCGGACGATCCGTCGGCAGCTCCAGCGCGTGCGGTGCTCCCCCCAAGTGCCGCTTCCAGTAGGCGAGCTGCGCCTCCAGCACCTCACCCTGCAACCAATCGCGCTGCCACGCCGCGTAGTCCGCGTACTGGACCGCCAGCTCCGGCAACGGAGACGGCTGCCCCGTGCTGTACGCGCCGTAGAGGGATGCCACTTCGCGCACCAGCACGCCTCGCGACCAACCGTCGGAGACGATGTGGTGCACCGACAGCAGGAGCACGTGCTCCACTTCCGTCAGCCGGATCAGCGTCACCCGGAAGAGCGGGCCCTGCTCCAGGTCGAACGGACGCCGGACCTCTTGCTCCGCCAGGGCCTGTGCACGGGCTTCGCCGTCCACTTCGCCCGACAGGTCCACCCACGTCAGGGGCACTTCGCTCGCGGGTGCCACCACCTGCACCGGGCTGCCTGACATCGCGCGGAACGTCGTGCGCAGGGACTCGTGACGGCGCACCAGTTCGCCGAACGTGCGGCGCAGCGCGCCCACGTCCAGTTCGCCCGACAGCCTCACGGCCGTCGGGATGTTGTAGGAGGTTCCACCCGGCTCCAACTGATCCAGGAACCACAGGCGCTGCTGCGCGAACGACAACGGCAGTGCGTCCGTGCGGGCCACCGGCACCAGCGCCGGCATCCGCACCCCGCCGCCCGAGTGGACCGCGAGGTCGATGCGCGCGGCCAGCCGCTCCAGCACCGCGTCCTCGAACAACGCACGCAGCGGCAGCTCCACCTGGAACGTCTGGCGGATGCGGGAGATGGCCTGCGTCGCCAGCAACGAGTGCCCGCCCAGCTCGAAGAAGCTGTCGCCCAGGCCCACCTGCTTCGCGCCCAGCAACTCACTCCAGATGCTCGCGAGCTGCTGCTCGGTGGGCGTGCGCGGCGCCGTGAAGCCTCGCGCATCGCCGTCCAGTTGCTCCGGCTTCGGCAGGGCCTTGCGGTCCACCTTGCCGTTCGCGTTGAGCGGCAGCGCCTCCAGCACCACCAGCGCCGAGGGCACCATGTACTCCGGCAGCCGTCCCTTCAGCTCGCTTCGCAGCGCCGTGACTTCCACCGTGTGGCCCGGCTTCGCCACCACGTACCCCACCAGCCGCTTGTCTCCGGGCACGTCCTCCCGCGCCACCACCACCGCCTCGCGCACGCCCTCGCATGCGCTCAGCCCTGCCTCCACCTCGCCCAACTCCACCCGGTAGCCACGCACCTTCAACTGGAAGTCCACGCGCCCCAGGAACTCCAGCTTCCCGTCCTCCCGCTGCCGGACCTTGTCTCCCGTCCGGTACAGCCGCCCTC
>NZ_RAVZ01000557.1 GCF_003611635.1 Corallococcus terminator | reverse complement strand
GTCCTGGTGGATGTCCGCTTCGTCCACGAGCACGAATGGGTGGCCCTGCCGGACTCGGTGCTGATGCCCCTGCCGGAGCTGGAAGAGCACACCGAGGCCCTGGAGGCCCTTCGGGGTCGCCCCGTCGTCGTCTACTGCCACCACGGGGTGCGCAGCCTGGATGGCGCCGCCTACCTGCGCGACCTGGGGCTGGATGCCGTGTCGCTCCACGGCGGCATCGACCTGTACTCGCGCACCGTGGACCCTTCCCTGCCCCGCTACTAGGGACTAGAGCGCGGAGCCTACGTCCAGCGGCAGGTCTGTCGTCTCGCCGGGCTTGATTTTGGCCTCGAAGGAGACGGGTTCCTTGAGCTTGGCGCCGCGCAGCTCCAGGCGCTGCTCACCTTCCATCAGTTTCAGCGTGGCGGTGGCGCTGCCCAGCGACTGGTTGTTCCGGTACACGGTCAGGCCGGTCAGCGTCTTGGGCGTGATCTTCAGCCGCAGCGTGCCTTCCTTGAAGGTCCGCTCGAAGGTCTTCAGCTCTCCGGGCTGACCGAACGCGAGCTCCTCCGAGTCCTCCAGGTAGATGCCCTGGGTCTCGTTCTCCAGGATGAGCGTGTCCTGCAGGTGGGCGCCCTGCGCGCGCGTGAGCGGGGCGGTGCCCAGCAGCGTCACCGGCTCCTGGCTGCCACAGCGCTCCGTGTGCCGCACCGACACCTTCACCGGCTGGTTGGTGTTCACCGTGAGCCACACGCCCTGGGCGTCCGCGGCCTTGGAGGTCGCCGCCGCGAGGATGGGCTCCCGGAAGAGGACCAGCACCGCGAGCAGGCCCACGATGAAGCCCACCGTGGCCACCGTGCGCACGCCCTGGCCCCGGGGCCGCGCAGGCACATCCCGCTCATCCCGGTCATCCCGCACCGCGAGGGCGCTGTTGCGGGAAGGACGCCGCGGAGCGGAGTCCTCATCGTCCACCGGAGCGGGGCGCTGGCGCGGGGCATCCACCCGACTGGAAGTGCGGCGGCGCGGCGGCTCCACGGCGGACTGCTGGCTGGTGTTCGTGCGACGGCGCACCACGGGCGCCGGCACCGTGTCCGGATCATCCTCCGGCGGAGGCAGGCGGGTGCGCTCGTCGTCCTCCTCCACGTCCATGCGCTGCTGCACGCCGGAGCGCGAGCGCGAGGGAGGAGGCTCCGACACCGGCACCACGCGCGACATCGTGCGCCGGGGCGGCGGAGGCGTGGGCACGTCCTCCATCGGCTGGCTTCGCAGGTCCGAGCGCGAGTTGGTGCGCGCCACCTGCGTGACGCCCGGGTTGCTGGAGGACGTGTTGCTGCGGCGGGCCGCCGGCTCCGACACGCTGGAGCGGCGGCGCGGCTGCGACTCCACGCCCGTGAGCGACGGCGCGTCGTACTCGTTCGGATCCTCCGGGACGACCGCGGGCGCCATGCCCGTCGCGCGGCGGGGCGCGGGACCGGCGCGGGTGTTGCCGCGCGCGCGCTCACGCTGCGAGGACGACTCACCCGGCGGGGCCTCCCAGCTCATCTCCGCGGGCGGCCGGGGCGGCGACGTGCTGGAGTCCTCGCCCACCGGCACGAACTGGCCCTGCTTCAGCTCCTCCGCCAGCCGGTCCGAGAAGAGCGTCTTCATCAGCTCGGAGATCTGCACCGAGCCCACCACCCAGCGCTCGTTGACGAGCAGCTCCTCCAGGGCGGACTGCAGCTCTTGCGCGGTGTTGTAGCGGTCATCCGCGCTCTTCGCCAGGGCGCGCATCACCACGTGGTCCATGTCCCGGGGCACGTCGGCCACCTCGGACGGCGCGGGGATGGCGCACTCCATGGCGGCCTGCAGCGTGGCCAGCTCCGAGTCCTTCTTGAGCGGCCGGTGCCCGGTGAGCATCTCGTACAGCACCAGGCCGATGGCGAAGATGTCCGCGCGGGCGTCCAGGTACTTGCCGGCGGCCTGCTCGGGCGCCATGTACGCGAACTTGCCCTTGATGGCGCCGGACTTCGTCATCGACGCCTGATCCGCGGCCTTCGCGATGCCGAAGTCCACCAGCTTCACCGAACCATCGAAGCTGATCAGGATGTTCTGCGGAGAGATGTCGCGGTGCACCACGTTGAGCGGCCGGCCCGCGTCGTCCGTGCGGCTGTGCGCGTAGTAGAGGCCCTCGCACGCGGAGGCGACGATGCGCACCGCCAGCGGCCGGGCGATCCACTGGTTCATGCCGCTGGCCTTGCGCATGACCCGGCCCAGGTCCTCGCCATGGATGAACTCCATGGCGATGTAATAGGTCCCGTTGGCCTCGCCGAACTCGTACACCTGCGCGATGTTCGGGTGGTTGAAGCGCGCGGCGATCAGCGCCTCATTCCGGAACATCTCCACGAACTCGCGGTCCTCCGCCAGGTGCGGGAGGATGCGCTTGACGACAACGTCCTTCTGGAAGCCCTCGATTCCGGACTGACGCGCAAGCCAGACCTCGGCCATGCCGCCCGTAGCGAGCTTCTTGAGGAGCTGGTATTTCCCGAAGGCTTGAGGGTTCATCCCGGGGACTCCCCGGGGGGAGCGGGCTTGGTGGAAGGTGACAGGGCAGAGCATCTTAAGGGACTGCGGCCAATGAGGCAAAGCCGCAGGTCCACCTTCCTGGGGTGGGTCGTCGCGACCTGCCTGCTGACCCTGCATGCCGTCGCGGCCCCCGCGGCGGATCAGATCAAGGTCGAGCGGCGCAACGAAGTGCTCGCGCTGTCCTGGCAGGACGCCGAGGACACGCTCCAGGGCGTCATCACCCCCGCCGAACCCCACCCCGGCGAGCCGCTGCGCCTGACGCTGTCGGTGGGCAACATCCAGGGTCCCCCCTTCGAGGGAGGCGTCACCGTCGCGTTCTCCCAGGACGGCGTGCCCGGTCAGGTGACGCGCGCCCTGAAGCGGGACGCGGCGGGGTGGAGCACGGAGTTCGTTCCCCCGGAACCCGGCGCCTGGGACCTGGACGTCCGCTTCCTCACCTCCAGGCCCAAGGCGGTCCACGCGAAGTTCACCGTGAGCGAGCCTGGAGTTCCGCTCATCGTGTGGCGCACCCTCCTGGGGCTCGTCGGGATGCTGGTGCTCGTGGGCGTGTTGCGCGCCTTGACGCAACGCGAGGTGCCCGTGAAGTCCCCGGTCGAAGCGCCCGACGCGGCGCCGGGTGAGCCCCCGGCCAGGGCCCCGGAGGTGGAGCCGTCCCCCACCCCTCCGGTGGATCCGCGCGCTGATCGGTAACACCGCCCTTCTTACAGCCCCGCGTTACAGGCCCGCGCGACCCGGAGAGGGAAAAATCCTTCCCATCCTGGGTCTCGTCACGCCCCTGTCACAT
>NZ_RAVZ01000556.1 GCF_003611635.1 Corallococcus terminator | reverse complement strand
GGGCGGGGGCGTCACGATGCGCGCCGCCAGCCGCTCCTGGTACTCGCGCAGCTTCGCGGTGTGTCCCAGGTAGCGGCCGCCGAAGCCCGCGGTGATGCAGAAGTGGAGCATCTCGAAGAGCAGCGGGGGCGCGCCCGGCGCATCCAGCCGCTGATCCGCCAGCGTGTAGAAGGCCTCGCCGCCGCCGTCCTCGCCGAAGAGGCGGTACTGCAAGAGGGGCCACAGGGGCTGTTCCGCGTCCGCGAGCCGCAGGAGGACCCGTTCGTCCACCAGGTACGTGAAGGGCTTGAGCGCGTCCTGCACCTCCTCGTCGCGGGCGTGCACGCCCAGGCCCGCGCGCAGCCGCTCCACCACCTCCACCAACTGCTCCTGGAGGAGCTTCAGGCCCTCGCGGCCCAGCAGGACGCCCGTCGCGGTGGCGCCCGGCGCGGACGCGGGCAGCCACTGCTCCATCACGGCCTGGGCCTGTCGGTACTGCGTGAAGACCACCTGCCAGTGCTCCAGCTTCATCGCGCCCCCCTCAACCCACGTTCACCATGGAGCCGCCCACGGTGGTCATGCCGCCCTTGAGTTCCGCCATCCCGTCCGTCTTGAGCGCCAGCAGCGCCTCGGCGGTCACCTTCACCATGGGGGCCTCCAGCACCACGTCCTTCGTGCCCTCCAGCTTCACGGTCGGCGCCTTCAACGCCACCGGCCCCGTCTTGCCCTCCACGTCGACCTTCTCGCCCTCCACGCTGAACTTCGCCGTGGCCTTGAGCGCCACCGCCTTCTCGGAGCTCAGCGATGCATCCGCCTTCGCCTTCTGCGTCAGCGTGTCCCCGGAGGTGAGGGTGAAGGCCTTGGTGCTCTCCAGCGCGAACGTGTCGTCGCTCTTCCACGACGACGTCTTCGACGAGGTGACCTCGATGGTCTCCGCCTTCAGCACGAAGGACTTGCAGGTGACGGTGACGCTGTCCTGCTTCTGCACCACGGTGCTCGTCGCGTCGTTGCCCTTCACCTGCAAGGTGATGGACTCCCCGTTCATCGTCACCGTCTGGAGGATCTTCCCGTCCTTGTCCTCCGTGGTGAGGATGAGGCCCTTCTCCTTGTCCATTTCGATGGTGCAGATGAGCTTGGGCATGGGCGTCGTTCCCCCTCAGGTGTCCGGGTGCGGCCTCACGCCCTGCGCCAGTAGAGGAGCACCTGGGCTCCCTCCAGCGGGGGGGTGGCGAAGAAGGTGAGCCCGTCCTCGCGCTGCGCGGCTTCCCATTCCTCGTTCTGGTGCGTGAGCTGGTACCAGTCGATGTCCGCGTCGAACGCGTGCGGAAAGGACGGGTAGGGCACGCGCCGGTACGGCACGCCCTTCAAGGCCTGACGCCGCACCGCCGGCAGCCGCAGGGGGCTGGCCAGCTTCACGCCCTCCATGGACCGGGGCTGATCCCGCTCCTGCCTGCGCACCAGCAGGTAGAAGTCATTGGGCGCGGGTGTCTCCCGGGGCAGGGGCCCCAGGCGGAAATGGCCGTCCTGGCAGTCGAAGGCCCGGTAGGACAGGGGACTGGCGTGAGGCCGGAACCCGCGCGTGAGCAATTCCATCCACCGCGCCAGGCCCGGCCCCGGCGTGTCGTGCTCGTACGCGGGCAATTCGTCGTCCGGCTCCGACTCCAGGTAGCAGCAGGTCTCGAAATACAGCCGCCGCAATGCCTGCATCAGCAGGTAGGGCGGAGGCTGTACGCCATTGCGCATGTCCTGGCGCAGCACCTGGAGCCCCCGCACCTCGCAGAGCGCCCGCCGCGCGCTGGCCAGGCGGTCCCCTCGCACCAGCCCCTCCTGGAGGGAGGTGCGAAGCTGCCCGCGCGCCTGTTGCAGCAGCCCGTCCAGTTGCGCGAACAGGGGCTCGAGGAAGGGATGCGGCCCCACCCGCAGCAGCGGCGGCAGGCCCGTGCTCGAAAGCAACCAGGGACCTTCCGCCTCCCGGGTGAACACGGCCAACGCCAGACGGCTCACGCCGCCGTCCACCACCGGATCCAGCGACAGACACAACTGCCGCACCGCGCGCACCACCGGGGAGGCTTCTTCTCCCGGCGCGGGGACATCCTCGCGAGCCTCCTGCACCGCCAGCAGGTGCAGATAGACGGTGACCCGGGTGCGGCCCGCTTCCTCCAGCGACAGGGGCGTCACGTCCGCGTTGCCCGGCACCTCCACCAGGTGGCCGCCCGGCATGATGACCTCCAGCTCCTCCAGCGCCACGGTGCCCTTGGTCAGCAGGACCTCGTTGAAACGCAGCGCGCTCACGCCCACCACCGGCAGGCCCGCGAGGCCCGCGTAGAGCCGGGCCTCCGTCGACAGGGATTCCTCCTGGGCGCGGAAGTGCTCGGGCAGCAGTGTCTGCCCTTCCTGCCAGAGGACGCGAGCGAGGGTGTCTGGGTTCATGAAGAGGGATGCAAGTCTTTGGCGACGCACGGGGCTCTCAAGGGAGAGCCCCCGTGCAGCGCGGATGAAAATGTTTAAAAAAGCTACAGGTCGGAGGCCGGCGGCGTCAAGTCACCCTGGCGGATCCTCCGTGTCTGGTTTCTTCCCGTTTTGAATGGGCATACACGCTCGGGTTGGGTCACTCCTGGCTCCCCAGGTGAGCGCTCCCCCGATGTGCCAGGTCATGTCGCAGGGGGTGTATTGATTTTATGTAAAGTTATGGTTTATCAATTCTTTCACAAACGGCGTTCAGTCCGGGGGCACCATGGCCATCACCGATGAAATTCCCAGATCACGTATCACCCTGACGTACCGCACCCAGGTGAATGGCACCCGGGCCGACAAGGCCCTGCCCTTCCGCCTGCTGGTGATGGGGGACTTCTCCAAGGGGACCTCCGTGGACCGCAAGAAGGACCTGGATCAGCGGGAGATCCGCAACCTGGACGGCAAGAACCTGAACCAGGTCATCCAGAACATGGGGATGACGCTGGAGTTCAGCGTGCCCAACCGCGTGGACCGGCCGGATCCCGCGGACGGTTCGGCCCCCGGGACGCTGCCGGTGAAGCTCAAGCTGGACTCGCTCAAGTCCTTCACCCCGGTGGAGGTGGCGCGCCAGGTGCCGAAGATCAACGCGCTGCTCACGCTGCGCAAGCTGCTCCTGGAGCTGCAGGGCAACCTCGACAACCGCAAGGAGTTCCGCCAGCTCGTGCGCCAGTTGGCGCAGGACCCGAAGGCGGTGGAGCGGCTGAAGACGGAGCTGGCCGCGTTCAAGTCGCTGGGCCTGCCGAAGCTGGCCGCGACGAACCCTCCGCCTCCGACGACGTGATGCCGGGCGTAAGCCCTCCCTTCCGACCTTCCGCCTGAACGAGACCCTTCATCCATGCCGACCCCGACCCCTCCAGCAC
>NZ_RAVZ01000555.1 GCF_003611635.1 Corallococcus terminator | reverse complement strand
ATCCACCACCGCGACCAGCGGCACGCGCGCCTCCGCCATCCGCCGCAGCGCCGTCCATCCGTCCTCGCGCAGCTCCGCCACCACCCCGTCCTCCATCGCGTCGCGCACGATGCACCCGGCGCGCTGCTCCTCCGGCAGGGCCTGCACCGCCGCCCACGTCACGCGCCCCACCGGCCGCCCCCCGCTCGTCACCGGCAACACCGACACGTGCTCGCGCCGCAGCGCCCACTGCGCGTCCAGCATGGACAGGTCCAGGTCCACGCCCACCACCCGGGGCGTCATCAGCGTCTCCACCCGCACGCGCTCCAACGCCACGCGCATCCGCACCTGCCTGGACTCCGCCTCCGCGCCCATCAGCACGAAGAAGGCAATCACCAGCGTGAACGGGTTGAACGTCACCACGCCCCACACACCGAACAGCACCGCGAACACCCGGCCCAGCGCCGCCGCCACCCGCGTCGCCTTCACCACCCCCAGCCGGGGCGTCAGCGCCGCGCGAACGATGCGCCCCCCATCCATCGGGAACGCCGGCAACAGGTTGAACAGCCCCAGCACCAGGTTGAGCATCGCCAGCGTGAAGCAGGCGAACTGCCACTGGAACGCACCCAGGCCGTGCATCAGCCACGTCACCAGCCCCAGCACCACCGCCAGCCCCAGGCTCGTCAGCGGCCCCACCAGCGCCATCAGCGCCTCGTCGCGCGGCCGCTTCGGCGTCTCCGCCAGCTCCGACACGCCCCCGACAATCATCAGCGTGATGCCGTGCACCTCCCCGCCATGACGCAGCGCATAAAGCGTATGCGCCATTTCGTGGAGGAGGACCGACACGAAGAGGCCCACCGCCACGCCCAGGCCCCAGAGCAGGGGGTGCCCGCCCAGGGCCTCCGGGGCCACCTCCGCGGCGCTGGCGGCCTGCTCGAACGCCGCTCCGAACGAGAAGGCCAGCAGCGGCAGCACCAGCAGCAGCGTGAAGTGGACGCGGATGGGGACGCCCCGGAACGAACCCACCTGGAGTGCTCCTGGCCTCGCGTGCATGTCGCCTCCCCGCTCCCCCGCGCGCCCTGGCGAAGGACACGGTGTCGGAAATCCTGAACATCCATCCCACCCCCTGTCGCTGCACGAAATGCCCGCCCGTCCGCCCGTCCCTTTGGGAGCAAGGGAAGCGCTGCGACCGCCCCTGCAATCGTGTTAGAGCCGCCGGTCATGGACGCGACCCCCGAGAAGGATCCTCTCCGCGCACGGCTCCAGCAGATGGAGAAGCAGGCCGAGCAGGGCGGCGGTGCCGACCGCATCGCCAAGCAGCACGAGGCCGGCAAGCTCACGGCCCGCGAGCGCATCGACCTGCTCCTGGACCCCGGCTCCTTCAGCGAACTGGACAAGTTCGTCACCCACCGCAGCCACGACTTCGGCATGGGCGACAAGAAGATCCTCGGCGACGGCGTCGTCACCGGGTACGGCACCGTGGAAGGCCGGCAGATCTTCGTCTTCGCGCAGGACTTCACCGTGTTCGGCGGCTCGCTGTCGGGCGCCTACGCGCAGAAGATCTGCAAGATCATGGACCTGGCCACCCGCGTGGGCGCGCCCGTCATCGGCCTGAACGACTCCGGCGGCGCGCGCATCCAGGAAGGCGTGGAGAGCCTCGCCGGCTACGCGGACATCTTCCTGCGCAACACGCTGGCGTCGGGCGTGGTGCCCCAGATTTCGCTCATCCTGGGGCCGTGCGCGGGCGGCGCGGTGTACTCGCCCGCCATCACCGACTTCATCATGATGGTGAAGGACACGTCGTACATGTTCATCACCGGCCCGGACGTCATCAAGACGGTGACGCACGAGGAGGTCACCAAGGAGGCCCTGGGCGGTGCGCTCACGCACAACCAGAAGTCCGGCGTGGCCCACTTCGCCGCGGAGAACGAACAGGCCGCCATCGCGATGACGCGCGAGCTGCTCTCGTACCTGCCCTCCAACAACCAGGAGGATCCGCCCGCGCAGCCGTGTGACGACGACGCGTTCCGCGCCGAGGAGTCGCTCAAGACGCTGGTGCCGGCGAACCCGAACAAGCCCTACGACGTGAAGGAGATCATCCGCGCCGTCGTGGACAGCAAGCACTTCTTCGAGGTGCAGGAGCACTTCGCCAAGAACATCGTCGTCGGCTTCGCGCGCATGAACGGCCGCAGCGTGGGCATCGTCGCCAACCAGCCCGCCATCCTCGCCGGCTGCCTGGACATCGACGCCAGCGTGAAGGCCGCGCGCTTCGTGCGCTTCTGCGACTGCTTCAACATCCCCCTGCTCACCCTGGTGGACGTGCCCGGCTTCCTGCCCGGAACCGACCAGGAATGGGGCGGCATCATCACCCACGGCGCCAAGCTGCTCTACGCGTACGCGGAAGCCACCGTCCCGAAGATCACGCTCATCACCCGCAAGGCCTACGGCGGCGCGTACGACGTGATGGCGTCCAAGCACATCCGCGCGGACATCAACTACGCCTGGCCCACCGCCGAAATCGCCGTGATGGGACCCGAAGGCGCGGTGAACATCATCTTCCGCGGCGAACTGCAGAAGGCCCCGGACGCCAACGCCGAGCGCAAGAAGCTCACGGACGACTACCGCGAGAAGTTCGCCAACCCGTTCAAGGCCGCGGAGCTGGGCTACGTGGATGAGGTCATCCGCCCGGAGGAGACCCGCGCCAAGGTCATCCGCGCACTGGAGATGCTCAAGGACAAGCGCCAGGACAACCCGCCGCGCAAGCACGGCAACATCCCGCTCTGAGTCCCGGACCGTGCTCGCCCGCCCTCCTCTGCCCGGGGGGCAGGCGAGCGTGGACACTTCTGGAAATTCTCAGGTAACGCCGGGGCTTTCACCGGGCCACCCAAGGAGCCCCCCGCGTGTCCCAGCAGCGACGCCTTGTTCTCTTCCTCTCCGACGTCGAAGGTAACCTCACCGCTCTGCGTCAGACGCTCAAGGGCGTGTGCGAGGGCCTGGACCTGCCCACTCCGGAAGTGAAGTGGGTGGAGGCCCGCCCGGACGCGCTCGCCGACGGCGGCTGGCACGTGGCGGAAATCCCGCTCGTGTCCGGCAAGGTGTCCGGAAAGGTGTCCTCCCCCGAGGAGCACCTGGACGCGATGACGCAGGCCCTGTCCAAGGACTTCCGCGACCGCTCCATGGGCATGTACGTGGACCGCGAGCACAGCTACGCCCGCGTCTGCATGGCCGCCCCCAGCCGGCCGCCCAAGGCCATGGAGGGCGAGTACCTGGACGTCCTCAGGCAGGCCGCGCGCTGGCTGGACGTGGAGACCACCACCCTGGCCCGGCTCTTCAGCGGGAACGCGGCGCGCAACCTGCTGGCCGCGGCGGTGGACTTCGGCCCGGACGGCAAGGCGGTGGAGGCCCCCGCCCACCC
>NZ_RAVZ01000554.1 GCF_003611635.1 Corallococcus terminator | reverse complement strand
GGCTGCGGGTTCATGAAGGCTCCTCTATCACGCGACGCTCGCCTACAGCGAAGGGGGCGGGAAAGCTTCCCGGAACAGGCGCCGGGCGTTCTCGGTCGTCCGCTGGGCGAGCACGTCCACCGGCTCCCCCAGCGCCTGGGCCATGCCCGCGAGGATGTGGGGCAGGTAGCCCGGCTCGGAGCGCTGGCCCCGGAAGGGCGTGGGGGCCTGGTCCGGCGAGTCCGTCTCCGCCACCAGCCGCTCCGGGGGAATCACCCGCAGGGCGTCCAGCGGCTTGCGTGCCTCCGCCCAGGTGACGGGGCCGGCGAAGGAGAAGTGGCAGCCCTTCTGGATGTAGAAGCGCGCCAGCTCCGCGCCGCCGCTGTAGCTGTGCATCAGGATGCCGGCGTCCGGCCAGGCCTCCGTCTTCATCAATTCGATGAGCGCCGGGTGCAGCCGGTGGCAGTGCATCAGCACCGGCAGCCCGTGCTTGCGCGCCAGGGCCAGGTGTCCGCGCAGCACGGCCACCTGCCGCTCCAGGGGAGCACCGGGGAGGGATGGCCCGTCCAGGCCGCACTCGCCCACGGCCACCGCGCCGCCCTTCGCGAGCAGCGCGTCCAGCCGCTCCAGGTTCGGGCCGTCGCTCTCCGGCGGCAGGTCCGGCAGGAACTGGGGATGGATGCCCAGGCCCACCTGGATGCGCGCGTCCTGTCGGGGCAGCGCGAGCAGCGGCTCCCAGGTCTCCGGTCCCACGGCGGGGATGAGGATGCCGTGGAGGCCCGCGGCCCAGGCGCGCGTGACGACGTCCGGACGGTCCGGGTCGAAGCGAGATGCGTCCAGATGGCAGTGCGTGTCGATCATTGAGCACCCTTTTCCCAATCCCAGTTCAATCACGGACAGCCTCGGATGACGTGCCCTTCAGGGCTTCTCGTCCCCCGCGAACGGGAAGCTATGACGCGCGCCCCTGACTGAGGAGGCATGTGCATGACCAAGCGAGTGGTGTGGGGTGCGCTTTTCGGAGCGCTGGCGATGGTGGTGACGGGTTGTGGTGATGAGTGCGTCGACCAGTTCGACTGCCGCGACAAGGGGACGCCCCCTGAGGGCCAGGTCTGGTCCTGCAACGCTGACAACAACTGCGAGCTGCGCACGCTGACGCCTCCTCCCGAGGAGGATGCGGGCACGGAGACGGACGCCGGTACGGAGGTCGATGCCGGGACGGACGCGGGCACGGACGTGGATGCGGGCACCGACGCGGGCACGGAGGTCGACGCCGGGACGGATGCGGGCATGACGGTGGCCAAGGGCGGCGCGTGCACCGCGTCCGCGGAGTGCATGGCGGGCCTGCGCTGCGAGGCCGCGACCTGTCAGTCGCTCCACATCGCCCTGACGGGCACCGACGGCGGTACCCGCGCCCTCGTGACCGAATTCGACGTGCCGGGCATGACGTCGCTCAGTGATGACGCCGTGGCCAGCGCCTACCCGCGCTTCGGCCCGGGCGGCACCCAGGTGGCCTTCGTGCAGGGCGACGTCACCGGCCCCACGGGTGAGCTCGCGGTGCGCGCCCTGCCGCTCGCGGCCGCGCCCACCGTGCTGACGACGGGCGGTGGCACCCGCATCCGCTACACCGAATGGGAGCCGGGCAACGTGATTGCCTGGGTGCGTGGCTCGTCCGGCATCTCCACCATCCCGGGGACGGGCGGCACGGCGACGCAGGTCACCGCGACCGGCACCTTCCCGGACTTCGGCCCGAACGGCGTGGACTACGCGTACAGCGCTTCCGGTTCGGGCATCCAGGTCTCCACCGGTGGCGCCGCTCCGGCCCCGCTGGCCGGGACGCCGACGTCCGCCGAGCAGCCGCACTACAACCGCGTCACCTCGCAGTTGCTGTTCCTGGCCAACCCGGACGGCAAGACGGTGAACTTCGGCGCGGATGTCACCCCGATCCTCAAGCTGTACTCGCTGCCCGTGACGGGGGGCGGCACCCCGTCGCTGCTCGCGGATGCCTCCTCCGACGCCGTGACCGGCGGCACCGTGGAGTCCTACATCGCGAACCCGAACTGGGCGCCGGATGGCAGTTGGGTGGCGTACGTGCGCGCCTACTACCAACTGGTCGGCACCGCGGCCACGCTCTGCGGCAACGTGGGCGCGACCCTGTGCGGGACGACCCCGGGCAACGTCCTCTTCCTCCAGCGCGTGAACACCACCACGGGCGCGGCGGAGGGCGCGGCGGTGCCCTTCGCGGATGAGGCCACGCTGCCGTCCTTCTCTCCGGATGGTTACTTCCTGGCCTACGTGCAGGGCGGCCAACTGCTGGTGTGGCGGATCGACCCGGCCACCGGCGCCAAGGTCGGCACCGTCATCTCCCACCCGAAGGACACGTACACGGTGCTGACGAACGAGGGTGACGACCACCGCCCGCGCTGGCAGCCCCGGTAGTCCTCCTCGGAGTTGAAAGCCCCGGCAACCGGGGCTTCCCGGCCCGCGTTCCCCGTTTCAACGGGAGAACGCGGGCCGTCGTCCGTGCGGGTGCGAAGTGATGAGCCCACCGGTGCGAAGTGACGAACGCGGTCAGTGGGTGTCGCGCTGAACCCGCTCCCGGGGCCCGTGATGCGTCCGAAGCGGTCCACGCGACGGGACGCAAGGCGCGTCCGGACGCACGCAGGAGGCGTCCACCGGAGGGGGGCCGACGCGGGCTCGAAGGGGGCTCGAAGTGGGGTCGGGAACGTCGGAGCCGTGGCGCCTTCGGACCCTGGAGCGGGCACCGTGAAGGGCCGGGACGTGCTTCGACAGGTTGAAGGGGGACAAGCACTCCACCCGCGCCAGCGGAAGCGGCACCTGGTGGCTTGAGGCTGACAGCCGTGTCGCGACGGTCCTTGCGTGCGCGCCCCTGTTTTCGGAGCACGGCCCGAGTGAGGACCGGGGGACTGCGTCAGCCTTCGACGACGATGCGGCGACCCAGCGCGCGGGTCATCTGCGGGGACGTCACGAGCTCCAGCACGCCGCTCATCTCACCGCCAGCCGTGTCGAACGCCGCGGCGATGACCTCTCCCAGGGTGAGCTGCGCCTTCTGGGCCACCACGCGCGCGCGCTTCGCCGTCCGCCGCAGCGCCGGCATCACCCGCCGACCCTGCCGCCGCACCGTCGTGACACCACTCGTCTTGCCTGCGGTTCGCTTCGCCATGGTTCCTCCCGCCACTTCCCACTGCGCGGGTGAGTACACCTTGGGTCTGACATCATGCAGGCAGGGTGCCAGGGCTCAGTCTCCCTGGCGGGTCCCAGAATCCGGGGGGTTCCCTGTCAAATAGGGGGTTTCCGTGGGGTAGGACGGCCCACCCAGAGCGTGTAGCGCGCGTCCGGATAGAGCGCGTAGGCGATGAACTTGTTGAGGCTGTCCACGCCCTCGTCCACCAGGTCGAAGAAGACGACGCCGTTCTCGTAGCGGGCCTTCTCG
>NZ_RAVZ01000553.1 GCF_003611635.1 Corallococcus terminator | reverse complement strand
CCGCGCGCCCCGCGACCCCTCCCGCGCGCAACGTGGTGAAGGATTCCTTCTCGGCGGGCACCGCCGCCACCCAGCGCACCGCTGCCGTCAAGGCCGCCCCTCCGGGCGACCACGGCAAGCTGATGAACGACTACCTCACCGGCGCGATCCCGCCCCCGGCGGATTTCGAGCAGGTGATGGGCTACAAGCCCTTCGCCATCCAGACGCCGCACGGGCAGCGCATGCAGGACCCGCACGGCTACGCCTCCGTGCCCGGCCAGATTGGCCCGGTGAAGGAGTTCGACAAGGCGGCCAAGACGCACGACTACGGCTATGACCTGCTGCGTTACTTCGATAAGAAGGGCACGCCGCTGAAGCCGGAGGCCCGCAAGGCGGCGGACAAGCTGTTCCGCAATGACATGTTCGACTACGCGAACGACCAGAAGGGCGCGTTGAACCGCTTCAAGTACCGCACGTGGGCGCAGATCTACGCCACGGCGGTGGAGCTGAACTCCGTTCGCCAGGGCCACGGCCCTCCGTAGTCGGTAGCGAAGCGCATGGATGCCGAAGGGCCAGAAGCTGGGCTGCCCCCCGACCGCGAGGACGTGGTGGCGGCCCTCCTGGCCCACCAGCGCCGTTTCCTGTCGTTCCTGGAGCGGCGTGTGGGAAGCCGGGCCGTCGCGGAGGACCTCTTCCAGACGGCCTTCGCCCGCACCCTGGAGAAGGGTGGGGCGCTGCACGACGGCGAAGGTGCGGTGGCGTGGTTCTACCGCCTGCTGCGCAACGCCCTCGTGGACTACCACCGCAGGCAGTCCGCCGAAGGGCGCGCGCTGGAGGTGGAGGCGCGCGACGCGCAGGCCGCCCCGGAGGACGTGGAGCTGAAGGGCGTGGTGTGCGAATGCCTCGCGGACCTGCTGCCCACGCTCAAGCCGTCCTACGCGGAGCTGGTGCGCCAGGTGGACCTGGAAGGGCGCGCGGTGCCGGACGTGGCGCGCGAGGCGGGCATCACCGCGAACAACGCGGGCGTGCGGCTGCACCGGGCGCGGCTCGCGCTCAAGCGTTCGCTGGAGCGCGGCTGCGGCGCGTGCGCGACGCACGGGTGCCTGGACTGCTCCTGCAAGCCCCGCCGCTGACGGGAGGCTTCAGGGGCAGGTGGCCGTGTCGTCGTTCATGTCGATGTGGACGAGGCCCGTGCCGCCCTGGAACACCTTCGCCGCGAGCGCGGTGGCCTTGCACGTGGGCAGCCGGGCGTTGTCCGTGACGACGAAGTCACCCATCACCCGGGCCAGCTCCTCCAGGCCGAAGTCCGTGAGCAGCGCATTGCCCCGGACCTGGAGGACCGTCACCTCGCGCAGCGCCGTGAAGTCGCTCAGGGTCGGCAGCTTCGGATTGCCCAGGATCTCCAGGAGGGACATCCGGGTCATCAACCCGAAGCCTTCCAGCGACACCAGTTCGTCATTGCCGATGCTGGACACCGCGATCGCGCTTCGCAGTTGGGGCAGGCGGTGCACGCGCTGCAACATCGGGTTGTATTTCACGCTGAAGTCCTGCTCCACCTGGGCCAGCAGGGGCATGTCCCCGGCGGCGGACATCACCGGATTGCCCTGGATGACGATGCGGTCCGCGCGGACGAGGCTTTCGAACCCGGCGGTGTTCGGCAGCTTGGAGTTGTCGGAGATGAACAGGCTGCCCACGGCGGTGAGCTTGCCCATGGGCAGGAGCGTCATGAGCTGGGCGTTCGAGCTCATCTCCAGCACCCCATCCACCTTCTCCAGCCAATCCAGTCCGAAGGGGCCGGCCATCCCGGAGTTGTTCCGCAGGACCACGTCCCCATGCACGTGGGCCAGCTTGAAGAAGGGGTTCTGGGTCAGCCGGAGATTGTCCTGGATGAGGAGCGAGCCCTTGAGCGTGACGACATTGGGCAGCCCTCCTGGGCCCACCACCGCGTTGTTCGCGCGCAGGGTGATGTCGTTGGCGGGCACCACCGCGACCAGCCCCTCCAGGTGGGTGAGCGCGGGGTTGTTCTCCACGGTGAGGCTGTCACCCACCCGCAGCAGGGCACGGGTGGCATTGCCCAGGTTCAACTTGTCGAGCCGGGCATTGTCCCGGAGCTCCACGTTCCCCCCGATGAAGCGCAGGGTGGTCAGGTTCGCGAGCCGAAGGCTGGAGTTGCCCTGCACGATGAGCGAACCGTCGATGATGGACAGCGATGGGAGGTCCGCCTCGGCGAGCGTGGGGGCCTCGATGCGCAGGGTGCCTCGCAGGCGCCCCACCCCGTCGAGCGCGATGAGGTCCACGGCACTCGCGACCACGAAGTCTCCATCGTGGATGCGGGAGGACTGGCACACGTGCACCGTCGTCAGGAAGCCGTTGGGATCCGGTGAACCGTCGCCGTTGGCGTCCTCGAAAGCATTCACGCCAGTGCCGCCCGCGGGGCAGTTCATCCCGCCGGGCTCGGCCTCGTACCTCACGAGCTTCAGGTCGGCGGGCGGCACGTCGCACGCGTAGGCGGTGGCATCCACTTCCGCTGGGGCGAGCACCCCATCCAGGTCCAGGTCCGCGCCCGCCTCCACCACCGAACCCCCGCGGTCGCAGGGGGCAACGGAGCGCGGAACCTCGCGCACCCTCGCGAGCACCGGGGCCGGTTCGTCGCAGCCGTAGACCTCGCGCGAAATCTCCGCGTCCTCCAACAGCCCGTTGCCGTTGGCGTCATGGCCGGCGTGGGTCACCTGCCCGCCCCGGGCACACTGCGCGCCCGGGGCCACCGGGCGCACGCGCACCAGCACGTTGGCGACCGTGGAGGCGCAGACGTAGTCCGTGGCGGAGACCTCCGCGTCGTCGAGCTGCCCGTTGGCGTCCCGGTCCAGTCCGGACTGCACCGCCTGTCCTCCCAGGGCGCAGTTCGCGCCGTGGGGTTCGGCCTGCGTGCGGGTGCGGACCTGGGGGGGAGCGTCGTCGCAGAGGTAGTGGGTGGCGTTGACCTCCTCGTCGTCCAGCTCCCCGTCGCGGTCCTGGTCCAGACCCGTCAGGACCGCCTGACCGCCAAAGGCACAGTGCTCACCGGAGGGCTCGGGGCGGACCCACGTCAGCGCGTCGCGCTGGGTGATTTCGGGGATATCGATGACGTCGCAGCCGCTGCCCATCAAGGCGAGCACCAACCCCCATGTCCCCCAGGTGCGTCGCATTCGTTGCCCTCTCCGTGTGGGCCCCGCCTCGGCTCCCTGTCCATACGGAGCGAGGGGATTTCCCGGGTCGTTTCCCGCGGTGCGTGGCGGATGCTTGCCCGCAAGGCCTTGGAACTCCAAGCGTTGGGGACCTGCCGCGAGTCCGCGTCCTATCGAAAAAGTCCCCCGCTGTGCAGGGCCCGGCTGACTGCCCTGCCTCCATCGGGAGGAACCCGGGGTGCCCCTTCCATGGCCGCCCCACGGTCTCAAGCATGTGTAAGAGCGCGCCGGGTGCCGCGTTGGCCCGGGGAAAGGAGGCCTCACCCCATGAC
>NZ_RAVZ01000552.1 GCF_003611635.1 Corallococcus terminator | reverse complement strand
TCCCGTCCGACCGCCGTGGCCCACCGGGAGGCCGCGCGGCCGGAGGACCTGCTGCGGCAGGCGAATGCGCTGCGCACGGAAGGCAGGTGGAAGGACGCCGAAGCGCTGTACCTGCGCGTCATCCGCGCACAGCCCTCGTCGCTGGCTGCGTATGTAGCGCGCGTCGCTTCGGGGTCGCTGCGGCTGGAGCACCTGGGCGACGCACGGGGAGCGCTGCGCCAGTTCCAGGACGCCCAGCGATTCCAGCCCGGCGGCATGCTGGATCCGGAGGCCCGACACGGCGAGGCGGAGGCCTACCGCGCGCTGGGCGACACGGCGGCGGAGGCTCGGGTGCTGACGGCGTTCATCGCGTTGCACCCCGATTCGCCCCTGAGCGCGGCGTCGCGCGGCCGGCTGCGGGAACTGTCCCGGCCATGAGCCCTGTCGTGGGGAGCAACCCGTCCAAGGCTCGCGTCGGCAGGCGCGGCTCCATCACGGAGCACCGCATCGCGAAGCCAGCCGTGGCGGCCGCCCCGATGCCCCGCCCGGAATGGCCCTTGCGGTGGAGTCCGCTCCTCGGCGCGGGCAGGCGCAACCTCCTGGAGCCCTCCTGCCCATGAAGCCCCGTGTCGCGGCATTCGCGCTCCTGGCCTCCGCGTGCACCGTGAATGATCCGGTGGCCACGCTGCACACGTCCGACGCCGGGGGCCCCGTCCCGGATGCGTGGGCCGAGCACTGCGCCAACAGCGGCCCTCCCCTCCTGCTGGGCGACCCCGCCGCCGGTCCCCCGCGGTGCAGCGGCCACCTGGCGGAAGCCCTGTTCCGCCGCGCGGCGTGTTCGTGCGAGGGCCTGTCGCTCAGCGCCCCCTTCCTCGCGGATGCGTTCCGGAGCAGCGCGGGCCCGTACGCGCCCGGAGGCCCGGGCGGCGACGTGGGCGTGAATGGCGGCCTGTCCGCGAACGACCGCGTCCAGGTGGGCGGCGCGCTCCAGGTGGGCGGCGCGTCCGGACTCCAGCTCAGCAGCCCGCTCTTTGTGGGCGGCAGCCTGGACAGCAGCGGTCCCCTCTCGGGCTCCGGCACCTCCGCCACCGTGTCGGGCGACGCGCGGGTGAACGGCGACGTGTCGCTCGCCTCGCTGATGGTGGGCGGCGTGCTCACGGTGCCCGCTGGCTTCACGCCCGGCCCCGCCCAGGCGGCCGAGCTGCGCCGTGAACCCGTGGCCCCCGTCGTCCCCTGCGCCTGTGACGCCGCGTCCCGCTTTGATCCGGCCGCGCTCATCGCCCACCACGCGCGGGACAACGACAACGCGGCCATCGGTCTGGACCCGGCGTCGCTGGAGAACGTCACGGGCGATGCTGAGCTGGCGCTGCCCTGTGGCCGCTTCCTGCTCACGCGCGTGGCGGGCACGGGCCACGCGACGCTGCGCATCCGGGGCCGCACCGCGGTGTTCATCCCCGGCGGCGTGAACCTGGTCGAAGCCCTCACCGTGGACGTGCAGCCTCCGGGAGAGCTGGACCTGTTCGTGGCCGGAGGCTTCGTCGTGTCCGGCCAGCTCACGCTGGGCTCCACCACCCTGCCCTCGCGCGTGCGCGTGTACGTGGCCGGCACCGACGCGCTGGACATCTCCGCCGGCAGCACGCTCGCGGGCAACCTCTACGCGCCCCAGGCCCAGCTCAACCTGAGCGGCAACGCGGAGGTGTTCGGCTCCCTGTTCGTGCGCCACCTGGAAGCCTCCGGCGCCGTGCAGGTGCACCACGACGCCGACGTGCTCGAAGCGGGCGCCGCCTGCCCCGCCGGTTAGCGCCCAAAGCTCAGCGGAAGACGACGGTCTTGTGGCCGTTGAGCAGGATGCGGTGTTGCACGAACCACGTCACCGCGCGGCCCAGCACCACGCTCTCCACGTCGCGGCCCATCGCCGTCAGGGCCTCGGGCGACAGGGTGTGGTCCACGCGCTCCACGTCCTGTTCGATGATGGGGCCTTCATCCAGGTCCCCCGTGACGAAGTGGGCCGTCGCGCCAATCAGCTTCACGCCCCGGTCATACGCCTGCTGGTAGGGCCGCGCGCCCTTGAAGCTGGGCAGGAACGAGTGGTGGATGTTGATGAGCCGCCCGCGCAGCGCATCACACGTCTCTCCGGAGAGGATCTGCATGTAGCGGGCGAGCACCACCAGGTCCACGCGCTGCTCGCGCACCAGCTCCAACAGCCGCGCTTCCTGCTGCGCCTTGTTCTCCGGCGTCACCGGCAGGTGGTGGAACGGGATGTCGTGGGACGCGGCCAGTTGGTAGAAGTCCCGGTGGTTCGACACGATGGCGGGAATCTCCACCGGCAGGATGCCGCTGCGGTAGCGATACAGCAGGTCGTTCAGGCAGTGGCCAATCTTCGAGACGAGCAGCAGCACCCGGGGCTTCACCGCCGCGTCGTGCAGGTGCCAGTCCATGGAGAAGCGCGGCGCCAGCAGCGCGAACGCCTCACGCAGGGACGCAGGCTCCGTCTTGGACGCTTCGTCCGCGAAGTGCACGCGCATGAAGAACAGCCGCGTCTGCGGATCTCCGTACTGCGCGCTGTCGAGGATGTTGCAGCCGTGCTCGGCGAGCCATCCAGAGACGGCGTGGACGATGCCGCGCTGATCCGGACACGACAGCGTGAGGATGTATTGGGAGGGACGCTCGGTCATGGGCGGCGCCGACTATAGCGGCCCCCTGCCCTCGCCGGACCAGTGCCACGACCGGGACGCGAGGGCACCGTGGCTTGTCCGACGCTCGGGCACGGGCCATCTCAGTTCCTGGCCCCCGCGGCGTTGACTGGATGGCACCCCACCATGACCCCACCGCCGGACGCTTGCTACGACATCGCCATCGTGGGGGGAGGTTGCGCCAGCTTCCAGCTCCTGCACGCGCTGTCCCGGCAGCCGGGCGGCGAAGCGCTGAGCGTGCTGCTGCTCGCGCCCGAGGAGACGCTGTCGCGCTCCTGGTGCTTCTGGAGCCGCGAGCCGCATTCCGATGACGGACCGCCGCGTCTCTCGCCACGGCCCCGCGGGCGAGACGCTCATCGGCACGGCGGCGGGCATGGACCGTCATCCCGCGCGCGTTTCACGCCCCCGGAGACTTCCCTCCCCGGGAAGCGACCCTACACTCCGGCAGGTATGGCCGACGCCCTCCCCGCCAACGCGCCCCGCCGCCGTCGTCCGGTGCCGGAGTCCCTGCGCGAGTACGGCCGGGGCATCGCGGGTGGGCTGCTCTTCAGCCTGCCGCTGCTCTACACGATGGAGGTGTGGTGGGCGGGCTTCACCTCCCATCCCGCGAACGTGCTGGGCTACCTGGTGGCCACGTACGTGCTGCTGCTCGGCTACAACCGCTTCGGGGGCTTCCGCCGGGACGTGTGCTGGTTCGACGTCTTCACCGACTCGCTGGAGGAGCTGGGCCTGGGGCTCATCGTGTCCACGGCCGTGCTCGTGCTCATCGGCCGCATCACCCGGGGCACGTCGTTGCAGGAGGCGGTGGGGACTGTCTC
>NZ_RAVZ01000551.1 GCF_003611635.1 Corallococcus terminator | reverse complement strand
GGGCAAGCGGACGCTGGCCTTCCGCATCGCGTTGGACTCGGTGTGGGAGGAGACGGCCGCGGCGCTGGAGGGGATGACGGACCCTGAAGCAATGGTGGTGATGCTGGCGACGACGGGCGCGGTGTACCTGGGACTGTGGATGGTGCCGGAGCCGCTGCTGTCGAAGGGAATCGCGGCGGTGCTGACGGTGGGGCTGATTGGGTACCTGGGCTGGGACACGGTGTGGAGCCTCATCCAGGGGTGGAGGTTGCTGGCGGAGCAGGGAGGCTTCATCCTCGCGGCGGCGGAGCAGGTGCGAGCGGTGGCGGTGTCGTCGAGCGGTGTGGTGACGATTGAGCTGTCACCGGGCGCGGTGGCGATGGCGGCGCAGGGGCCGAGGTCAGGGGCGCTGGAGGTCTACGAGCACCACATCGCGACGAACAAGTGGTGGGAGGCGACGCACAACGGAGGGCCGTGGTCGCCCAGGTTCCAGGAACTCTTCGACCGTGCTGGGATGTCGTTGGATGATCCGGCGAACCGGGTTGGCATCCAGGGCCACAAAGGTCCCCACCCTCAGCAGTACCATGCAGCCGTCTATAAGCGCCTGAAGGATGCGCTGGGAAGATGTCGGAGTATCGAGCAGTGTCGAGGCGAACTGAAAGAGGCACTTCAATCGCTGGCCAGAGAGCTGCTTGAAAAAGGCAGCCAGCTCAATCAGTGGATTGCTCGGGACTGACGGACCTTGGCCATGACGACGCGATACTTCGAACTGTCCGATGACATGAGCATCCAGGAGCGCTGGTTGCTGGGCGAGGCGACGAACTCCCAGGGAAAGGAGATCGATGACATCTGGCAGTTCGCGGATGGATGCCCGGTTCAGGTGGAGGAACGTCTCAGGTTCCCTGTCCACCATCCTGGCACTCCTCTCGAGTTCTCCGAGACAAGCGTTGGAGCAGCGCCCATCGTGCATCAGCGGGTGGCGAACCTCTTCACGGAGCTGGCGCCTGAAGACGTGCAGGTCATTCCAGTCGATGTCGACGGGCAAACCGAGCCGTACTGCATCCTCGTTGTCACGAAGCTGATCCAATGCATTGACGATCAACAGTCAGCGGAGGTGTCGTATTGGACGCCGGAGGACGGGCGCCCCGAGAAGACCGGATCCTACCGGTCGGTCTATGACATGCGCATCGACACGACGAAAGTCGGCGATGCGAAGGTATTTCGTACCCGAGGATGGACGGGGGTGGTCATTGTCTCCGAGGACATCAAGGATGCCTTGGAGCGCGCGGGTGTCACGGGGGCGCAGTTCCAAGAAGTCACCGGCCCCAGCTCCGTCACACCCGAGGCTCGCGAACGACGGCTCAAGCTCCGGGCGCTCTACGAGCGGACGGAAACAGCCCGTGAGGCCTTCTGGCGCACGCTGGGCACTTTGGACAAGGACGCCATCATTCCTCCGGTCGTTGGAGGAGGCTGGCCCGCGCGACGTCAGGTCTGGCGCGTCATCCGCCGCCCAGAGGGCCGCACCCTCTTCGTCACGGACGGCCTGTCCGACTTCTACGTGGCCCGGGAAGAACCCTCCGTGGGCTTCGGCCTGGAACTCGCGCTGGAAACGGACGAGCCCGTCGCCGACGTGGCGAGTTGCTGGCAGCAGTTGCTCCTGGAGCACATCGGCAATGAACTCGCGGAGCACGAAGGCGTGCGCGAGAAGGTGAGGACGGGCTTCCTGTCCATGGAGGTGGACGGGCAGCGGATGCCCGAAACCCTCCTGACGAAGGACGGCCGTGTAGGCGTGCTGCTAGGCATGGAGACGCCGACGCTCCCCACCCACTTCACGATGCCCGACGGAGAAGTCCGACTCGTCACCGTCAAGGCGCTGATGCCCGCGGAGCTCACGTACCTGCTTGCGCACGGCAAGAACGGCCGTGAGGAACTCATCCGCCGCTTCAACGAACGAGGCCCCGGCCACCTGTCCCGCGCCTGGCGTCAGCCCGTGGTGTGACGCCTCACCCGCCGATTCCCACCGCGAGCAGCACGGCGAGCACCGCATACAGCGGCACGTTGAGCGCGAGCGTGAGCCGGTTGATCCGCCGGAAGCGCTCCTGCTCCGCGTCCGCGAACCACACCCCGTCCTCGCCGGTGGTGCGTCCCTCGACGGCCTGGTGGAACAGCGCCGCGTAGGCCACCTCCACGCCCAGACTCACCAGCACCAGTCCCACGAGCGCCAGCGCCCACACATCGCGCCCATCGAGCGCCCCCGCCCACTTCTCCCACGTGTACACGAGCCCCGCCCCCACGAGCGCGATGCACCCCAGGTCATGCCCCACGCCGTACGGAGGCCGCCAGTTGCGCGACACGTACAGCATGTAGAGCTCCGCCGCGCCTCGCAGCCACATGGACACCGCGAAGGCTCCCAGCACGATGCGCGCCTCGAAAGGGACGGACGCATCCATCGCCACCAGCGGGCACACCAGGAACCAGAGGAAGACCGCGTAGAGGAGCCACGCCAGCTTGGGCCCGGAGATGCGCCCACCTCGTCCTCCTCGCGTGTTCTGCCGGTGCCGGAAGAACGCCGCCGCGCCCGCGATCGCGAGCAGGAACACCACCAACAACACACAGGTCGCAGCAGAGAGCATCAGTAGGGACGGGGCCGGGGGTACTGCTCAGGAAAGCGAGCCACGTACCACGCCCGCAGCCGAGGCAGGTGCGTGAGCGACACGTGCGGGTGCAGGTGATGCACCACGTGCAAGCCCACATGGCGCGGCGCCAGGCCCCACCGGCCCAGCCACCCGAGTCCATGGTCGCGCGTGCACGCGAACACGTCCTCCAGCGACCGGCCGTGCGCAGGCGTGGCGGTGTGCTCCGCGAGCAACCGGTGCGCGTTGAACCCCGAAGCCACCAGCAGCGGAAGCCCATACCCCCACGCGACCTGGGAGGGCCACCGCAGCGCCAGGGCCAGCACGCCCAGGTGGAAGAGCACCTGACCGACTTCCGCGCGAGCACACGCGAGCACCTCCGCGTCCTGCGTCAGCACGCGTCCGGAGCGGTCTTGCAGGAACACGCGAGCGTACGGCGCGCGCAGCGCGGGGATGGCCCAGGCACAGAGTCCCACCGGGCCTCGCAGCACCCAGCCCGGAATCACGCCCAGCAGCAGCAGCCACCGCCACGCCGTGCGCAAGGGGCCTCCATCCGGCGGCTTGCGGTAGGGATCCGTCGGCAGGCCCGCGTCCCGGTGGTGGCGCAGGTGGTGGTAGCGCATGGCCTCCAGCGTGGACGCCACCGGGTAGCCCGCCATGACTGTCAGCGGACACAGTCTCCAATCCGGCGTTCGCGATGGCAGGTGGACCGCGTCATGAAGCAGCACGCCCAGCGCATGCAGCCGTCCCGCGACGAAGAGCACGGCCAGCGGCGCGAGCACGGGAGCCCACGCCATGACGAACCAGCCCAGCGCCATCCCCGCCCACTCCAGGGCGGTCAGGCGAAGCAGCCCGGACGGGGTGGAGGGCACGAGCAGGGCGCGGGGCACCGCCGCGCGGCGGGGCAG
>NZ_RAVZ01000550.1 GCF_003611635.1 Corallococcus terminator | reverse complement strand
ACTTGAGGTTGCTGATGACGGACATCGCGATCTCGTTCAGCTTCTTGATGATGTTGGAGGCGAAGGCAACGGCCTCCTGCTGCTTCTGGAGCATGAGCTGCGCGGTGGCGCGCTCGAGGTCGACACCCTCCAGGCCGGCCAGGGAGGACTTCTCGGTGGCGCTCAGGGACTGGCTGCCCTTGAAGGCAGTGGAGAGGGCGGCGGCGGAGGCAGTGGCGTTCATGGGAATGACTCCAGAGGGTTGGAAGCGGGTGTGTGCTGCGGCGCTGCTTACATGAGGATTATGGCGGATCAGGGGGCGAAAGTTTCCTCCTCATTCTCCGATCTTTTTTTCCGCCAGAAAAGGGGGGCCCCGGAAAGCCGGGCCGATCACCCGGGACGCACCCTCTTTGGAGGTTGCCCCGATAACAGACTAAGCTGTCCGCGCCCGAAGCCACCTCTGTCCCCTGGTGGTCGGTTGCGGGCCCACGTCCTCCTGTCCTCCCTGTGAGGGACCCGCGCTGATGACGACCGAATCCAAGGCCACGGTGTTGCCCGACAACGAAAAGCCGCTGTCCGCAGCCGAGATGCTCGAACGGGCCACCGAGGGCTTCAACCTCTTCCAGGACGGGCGCTTCAGCGAGGCACTGGCCATCTTCGAGAACCTCCTGGCGCTGGACGCGTCGGAGGCCTACTTCCACACGGCCCTGGGCGCCTGCCATCTGGCGCTGGAGGACCTGGATCAGGCGGTGGGGTGCTTCAACCGCGCCATCGAGCTGGATCCCACCGACATCACCCCCTTCGTCAACCGGGGCGAGGCCGCGCTGCGCCAGGGGAAGGTCACGGAGGCGGCCCAGGACTTCAATCGTGCCGTGGCGCTGGACCCCGAGGGCAAGGATCCCCTGAGCGCCCGCGCTCGGATGCTTGCCGCCGCGGCCATGGAGAGCGCCGAGGACGTGGCAGAGGCCGAAGCACCCGAGGATGACGCGTAGTCCGACCACGGGCCTCCTCCCTTTGCAGGGGAGGGCGTACCCCCCCTTGGGAACCAGGGCCGGCCCGGACTAGGATGGCGCCCCGACGATGACCGGCGATCCGAACAGTTTCCTGAACAAGTACTCCGATATCGTCCTGGCGGTGGTCGTCGTGGCCATCGTCGGGATGATGATCGTCCCGCTGCCGACGTTCCTGCTGGACATCCTGCTGACGCTGAACATCAGCATCTCGGTCATACTTCTTCTCATCTCCCTCTATGTGCCAGGCGCGCTGCAACTGTCGGTGTTCCCGACGGTGCTGCTGATCACGACGATGTTCCGCCTGTCGCTCACCATTTCCACCACCCGACTCATCCTGCTCACCGGCGACCCGGGCGAAGTGGTGGTGGCGTTCGGCAACTTCGTGGTGCAGGGCAACTTCGTCGTCGGTGCCATCCTCTTCCTCATCCTGGTGGTGGTGAACTTCATCGTCATCTCCAAGGGCTCGGAGCGCGTCGCCGAAGTGGCCGCGCGCTTCACCCTGGACGCGATGCCCGGCAAGCAGATGTCCATCGACGCGGACATGCGCGCCGGCTCCATCGATCAGGATCAGGGCAAGAAGAAGCGCCGCGACCTGGAGCGCGAAAGCCAGCTCTTCGGCGCCATGGACGGCGCCATGAAGTTCGTGAAGGGCGACGCCATCGCGTCCATCATCATCACGGTCATCAACATCGTGGGCGGCCTGATCATCGGCGTGACCCAGAAGGGGATGGCCGCGGGCGACGCGGCGCAGAAGTACACGCTGCTCACCATCGGTGACGGTCTGGTCGGCATGATTCCCGCCATCCTCATCTCCACGTGCGCCGGCATCCTGGTGACGCGCGTGGGCGGCGAGGAGGAGGGGGCGCACCTGGGCAAGGACGTGGGCACGCAGCTCACCGCCTACCCGAAGGCCATCGCCATCGCGGCGGCCATGCTCGTGGGCCTGGGCCTCATCCCCGGTCTGCCCAAGATTCCGTTCTTCATCCTCGGCGCGGGTGCGGGTTTCGGCGCGTACTCGATGATGAAGAAGAAGGACGCGGATACCGCCGCCGAGGAGGCGGGCCCCGCGATGGAGTCCAGCTTCGGCACCCCCGTGTCGTCGGAGCCGGCGCCCAAGGAGCAGCTCAATCCGGACTCGGAGCTGTTCATCCCCGTCGTCACCCCCATCGTGCTGGAGGTGTCCGACGCCCTGGTGCCCTTCGTGGACTCGCGGCAGGACGGCGGCAAGTTCCTCTTCGAGCTCATCCCGTTCATGCGCGACGGCCTGTTCGTGGAGCTGGGCGTCCGCTTCCCGGGCGTGCGCGCGCGTGGCAACGGCGGCCTGCCGCCCGGGGCCTACCAGATTCAAATCAACGAAGTCCCCGTCGTCACCGGCCAGGCCACCCTGGGCCACATCCTGGTGAACGACACGGTGGACCGCCTCAAGCTGATGAACATCCCCGGCTTCGAGGCCATCAACCCCGCGACGCGCCAGCCGGCCGCGTGGGTGCCGGAGCAGTTCCGGGAGACGCTGGAGTCCGCGGGTCTCACCACCTGGGACGTGCCCGGCTACATCATCCTGCACACCGCGGCCATCCTGCGGAAGAACGCCCGCGAGTTCATGGGCGTGCAGGAGACGCAGACGATGCTGGAGCAGTTGGAGAAGGCGTTCCCGGCCATCGTGAAGGAAGTCGTCCCGAAGATCGTCAACGTGCTGAAGCTGACGGACATCCTCGGGCGGCTCGTGGAGGAGGAAATCTCCATCCGCGACCTGCGCGGCATCCTCCAGTCCCTGTCGGAGTACGGCCAGGTGGAGGCGGACAACGTCATGCTCACCGAGCATGTCCGCGCCTCCATGCGCCGCTACATCTCCCACAAGTACGCGCGCGGCACTGGCACGCTCGTGGTGTACCTGTTGGATCCGAACATCGAGGAAGCCATCCGCAGCTCCATCAAGCGCACCTCCGCGGGCGCCCACCTGGCGCTGGAGCCGGAGATCGCCCAGGAGATCGTCAGCGCGGTGCGCTCCGAGTGCGGACACCTGCCGCCCAGCGCCCAGCGCCCCGTCATCCTGACGGCGATGGACATCCGCCGGTACGTGCGCAAGCTGCTGGAGTACGAGTTCACGCCCTCGTTCTCCATCCTCAGCTACCAGGAGCTGTCGCCCGAGCTGAACATCCAGCCCGTCGCGCGCATCTCCTCCGGTCGGTAGTTCCAGGGCCCCCGACTGGGGGCCCTTCGTTTTTCCGCCGCCCGGGGAGTCGCCCGGGCGGGCGCGTCGCTCGCGACAGGAAACGCCGGGCCGGAAGGCTCAGGCGCCCGCGAGCACGGCGATCATCAACACCAGGAAGGTCAGCCCCACCACGCCCATCACGATGAGCGGGACGAACTTCTTCTTGTCCGCCATCGCGGCCATCGCACCGCCGCCGTTGTCCGGCTGGGGCTCGGGGACGTACTCGTTCGAGCCCTCTTCGGACGGCTGCTCCTCGGAGCCCCCCGAATTCGGGTCCTCGGCGGACTGGGAGGCTTCCTCGGGCGCGGGGGCGGGCTCCGGC
>NZ_RAVZ01000054.1 GCF_003611635.1 Corallococcus terminator | reverse complement strand
CCCCCGAACCCGGACGCACCGGCGCCGCGCTGGGTGCTGGGCGCCATCCCGTCCTTCTGCTGGGCGCTCTTCGCGGCCTCTCCGCCACCTCCGCGTCCGGCCTCCCCGGACCGCGCGGACGTGCCCTCCTGGCCCTGGGACTCCTGGGCACCGCCCTTCGCGGAGGTGCCCTTGGCGGAAGCGCCCTTCGCGGCGCCCCCCTTCGCGGAGGCCTTGCCGGAGGAGGCCTTGCCTTCGGAGGGCTTCGCCTTTTCGGCCGGTCCTTCCTCCCTGGGACCTCGAACGGGCACGCCCGGTCGGGGGATGTTGGGAGGAAGGCGGACGCTCATGGGACGGGGCCTCTAGGGAGGGGGAATCAGGCCAGGTTCTTCATGTGGACGACGAGGTTGCTGTCGTTGCTGCCCAGCGTGCTCGCGTCGTCGGTGGGGATGACGTAGCCCTGATCCGCGCCGACGTGCTTGCGGAAGAAGTCTACCACCTCCGAATCCTGCACGTTGGACGTGGTGCTCTTCTTGATGCCGTACGCCTGCCCGTCCGTACCCTTGGCCTTCACGGAGTCCGGGGCGGAATCCAGCAGGTTCTTCATCGTGCCCGACAGACGGCCGCCACTCTCCGGCTGCATGGTCATGGAGGCGTTGTGACCCTCGATGTAGCTGACGTCGTAGTAGGTGTTCCCGTGCCCGCCGTCGAACTTCACTTCACCGAGCGTCGCGTTCTTGCCGTCGCCAGCGTCGCTGCGGAAGTTGCCGGACCACCCGTCGGGGAACTGCACCGTCTGGGTCTCACCCGGCTTGAGGGTGACGGAGTCCACGGCCTTGTCACCCGCGTTGGGGGTGAAGTTCACCTTCATCGGCGTGGTGCCGTCGTTGACCAGGGTCATGGTGTTCTTGCCCTTCGACGCGCCCTGGGACTGAGAGGCGCCCTGGGGGCCCGCGACGGCCGGCTCCTTCTGCGCGGCGGGAGCGGGCGCCGGGGTCTGGACCGGCGCCGGGGCGGCGTCGCCCGCGACGGCCTCCTGCTGGGGCTGTGGCAGGGCGGCGGGCTGCTCACCGCCGAAGTCCGCGCCCTCGGCGCCCAGGTCCGGCACGCCGCCGCCGTCGAAGGAGTCCGCGCCCAGGCCCATCTGGCTGCCATTGGGCCCGACGACGCCCGTGTTCCCGCTGGCACCCTGGGGGCCCTGCGCGCCGCCGAGGCCCTCGCCGCCGAGGATCTTCGACAGCTCCCCCAGCACCTGGAGCGCGAGCATCTGGCCCAGCTTCTCCATGCCGCCCTTGGCCGCGCCGCCCACCGCGTCGAAGCCGTCCTGCTGGAGCAGGCCCTGCAGCGCGCCGCCCTTCAGCGAGTCCGCCGCGACCGGCGAGGGCCGCTGCATCGGAGACGCGAGCTCGGGGGCCTGGGTGCGGTGGAGGGAGGTGCTGGGAACAGACGACTTGGAGATGGGGGAGAGCGCCATGGCGATGTTCCTCGAAGAGAGCGGGTCGGCGGTGGAAGCCGACCGCGTCGGCTGATGTGGGGGGCTACAGCAGGAGGCGTGCCAGGGCCCACATGAGCGCGCCCGCTGCGCCAAACCTCCGGGATTGCTCGTGAAGGCCGGCGGGACGGTGGCCGTGCGGGAGGACCTGGAGGACAGCGTCCTGATGACTGCCGTTGGTCCCTGGTGTCTGGCGTCATCAGGCCGGGCCCCAAGAAACAAACCCGGGCCTCCACCGTGGAGGTGGAAGCCCGGGTCGTGGGGGAGGGGGATGATGTCGATGCGGGAGGGGGTGCTACGCCACGGCCTCGTGGGTCTCGTCGACGCCCTGGTAGTGGTAGGGGCCGCCTTCGTAGGGGGTGATGGCGTCGTCCGCCTTCTTGGTGCAGGCCGCGGCGGTGGGGTCGAAGGCCTGCCACTTGCCGTCGTCGCCCTTGAACTCCACCCAGGCGTGACCGCCTTCGGCCGTCTTGCCGAAGACGACGTGGGCCTCCACGCCCTCCTTCTCGAAGCGCTGCTCGGCCTCGATGGCCATGTCCACGCAGACGCCGGCCTTCGACGTGTCGAAGTTCGCGGCGTTGTCCATGGCGCTCTGCCACGACTTGCCGCCGGTGTAGTCGTACTTCCACGACGTGGCTTCCCTGGCGATGTCCTGCGCCACCTGCTCCGCGCCCTTGCCGGAAGCGGGGCCCTTCGCGTCCTGCGTCGGGGTGGAAGCCGTGCCCTGGGGCGCCAGGGTCTTCTGCTGCTGCACCGCGGGCGTGTTCTGGGGGACCGGCTGGGCCTTCTGGGCCGACCGGCCCTGGCCCTTCGACGGCTCGAAGCTGTCGCGGTGGTACGACTGCTGGAACTGTCGCGGCGCGACCTGCTTCGAGCCGCCGAGGCTGTCGGTGAGGCCCTGGATGTCCTTGGGGGACACGCCCAGTTGCCGCAACAGGGACGACAGCTCCGGGGGAAGCGTGCCAGCGCCCTGCTCCTGTCGCGGTGCTCCGCTGCCGTTGACGACCTTCACCACGACCTGCTGTCCGGCCCCGCCACAGCCCTGCGCGACACCGGAGGGACGCTGCGTGAAGGAGCTGGAGACAGACGGGCGGGAGAGGGGGGCGAGCGCCATGGGGCAGGTCCTCGGAAGGCAGGTGAAGGCCGACGTGCATCGGCGGGGATGCAGGGGGCTAGAGCACGGCCTGTGCCAACCCCGGTGCATGCTTCACGAAGCCCAACCCTTGGAAACTCCTGGTCGCGGCATCCCGGTCCCCCGTGACAATGCCTGTCACCTGATGACCGCGGTTCACGGACCGATGTCTGGCGTCATCACCCGGGGACACCGACCCCGCGCATCTACTGGGGCGGATTGACGACGAGATAGGTGACGTCGCTGCCGGAGTAGCGGGGCTGGTACCAGGTGCCACTGCAGTTCTGGTACGCCACGTTGTTGATCACGGTGGTGGTGCACGACGGCGGAATCGAATTCACCACGGACCCGACCGCGACGGCGGTGACCGTGGCGGCGGCCGCCACCCCGGCCGCTGCCGCGACGGGATGGTCGAAGTGGTCGTCGTCGACGTGGACATCCACATCGCGGTGCACGTCCACGTCGTGCACATCCACGTCGCGGTGCACGTCCACGTCCCGGTCGCGGTGCACGTCCACGTCCCGGTCGCGGTGCACGTTGGTGTTCACGCTGGTCCGCGCGGTGTTGTGCACCGAGCGGGCTTCGGTGCTCCCGGTGAAGACCCCGAGCGCGGCGACGAGTGCGAAGGCCTGGAGGCTCTTGAGGGGGCGCATGGCTAACGGCTCCTGTTGGGGGTGCTCCGACCGGCCCGTTGCCGGGCGTCCTCGAAGGCGATCCGGTGGGCGTCCCCGGGCGGGACGAAGTTGAACGACGCATCATCGAAGCGGGGCTTCAGGTTCCAGTCGAGCGTCGCGACGTGTTGCGGTTGCGACGGCTCCTGGACGCTCGTGACCACGAACTTCCTCGGCACGGGCCGGTCCCCCTTTTCAATCCACACCTGCCAGTCCACGTCGCCCTGCCGGAAGGCGTATTGGTCCGTGGCCACGCCCTCGACCGTGGCGGGCCCCACGTAGACGGCGGACTTGATCTGTTTGACGCTCGCCTTGTCGGTGCCCCAGTAGAAGAGGTCGACCAGCGGCAGCTCGACGCCGTAGCGCTGCTCGGCGGCCTCCAGGGTCTTCTCCAGGGTCGGTGGGGCCTTGAACGACGCGTAGAAGCCCGTGCCCGGTCCATTCACCGTGAAGTGCTTGCCGTCATAGAAGTACTGGCGCTGATTCAGGTCGGTCGCGCTGTCGACGCGGAGGCGGTCCGGACGCCGCGCGCGGATGTCCGCGGTCCCGGCGAACTGGACCTTCTGTCCCGTGTCGAGGATCGCGTCCGTGGTCGTCTTCGCCGTGACCTCGAAGGTCCGCTGGCAGCGAAGGAAGTCCCCCATCCGCTCCAGCGCGGCGATGGCCTGGGGCTCCACCGAGGCGGCCGTCTTGGAGGTCTTCTTGGAGGTCTTCTCCTGGGGGGTGGTCGCGGCGAGCGCGGGGGAACTCCAGCCCAACAGGCAGCCGGCGCAGAGCCCCCAAGCCGCCAACCGCTTCCTGTGATGCCTGTCTTTGACGCTCGGTCGCACGGCCGTCCCCCTCTTTCTTCCGGAAGCGAACACCTCTTCCGACATTCGCAACATGGGGACGTTGGAACGACGTGCAAGGACAGACGGGCGTGGGTGGCATTACCTGCCGGTGCGCGTGCCCCCAAGAAAAAGGCCCCCCTCCGCATGGGAGAGGGGCCGGAAGACTTCAGCGCCCTACGGTCAGGCCCTTCGGACGGTGGCCGATCGAATGGCCCGGAGCACCAATAGCAGCACCACCGCTCCAATGAATGCCACGAAGATGGTGCCCGCGAGTCCGCCGAACGGAGCACTCGTGCCGAGCGCCCGGAAGATGAAGCCGCCCAGGAACGCACCGACCACGCCCACCACGATGTCGCCCACCACGCCGTAACCGCCCCCGACCACCGCGGACGCGAGCCACCCGGCGATGAGGCCAATGACCGCCCACAACAGGATTGCTTCCAAGCCCATGTCGTTCCCCCTTCGCAAATGAATGGGAGCAACATGGGCACGATGCCTCCAGGATGCTTGCCCCACCCCCAAGGACGATGCCTCTCCGACCGGAGGGCCTGCATTCCAGGCCCCGCACCGTTCAGCAGCGGACGTACGTTGGTTTCAGGAGAAACAACGCGGGGCAAAACGCCCCATTTTGACGGAGGACATGCGCTCTGTTGGCATCTGGTGAACACCACGCCGCGAAGGCGGTAGGGAGTTCGTCGTGTCCATGAAGCGCATCTTTGAATCCGCTGAAGCGCCGTTGTGTTTCGACCGTGAGTCCTACCGGTGCCGTCACACGCTGCTGGGACATCCGGCGTTGGAGTTGGAGAACCTGGCGGGGGTGGCGCAGCGGCTGCCCGCCGACAACGTGTTCTTCAGCTCCGGCCTGCTGCCCAAGGACGCGGACTTCGACCGCGCGCACGTGGACCACCGCACCGGGCTGTCGCTGAAGGACACGGTGGAGAACATGATGACGAGCAATTCGTACATCATGCTTCGCGCACCGGAGCAGGACCCCAGCTTCAAGGAGTTGTTCCGCGCGCTGCTCGCGGAGGTGGAGTCGCTGATGCAGGCGCAGGGCGTGGGCCACACCGCCGTGGATCCAATGCTCTACCTGTTCATCGCCTCCCCTGGCAGCGTCACGCCCTTCCACCTGGACCGCTACTCCACGCTGTTGATGCAGTTCCGGGGGCGCAAGGCGGTGCACGTCTCACCGGCGTGGGATGAGCAGGTGGTGCCCGCGCCCGACCTGGAGTCGTTCGTCGTGCGCTCCGGCTCGCGGGTGAACTACCGGGACACCTTCGACGCGACGGCGACGCGCTACGAGTTCGGCCCCGGCGACGCGCTGCACATCCCCTTCGTGGCGCCGCACTACGTGAAGAACGGCCTGGAGGATGTCTCCGTGTCGCTCTCCATCATCTTCAACACGCGTGAGACGGCCCGCCACCTGCGCGCGCTGCGAGCCAACCACGCGCTGCGCACGCGCCTGGGACGCGTGGGGTACCGGCCCGTGCCGGTGAACCGCTTCCTTCCGTTGGATCACATGAAGAGCGGCGTGGAGCGCGTGGTCCGCCGGGCGCGCCAGCTCCTCCCCGCCTGATTCCCCCGGGGTCCGCGAGGCGCACAGACAGTGTCCGTGCGCCTCCGCCTGCGTCGTGGCAGGGCTCCGCTTATGGTGTGAGCCATGGCCCACGACGCGTTCATCACGAGCCTGGGGAAGTTCCTCCCCGGCGAACCCATTTCCAACGACGAGATGGAGGACTACCTCGGCAGGGTGCGGGGCAGCCCTTCGCGCGCGCGCAGCCGCGTGCTCTCCCAGAACGGCATCACCCACCGCCACTACGCCATCGACCGCGAGCAGAAGACGCTCTTTCGCAACTGGGACCTGGCGGTCCACGCCATCCATGACGCGCTGTCGCGCTCGCCCATCACGCTGAATGAGATGGACCTGCTCGTCACGGGCAGCACGCAGGGGGACCTGGTGCTGCCCGGCTTCGCCAGCCAGGTGCACCGGGCGCTCGGAGGCCCCGCGTGTGAAATCGCGTCCCTGCACGGCATCTGTTCCAGCGGCATGCAGGCCCTGCGCATGGCGTCGCTCCAGGTGGCCGCCGGGGTGTCGAAGCGGGCGGTGGTCTGCGCCAGCGAACTGGTCAGCCGCCTCATCAAGGCCAGCCACTACGAGGAGGTCGCCGGAGACGGGCCCGTTCCCTTCGACGCGGAGTTCCTGCGCTGGATGCTCTCCGACGGCGCGGGCGCGGCGGTGGTGCAGGACACACCGCACCCGACGCGCCTGTCCCTCAAGGTGGAGTGGATGGACATCCGCTCGCATGCGAACCGGCACGAGCTGGGCATGTCCGTGGGCGCCAACCGCGCTCCGGACGGCGGCTTCGGTCCCAGTTGGCTGGACGCGCCCGACGTCACGCAGGCCGCGGCCCAGGGCTTCTTCAACATCAAGCAGGACATCCGCCGGCTGGAGTCGCTGGTGGCGCTGGGCGTGGACGGCTTCTTCGCGCTGATGGACCAGGGGCGCATCAAGCCGGAGGAGCTGGACTGGTTCTGCGTCCACTACTCGTCCCACTACTTCAAGCAGCCCATCGTGAAGCTGCTGGAGAAGGGCGGCGTGCGCATCCCGGAGGAGCGCTGGTTCACCAACCTCTCCACGCGCGGCAACACCGGCTGCGCCTCCATCTTCCTCATGCTGGAGGAACTGGTGAACGAGGGGAAGGCGCGCCCCGGCCAGCGCATCTTCTGCATGGTGCCGGAGAGCGGCGGCTTCATCACCTGCTACGCCATGCTCACCGTCGTGGGCCCGGAGCGCGCGGCGCCCGAGGTTGGCGTCCAGGCCACATTGCCGGAGCCGGGCCCGCTGCCGCTCACCCCGAAGGTGGACGGCGATCCCTTGCGCGAGAAGCTGGTGCGCGAATTGACGCACGTCTGGGTGGACTTCGAATCCAGCCTGAACCAGGTGCCCATGTTGTCGAAGCTGAACCGCGGCGTCTTCACCGTGGAGGACTACCAATCGCTGCTCATCAACCTGCGCCAGCAGGTGGTGGAGGGTTCGCGGTGGATTGCCCGCGCGGCGTCCAGCATCACGGCGGACCACCTGGCGCTGCGCTCCTCCTTCATCCACCACGCCCGGGACGAACACCGGGACTACGAGATGCTGGAGCGGCACTACGTGTCGGTGGGCGGCTCCAAGGAGGCCATCACCCGCGCGCCGAAGAACATTGGCAGCGAGGCGCTGTCCGCGTGGATGTTCCAGCGCGCCAGCCAGGAGAACCCGTTCGACCTGCTGGGCGCGATGTTCATCATCGAGGGCCTGGGCAACCGGGTGGCGCGCCGCTGGGGCACGGCCATCAAGGACCAGCTCGGCCTCACGGACGACCAGGTGCGCTTCTTCCTGTACCACGGGGAAAATGACGCCACGCACCTGGACCGGCTGGACGGGGCGCTGGCCTCCGGCATCCTCACGCCGGAGCTGGCGGAGCGCGTCGTGAAGACGGCGAAGGTGACGGCGCGGCTGTACCGGTTGCAGTTGGAGGAGCTTGGCAATGTCTGAGCCCCTGCACCCGCTGTGGCTGGTTCCGTTCTGCGCGGGCTACTTCCTGCTCGCGGGGCTGGCCATCAACGTCGCCTACCACCGGGTGTTGTCGCACCGCTCGTTGAAGTTGAACCGCTGGCTGGAGCGGCTGTTCGTGACGGTGGGCCTGCCGGCGGGGACGCCCATCCAATGGGCGGGCAACCACCGCTGGCACCATTCGCACACGGACGTGGCGGGGGATCCGCACTCGCCCGTGCTGGACGGGTTCTGGTGGGCGCACGTGGGCTGGTACATCGGTACGCGCAACCCGGTGGTGTGCTTCCTGTACTCCGTCGCGGGGCCGCTGCGGGTGCTCTACGACGGGTGGCATCGGCCGCGCAGCAACCTGCAATACAACCATCTGGCGAAGGACGTGGCGGCGGACCCCTGGTACGCCTTCGTGAGCCGGCCCGGGCCGTACGCGGTCCTCTGCCTGCTCCACGTGCTGGCCCTGGTGGGAGGCGGCTACCTGCTCTTCGGGCCGGTGGGGGTGGCGGCGGCCTGGGGCATGCTGGTGGTCATCTTCAACCTGGGGGACGCCATCGACAGCGTGGCGCACCTCTGGGGCGAGCGTCCGTACGCGGAGGTGCATCAGGCGCGCAACGGCGTGTTCATGGGGTGGTTCACGCTGGGCGAGGGGTGGCATGCGAACCACCACAGCTTCCCGTCGAGCGCGCGGCACGGATTGTTGCCAGGACAGTTCGACTTCATCTGGCACGTGCTGCGATTGTTCGAGCGGCTGGGGCTTGCCAGCGACCTGCGCGTTCCGGCTCCGGCGGACATCGAAGCGCGCATGCACCGACCGGCGCCGTCGGGTCCCATTTCCGTCCCCCTGTCCCGGTGAACCATGGATCCCGTCGAACTGCTGAACAGCGAACCGCACGACCCGAGGGATCCCGACCCCTGGGTCGCGCTGTTCCTGGACCGCAGCCTGCCGATGCACGAGCGGACCAAGGCGGCGATGCTGGTGGATCAGCGTTCGCGGGCGAGGCAGTTCATGCTGCCGGTCATCCGGCCCATCGCGCGGCTGTGCATCATCCTGTTCCAGTGCATGAAGATCTTCATGCCCAACCGCTTCACGTCCTCGAAGCTGCTGCACCGGCTCTTGGCGTGGGGGCTGAAGACGTGGGTGAGCCCGGAGGCCAACTACCTCATCCTGCGGCACTTCCACGTGGGCTCGGAGATTCTCGACTTCATCGCCCGGAACGCGTCGGAGTTGAACGTGCCCACGAACCCCATCCGTCCGACGGAGCTGGTGCACGTCCGGGATGAGATCTTCCTGAACCACGACCTGAACCTCTACAACTTCGTCATCCGGCTGAGCCGTGCATTGAGGGACCAGGGGCGCACGTTGTCGCCGCCGGCGAAGCTGGACTTCAGTGGCGTGTCGGACGAGTTCCCCATCCAGGAGATGCCGAACGGGTGGACGAACTTCCTGGACCTGCAATCGGCCATCGAGCTCTTCACTCCGATGTATCAGTTGTTCCTCACGGACCGGGACTTCTGGCGCGCGAGCAATTCGTTGCAGTTGGATGAGACCATCGCCATCTACGTCGCGACGCTGCTCCAGGCGCCGGGGCTGGTGGCGCTGGTGAACAACCGCCATCCGCTGGTGCCATTGACGACGATGCGCGCGGGCTTCCGGTTGATGCTGCACGGCCTGTCCGCGGAGCTGCTCCACGGCTTCCTGGTGGAGTGCAAGCACGGCCGGATGCCGCAATTGGCGCGCATCGTGGCGCCCACGCTCCAACTGCCGGCACAGCCGGTGAGCGGGGCGGCGTAGGCGCTGCCCCCCCCGACACGCCGAAGCCGAGCGTCGTCCCACCGAATCGGTGCGAACAGCTCCGCTGCTTCAGGCGGATTGACGGGCCAGCCCTTAAAGATGCATCCTGAATGCATCTTTAAGGGCCCGGGTCCGGGCGGGGAGCTGCGACATGTCGAGCGTGTACGAGCAGATTGGCGGAGAGCCGGCGATGGCGGCGGCGGTGGAGCTCTTCTACCGGAAGGTGCTGGGCGACGAGCGCATCAGCCACTTCTTCGAGACCGTGGACATGGAGCGCCAGGCCGCGAAGCAGAAGGCGTTCCTGACGATGGTGTGCGGGGGCCCCGCGAACTACTCGGGCAAGGACATGCGCGAGGGCCACCGGCCGCTGGTCCAGCGCGGCTTGAATGAGACGCACTTCAACGCCGTGGCGGGGCACCTGAAGGAGACGCTGGAGGAGCTGGGCGTGTCCGCGGAGCTGGTGGGGAAGGTGATGGCGGTCGCGGAGGGGGCCCGGGCGGATGTGCTGAACCGCTGAGTCCGGAAAGGGGATCGCCATGGCGAAGGTGAAACACGAAGCCGCGTGGTACCCGCTGGAGTCCGGGGAGACGGTGCTGGACGGCCTCTTGCGGCAGGGCGTGAATGTGCCCCACGCGTGCAAGGCGGGCGCGTGCCAGTCCTGTCTGATGCGCGCGGTGGAGGGCACCGTGCCCCCGGCCGCGCAGGTCGGACTCAAGGACACGCTCCAGGCGCGCAACTACTTCCTCGCGTGCGCGTGCCGGCTCCCGGACGGCGCGGTGCTGGAGGTGGCGGGCGCCCGCGAGCTGCGCATCCCCGCGCGCATCGTCGCGTTGGAGTCGCTGTCCCCGGACGTGCTGTCAGTGCGGTTGGAGACGGAAGGCCCGCTCTCCTACCGGGCGGGGCAGTACGTCACGGTGGTGCGCGAAGACGGGCTTGCCCGCAGCTACTCGCTGGCGAGCCTGCCCCGGGAGCGCACCCTGGAGCTCCATGTGCGGCTCATTCCTGGGGGCGCCATGAGTGGCTGGCTGGCCCGGGACGTGCGGCCCGGCGAGCGCGTGGAGGTGCAGGGCCCGGCGGGAGATTGCTTCTACGTGCCCGGACAGCCGGAAGCTCCGTTGTTGCTGGCGGGTACGGGCACGGGGCTCGCGCCACTGTATGGGATTGTCCGGGACGCGCTGGAAGCCGGGCACACCGGGCCCATCCACCTGTTCCACGGCGCTCGGGAGCCGGGCGGCCTGTACCTCGTGGAGAGGCTGCGCGAATGGGCGGCGTGGCACCCGAACCTCCACTACCAGCCCACCGTGCTGGCAGGCGGCGGTGGGGACGTGCGCGAAGGGGCGCTGGAGGCGCTCGTGCTCGCCACCGTGCCGAAGCGGCCCACGGGCTGGCGGGCCTACCTCTGCGGGAACGCCGAAGGGGTGCTATCCCTGCGCAAGAAGCTCTTCCTGGCGGGGTTCTCGCTGAAGGACATCCACGCGGATGCCTTCCTGCCGAGCACGTCGCCAGCAGGGCGAGTCGCCGGAGCCGCCTGACCTTGCACCTGACCCTTCACGCTGACTATGCGCTGCGCGTCCTCATGTACCTGGCCGCGCGTCCTGACCGGCCCTCATCCACGCAGGAGATGGCGGACGCCTACGGCATCTCCAAGCACCACCTGGTGCGCGTGGTGCAGACCCTGGGACAGCAGGGCTGGGTGGAGGTGAAGCCGGGGCGCTCCGGGGGTGTGCTGCTGGCGAAGCCACCGGGGGACATCCGGCTGGGCAAGGTGGTGCGCGCGGGCGAACCGGACTTCCACCTGGTGGAGTGCTTCGACCGCGAGCGCAACACCTGTCCCATCGCGCCGGCCTGCGGCCTCAAGGGCGTGCTGGCGGAGGCCCGGGACGCGTTCCTGGCCACGCTGGACAAGTACACGCTGGAGGACCTGCTGCGCCGCTCCAAGCCGGGCCTGGCCGACCTCTTCTTCCCCACGGCCACATCGGAGGGCTGAAGCCCCCGACGTGGCCGGGAAGAGGTTCAGCGACCGTACGTGCCGACGAGCGTGGCGCGCGCGAGCGTGTGGCTGAACAGGTTGAAGCCGAGCAGGCCGGGAGAGGCGTCCTTCGGCACGTCGAGCGACTCCACGTCCACGGCGTGCACGACGATGAAGTAGCGGTGCGCGCCATGGCCCGGCGGAGGCGCGGCGCCGATGTAGCGGGCGATGCCGCCGTCGTTGCGCAACTGGAAGGCGCCGGAGGGGAGCTTCTTGCCGTCCTCGGAGCCCGCGTCGGTGGGGAGGCTGGTGGTGGAGCGGGGCAGGTTGACCACGGCCCAGTGCCAGAAGCCGCTCGCGGTGGGCGCGTCCGGGTCGTAGACGGTGACGACGAAGCTCTGGGTGCCTTCCGGGAAGCCGCTCCAGGAAAGCTGCGGCGACACGTCCTTGCCGCCCGCGCCGAAGATGCCGCTGAGCTGCGCGGTGGACAGTGTCTGCCCGTCGCGCACGTCGGTGCTGGTGACGGTGAAGGAGGGCACCTTGGGCAGGGCGTCGTAGGGATTGACCTTCATGCGGCGGGCTCCAGGGGAAGAAGAGGGGGCGCGAAAATAACCACCCGCACCGGGAGGCGCGCGCCCCCGCACACCGACTGTCGCAATGTGGAGGGATGGCGCTTCAGCGGGTGGCCCTTCTCGCCCGGTACTCCATGGTCAGTTCTTGCAGGGCCTTGATCATCTTCTCATCCTCGATCGAGAAGGGATCGCACTGCCCCGTCAGCCGGGAGGCGGCGATTGCAATCGCCTGTCCCACGCGGAGATCAGGCTCTTCCGCCAGGAAGTTCAGGAGTGCTTCCATGACCTGTTCTGGAAGTCGCTTCGGGCTCATGCCGCCGCATCCTACTGTCCGGCCCGATGCCCGGGAGGAGCCCTCCGTGGAGCTGAAAGAATCGGGACGCGGCGCGGACGAGGACTGAAAGTGTGTGGCCTCGTGCGGTGTCTTCGCGATGACGAGGCGCGTTGCGCGACCGTCGTTGACAGGGGACACCCGGGCCCGGACAGTCGCGCGCGCCATGGCCACCTATCCTGCGTCTCCCCGTGAAGCCTTCCTCCAGCTTCGCTCGCTCGCCGAGGCGCTGAGCCAACCGGAGACGCGGGGCCAGGCGCTGGTGGAGCTGCGGGCACTGGCGGAGCTGTCGCGCGACAAACCCGAGGGCGCACCGCTGCGCCTCGCGTCGGTGGTGGTCGCCGTGGGCGCATCCCAGGAGCGGCTGGAGCTGCTCATCCCGCCGTCCATCTTCGCGCCCGAGGCGTGGGCCTTCACCTTCCTGGAAGGCCTGCTCAAGGTCCCGCTGGACGAGTACGCCGGCAAGCACCTGGTGGAGGTGGGCGCGGGCTCCGGGTGGATCTGCATCGCGCTGGCGAAGTTCACCGGCCTCGCGCGCATCCGCGGCCTGGACCTCAATCCGCAGGCTCCCGCCGTGGGCCTCTGCAATGCGTGGCTCAACGGCGACGAACAACTCGTCTCGCGGCTGTCCTTCGGGGAGAGCGACCTCTTGCGCGGCCTGCCCCAGAAGCCCGACTGGGACTTCATCGTCGGGTGCATTCCCCAGGTGCTTCGCGGTGACGAGCTGCCGGCGGAGCTCGCACAGGCGGATGAGCAGGCCCTGCTGGACCTGTCCAACTACACCTCGCTCCAGAACGTCTACGAGGACCACTTCGGCCTTGGCCTCATCGCGCGGCTGCTGGACGAGGCCCCGGAGCGGCTCCACTCCGGTGGACGGTTGCTCCTGAACCTCGCGGGCCGTCCGGGCCGCGCCATCATCGCGCGCATGTTCACCCGCCGCGGCTTCACCACCCGCGTGCGCGTGGCCCGCCGCGTGATGCAGGCGGCGGACACGGACATCCGTCCCCTGGTCTCCCTGGAGCAGCGCACCGGACGGGAGTTCGAGTTCTTCATGGAGGCCCACAGCCCGGAGCCTCTGCGCGCCGCGACCGCGCTCGGCTGGCTCCAGTCCGGCCAGCCCATCTGGCACGAAGTGGCCGTGTGGGAAGCGCACCTGTCGCTGCCCCGGGAGACGCTGGCCCTGCGCGCCGCCCTGCGCAGCCTGGGCATCGCTTCGCTCCAAGAGGAGCTGGACCTGGGCACCGCGTCCGCCGAACAGCTCGGCTTCGTCACGGCGCTCGCGGAGCGGCTGTCGCAGTCGCCCCGTCTGCCCTATGCGCACGAAGCGGGCGATGCGTCCTTCCGCCGGCTGGTGGCCCGCTACCTGGACCGCCACTTCGGACTGCGCCTGTCGGAGGACTCCCTGTTCGTCGCGCCCGAGCGTGAGCAGGCCGTCTATTCGCTGCTGCTCGCCACGTGCGATCCGGGCGACACGGTGCTGGTGTCGCGCAGCCTGCACCCGCTCTACGCCCGCGCGCTGGACAAGGCGGGCGTGCGCGCCACGGTGACGCACAACGCGCTGGGGGAGATCCGCCGGCTGCTCACCGCCTTCGACGTGAAGGCCGTGCTGCTGACGGTGGAGCCCGGTGAGCGCACGAACCTCGCGGTGCTGCGCGACATCGTGGCGGAGGCCGCGCGGCGCGGCATCTGGGTGGTGCTGGACGAGAGCGCCTTCTTCAACATCACCGGCGAAGTGGAGCCGCGCACGCTCTTCGAATTCCTCGCGAGGACCCAGCACGCACCCAATCTGGTCATCCTGTACGGGCTCATCAAGAACGCGGTGTGGCCGGACCTGGAATTGACGCTGCTCTTGCCCGTGCCCGAACCGCTGCGCGCCGACCTGGAGGTGGCCGCGGAGGTGACATACTCGCGCATCAGCGTCTTCGCGGAGTGGTTCTACGAGCGCACCTTCTCTGAACTGCTCGCCTTCCGCATGGCCTTCGCGGAGCCGGAGCCGCCCATGCCGCCCCGCGCACCCGAAGTGCCGCTGCCCCGCGCGCAGCGCATCGCCCGGCTGTCCGCCCTGCCCGCGTTCGCCCCCCGCTTCTTCCGCGAGGACGACCCGGAGCTCGTGCGCCTGGACTACGGCGAGAACGAAGGCCCGCTGCCGCTGCCGCTGGTGGAAGGGCTCATCGCGGCGGGAGTCGCCCCGCGCGCGGATTCCACGCAGACGGGCCTGGCCGAATCCGTGGCGGCTTTCCTCCTGGAGACGCGCGGCGCCCGCTACACCGCCGAGGACGTGGTCGTGGCCCCCGGTGTCTGGCCCCTCATGCACCACCTGGGCGTGGCGCTGCGCAAGCGGCTGGGCCGGGGGCCGCGCGTGTTCCTCGTCTCGCCCTGCTACGGCGTGCTGGAACCCACGTTCCTCGCTGCGGGCTGTGAGGTGGAGTCAGGGCCGCTCTCCACGCTGCTGACGCGCCGTTCACGCGGCGGGGCACCGGACGCGGTGGTGATGTCCCAGCCGGCGAACCCCACGGGCCACTACCTCTCCCACGAGGAGTTGATGGCGCTGGCGACGTACGTGGTGGAGCAGCGCTGCCTGTGGGTGTCGGACGAAATCTTCGGGTTGGTGAACCTCACCAATCCCACGGCGGAGACCGTGCACAGCCCGGTAACGCTGGAGGGCGCGGTGCCCGGCATTGGCGCGCACACGGTGCTGCTGGGGGGACTGTCCAAGGAGTTCGCGGCCGGGGGCCTGCGCGTGGGCTGGCTCGCGACGAAGGACCGGGCCCTGGTGGCGGCGCTGCGCGACAGCGCCCCGGGCGTGCTGCACGCGCCCACCGCGCGCGCGGCGGCGTACCTGTACGCGGCCCATGCCCGGGGCCCGGACGGACAGTTGCTCTATCCGGCGCGACACAAGGCGCTCCGGGCCTTCCTGGCGAGGATGCGGCGCGACCTCGCGGAGAAGCGCGCGCTCATCGCCGAAGCGCTGCCCGACGACGGCCGCGCGGAGTCCACCGAGGCGGGAGGCCTCTTCCTCGCGCCCCCCATGACGGCCTGGCTGGGCCGCACGGTGGACGGGGTGAAGCTCACGCCGGAGAACCTGCCCCGCGTCGTCTACGAGCACACCCACGTGGTGCTCAACGGCGGGGCGTGGTGCGGAGACCCGGAGCGCGTGCGCGCGGTGTTCTCCATCCCCAGGGAGAAGCTGCTCAAGGCCCGCGACCGGCTGCGCGCCTTCGGACAGCGGCTGCGCTGACCCTGGCGGACTACACTCTTCCCCCATGCCCAGACTCCTCGCCCTGTTGTTCTGCTGCCTGCCCACGGCCGTGCTCGCGGCCTCCGAGTCCTGGCTGGTGACGACCGACCTGTGGGGCAATCCCGCCTACCAGACGCTCACGCTGGAGCGCGCCGGGAAGCGGCTCACCGGCGTGCTGGACGGAGACGCGCTGGAGGGCGAGCGCGTGGGCAACGACCTCCGCTTCGTCGTCACGGATGCGCGCAAGCAGACGTATGTCTTCAGCGGCAAGGTGGGCGGGGAGGTGCTGCGCGGTACCGCGGACTACCCGGACAGCAACAACCCGAAGACGCGCGTGACGCACGCCTTCACGGCCCGGTTGCTTCCCGTGCGCCCCGCCGGCCCGCCGCGCGTGCATGAGTTCAAGCCCACCTCGTGGTCCAACGAATTCTCCGCCCACCGCAAGCCGGTCCTCACGCTCTGGCCGGGAGACACCGTGCGCACCACGACGCTCGACTCGGGCGGCATGGACGAGCACGGCGTCACGCGCGCGCTCTTCGGCAATCCGCAGACAGGTCCCTTCTTCATCGCCACCGCGGAGCCGGGGGACACGCTGGTCATCCGGCTCAAGCGCCTGCGATTGAACCGGACGTTCGCGGACAGCCTGGACAGCATCGTGGGCCGGGCCCTCACGCCGGGCCTCGCCGCGAAGGCGACGGAGCTGGGCAAGCCCGTGCGCTGGAAGCTGGACCTGGAGCGCGGCGTCGCGAGCCCGGAGACCCCGACGGAGCGCTTGAAGCACTTCACCGTCCCGCTGCGCCCCATGCTGGGCGGACTGGCGGTGGCGCCAGGGTTCGGGTCCGCGTCTGCGTCCACCGGCGACACGGGCCGCGCTGGCGGCAACATGGACTTCAACGAGGTGGTGGAGGGCAACACCGTCTTCCTGCCCGTGTCCCAGCCGGGCGCGCTGCTCTACCTGGGGGACGCGCACGCCGCGCAGGGCGATGGCGAAACGTCGCAGTACGCGCTGGAGACCTCCATGGAGGTCGAGTTCACCGTGGACGTGGTGCGCGGCAAGGCGCCTCCTTCCACGCCCCGCGTGGAGTCGCCCACGCACCTGATGGCGTTGGGGCAGGGTGGTTCGCTGGACGACGCGCTGCGGTCGGCGACGCAGGGCCTCACGCAGTGGCTGGAGCAGGAGTACGGCCTCACCCTGTCGGAGAGCGCGCAGGTGCTGGGCAGCTCCGTGCAGTACGTCGTCGCGAACCTCGCGGGGCGCAGCGTGGGCGTCGTCGCGAAGCTGGAGAAGGCGCGGCTCGCGAAGCTGCTCCCCGTCGGGAGGTAGGCCGGGCCCTGTTGCCTCCCGGTCCACGCGGGAGCGCGCTTTTGTAGCCTGCCAGCCCACGAACGCGGAGCGCCTGCCTCCGTCGCGCCCTCACGGCCCGAGGGACGCGCGACCTTCGCGTCGCCCCGGGCCTGCTGGTACGGCGCTTGAAGAGGTGAGCGGGCTCCTGGCTCGCCGGGAGCGGACGCGGAGTGCGCCCGGAGCAAGCGGAAGGGAGACTGGCCGATGCCGGGCCTCGTGGCGTCACTTCCGGGCGTTGAGGATGTGCTGGAGCAACTGCCGCGAGATGCGCAGCAGCTTCGCCGCGCCGCGCACACTGCCCTCGGACTTCGCCAGGGCCTCGTCCACCAGCGTGTCCCGGACGACGCCCTCCAACTGGTGCAGCGGCACCTGCCCGGCGCTCGCCCGCAGCGCGTGCACCAGGTCGGGAGGCCGCGCCAGCGTCCGCGTCCACACCTCCTCCAGCCGCGTCAGGTCCAGGGGCTTGGGGAGGAAGGCCCGCACACCCCCGGAGGCCAGCCGGAAGGCCTGCTCGGCGGTGGCGTTGCCACTGATGGCGATGACATGCGGCAGGGGCTCCACGGCCTGCAGGTCCTCCAGCAACGTGTCGCTGGTGCCGTCCGGAAGGCTGACGTCCAACAGCACGGCGTCCGGGGGCTGCTCCTTCAACACCTTCCGGGCCGCGGCGAGCGTCGTCACGTGGGTGATGTGCTCGGCGTGGGAGCGCAGCGCGTCCTCCAGCACGGACGCCAGCCGCTCCGAGTCCTCCACCAGCAAGAGATGTCGCACGCGGCCCACCTCTTGAAACCTAGCACCGATGTCTGAGCACCCTCCGCCGGCCACGCCGGAACAGATTGCCCACCGTGTCCTGGCGGACGCCTCCAACGACGGCGAGGCGTGGGTGAGCACGGTGCGCATGGTGTTCTGCGGGCTGGTGCTGACGCGGTTCCTGATGCTGGGCGGCATCCACGCGGAGGGAGGGATTCCGGCGGCGCTGGTGCAACTGCCCGTGCTGGGCTTCGCCATCGGCGCGTCCGCGGTCGCGAGGTGGGCCGCCCGGCGGCGCCTGTTCGGTCCCGGCCTGCTGGTCGCCTCCACCGTGCTGGACGCGGTGTTCGCCCATGCCTCGCTGTTGTCCACGCTGGTATGGCACGGCCCCCACTACACGGGGCTGCTGCGCATGCCCGACCCGTCCGCCGCCATCGCAGTCGTGTTCATCACCGCGCTGCGCCTGTCACCCCGGGCCGCCTGGGCGGGCGCCGCCGCGAACCTCCTGCTCATGGGAGGACTCGTCGCGCTGGACTTCCACCTCAACGCCCGCTTCGTCACCTACGGCCTGTCGGAGGTGGCGCTGCTCTTCATCTTCATCGGAAGCGTGGGGGCGGTTGCCTCCATGGCCTGTGTCATCGCCCGGCGGATGGTGCTCAAGGCGGGATGTGAGAGCGCGCGTGTCGAGAGGACCCGCCGGCACCTGGACCTGCTCCTGCGGGAGCACCATGACGTGAGGACGTTGTTGTCCTCGGCGCGACTGCGCGCGGATCTCCTCGTCCGGGACCCTGCCAGCGCCGCGTGCTCGCGCTACGCCCAGGCGCTCGTGCAGGACCTGCGCGAGCTGGGGGACTTCGTGTCCAGCGTGAAGTCGCGCACGCTGGGCGAGCTGGCGATGATCGACGAAGCGGAGCTGGTGGATGTTGGCGCCACGCTGCGCCACGCGGCGGACGTCGTCCGGTCGCGCTTCGCCCACGTCCACATCGTCGTCGGGACGGAGGCGCCCGACACGCCGCGGGGCCAGGCACCCCGCGCCCGCATCGTCGGCGGTGAGCGGGGCCTGTCCCATGTGGTGACCAACCTGCTCGTGAATGCCTGCGAAGGCGATGGGCAGCGAGGCGCCCGCACGGTGCGGGTCAGCGTGGAGCCGGATGGGAATCCCCTGCTCATCCGGCTGCGCGTGAGCGACGACGGTCCCGGCTTCCGCGAGGGGCTGCTGGAGGGCGCGCGTCCCTGGGGCGGCACCACCAAGCGGGACGGTTCGGGACTGGGCATGCTCCTGGTGGGCGGGCTGGTCGAGGCGAGCGGCGGCTCCCTCCTCGCCTCCAGCCCACCGGGAGGGGGTGCCCGGGTGGACGTGCTGCTGCCGTCTGGCGGCTGAGCCTTCAGCCACGCTGGGGCCGCGCCTCCAGTCGCGAGGACACGCCAGGCGCACGGTGCCACGTGGGTCCCCAGGCCAGCCCGAAGCCCAGGTGCGCGACGAGCATCAACGCCAGCGGCTCCCGGAGGTCCTGGCCGAAGGCGGGCAGCACCTTGAGCGCCACCGCGAGCAGCGCGCAGCCCGTGAGCCCCACCACGCAGGTGCGTGTCCACCGCTCCGCGCGCTGGCTTCCGAACGCCACGCCGATTCCCAGCGGAACGAGCGCGAGCGCGAGCGGGTTGAACAGCAGCAGGGACTCGCTGCCGCGCAGGGCCGCGTGTTCGGAGTAGCGCGTCAGCACCAGGCCCACGCAGCCCACCGCGCCGGACATCAGCCCGAACAGCGCGGGGTACAGCCCGGAGGCGATGCGGACTCCCGGCGTTGCCTCGCGCCCACGCCGCGGGGAGAGCAGCACCGCACCGCCCGCGATGGCCGCGCCCAGGATGAAGAGACCCTGGAGCAGGGGGGCGCTGGCCTCTTCGTCAAAGACAGGCGTCGCGCTGGACACGGACACGTTGACCCGGTGGCTCACGAACCCTCCGTGTCCCTCCGGCACGGAGGCGGTGTCGAGCAGCCGGGCCAGCTCCCGGGGCACGAAGGCCTCCTCCCAGCGCGTCCTGGGGGCGTCCATGACGTCGTTCACCCAGGTCAGCAGCAGCAGTCCCACGACCGGATGGTGCCGGGTATGGCGCCGCAGGTGTTCGCGCCAGGAGAGGCGCGCGGGGAGGGTGGACGCCGCGCGGAGCGAACCTTCCCAGGCGTCGTCCAGCGCGTCCCTGACGCGCGTCGCGCAGTTGTTGTCGGTGGGGTGATAGGCGTAGAGGCGGTGTTCAGGACTCACGTCCCGTTCGAGTCGGGCCAGCAGCCGTCGTCGTGCCCGTGGGGTGAGGCGCAGCTCCTGCGCGGTGATGGAGCGGTCCTCCCGCTGGTAGGTGGCGAACGTGTGCGCCACCGGCAGGCGCGCGGCCCAGAAGGGCTGATGCCGCACGAGAAAGTGGAGCGCACTGCCCTGGCCTTCGTGCGTCGTCATCCCGTAGCTGTAGAGGACGTCGGTGCCAAGCCGCGTGTCCTCAAGCCACAGCGCGCTGTGTCCGAAGAGTTGGTGCGCCTCCTGGCCCGGACCGAACGTCACCAGCTTCACGCGCAGGTCTTCGGGATGTTCGCCAAAACCCGGGGGCAGCGCGGCTTGCGCGGAGGTGCTCCCCAGCCATCCGAGGAGCAGCAGCAGGCAGAGAGGTCGGGCCATGCGCGCGGTATCGCGCGGTCGCCACGCCCGGGGGCAGTGCAAGAAGATTGGCAGTGTGCGCGTCGGGGGCTTCCCGGCAGGGTGTTTGAAGCCCGCGCCTCTGGGAGGTGGCGGGTGACGTGTCCGTCCCACCCCCGCACCCCACGAAAGAGAAGCCTGCCATGACTGGAATCCGCTCCCTGAGCGCCGTCTCCCGCCGCGCCTTCGCCACCCTCGTCGCCGCAGTCGCGGTGGCCGTCGTCACCCTGTCGCCCGGTGCCGCGTTCGCCATCGATGACGCCCACCGCATCACCCAGCTCACGGTGACCATCGTCACGGGCGGGGACGACCTGCGCACCGCGAGCAACGCGGTGGCGTCGTTCCGCTATACGAACACGTCGGGCAACCAGCTCGTCACCAGCTTCAACCTGAACAACGGCGTGTCGTGGCCCAACTCCTCCACGAAGACGGTCACCTTCGCGACGCCGGCCGGCATCTACCAGGGGCTGCTGCTGGACTTCGCCATCCAGTTCACCTCCGGCCAGCCGGACATCTTCTCCACGGGCGACAACTGGAACATGAACGCCATCACGGTGACGGCCCGCATGGCGGACGGCTCCAACGTCATCCTGGTGAGCCAGGCCGGCAGCCCCCTGCACCGCTTCCAGAGCGACACCAACACCCGCTGGGTCAACGCGTTCTAGGGCGCCGCGCCTCCGGCGCGTCCGGTGGACCCGTCGGGACGAGGAGGTAGGCCGGGGTGGGGCTTCCCGGTCCGGGGGACCTCCTCGCTCTCACGCGAGCGTCGGAAGAAATGCCGTGTCGAATTCACGGCCCCTCGTTCGACGTGGAGCTGAAGCCTCCTGGGATGCACCCGGGAGGCACCTTCGTCTGGACCCGGAGCCGTCCCCATGGCCATCAAGCTCGCCGTCGCCGCCCTCATCCTCCTCGCAGCGCTGGGGACCTTCATCGCCACCCGCCCGGACCGCTTCAGCATCGAGCGCCACGCCCTGGTCCAGGCCTCCCCGGCCGTCGTCTTCGCGATGATCAACGACCTGCGCCAGTTCGACGCGTGGTCGCCGTATCGCTTCGAACTCGCGCCGGGGCTGAGCAAGTCCTTCGAGGGGCCGGCCACGGGGCAGGGCGCCAGCTACACCTGGGAAGGCGGCAGCAAGGCGGGGGCGGGGCGCATGACCCTCGTGGAGAGCCGCCCTTCGGAGCGCGTCGTCCTCAAGCTGGAGTTCTTCAAGCCGTTCGCCGCGACGAACCAGACCGTCTTCACGCTCGCGCCCGTCGAGGGCGGCACCCGGGTGAGCTGGCGCATGGAGGGGGAGAACACCCTGATGGGCAAGGCGTTCTCGCTCGTCGTGAACATGGACACGATGCTGGGCAAGGACTTCGAGAGGGGGCTCGCGAACCTGGACGCCGCGGCGCGCAGCGGGACGCAGGCGGACTCCCAGCGCGCGCAGGCCGGCACGGCGACGCCCGCGTCCGCGCTCTAACCGAGCGCCGCGTACGCCGCCTTCGAGAACGCCACGGCGAAGGCTTCGTCGTCGGGGCCCGACAGGATCCGCTGGGTCAGCAGGATGGCCACCAGGTCCTGCACGGGGTCGATGAAGAACGTGGTGCCGAAGCCGCCGGCCCAGCCATAGCGACCCGCCGTGGGGGAGATGCCATCCGGCCGCGTCGTGACGCTTCCGCCGAAGCCCCAGCCGGACGTGTCCCAGAAGCCCGGGAAGAAGGGCGAGGCGGCCTTCTGCTCGGCGGGGATCTGATCCGTCGTCATCTCCCGGATGCTCTCGGGGGACAGGATGCGCGTCGCACCGTGGCGGCCCTGGTTCAACAGCATCCGGCAGAAGGTGAGGAAGTCGTCGGCGGTGGACACCAGTCCGCCGCCCTGTCCCCCGCCCGCGAGGAAGGCGGCAGGCTGCGAGCCCGGGGCCGTCCGGGGCTCGTGCCAGACCGTGAGCGCTCCGGTGCCAGGGGCTCGCTGGTAGGTCGTCGCCAGCCGTCCCCGCTTCTCCGGCGGCACGCTGAACGCGGTGTCGTTCATGCCCAGCGGCTGGAAGAGGCGTTCGGCGAGGAAGTCATCGAACCCCCTTCCAGAAGCGCGCGCGACCAGCACGCCCAGGACCTCGAAACCGGTGTGATACATCCACCGTTCTCCCGGTTGATGGACGAGCGGCAGCGCTCCCAGCCGGCGCATGAATTCGTCGGCGGTGTAGGGAATGGGGTCGAAGCCCGGAGCCACCCGCGCCGCCTGCATCGCCTTCTGGATGGGGTAGGTGTCCGGAGGCGCCATCACCGCGCCAGTTCCCAGCCGCAGCGTGAGCAGGTCGCGCACCGTGATGGGCCGGCGCGCCGGCACCGTGTCCTCCAGCGGGCTGTCGAGCGCGCGCAGGACGCGGCGGTTCGCCAGCTCCGGCAGCCACCGGTCCACAGGGGTGTCCAACTGGAGCGTTCCATCCTCCACGAGCATCAACGTGGCCACGGCCGTGACGGGCTTGCCCATGGACGCGATGCGGAAGAGGGTGTCGCGCCGCATGGGCACGCGGGACTGGACGTCCTGCACACCCAACGCGTCCACGTGGACCTGATCCCCCCGCGCCACCAGGGCGACGAGGCCGGGCAGTCCGCCCGGGTCCACCGGGCCGCGCAGGACGGCTGTCACGCCGGCGAGCCCCTTCGGGGACAGCGGCTCCGTCACCCGCGTCGAGGAAGGGGCCTGTCCCGTCGGCTCTATCGTCGTCATGTCGCGTCTCCTCTCCGTTACTGACTCTCAACGCGCACGACGGGAGACAATCCCTCACGGGGGCGGGACCGCGAGGGGCCGCCTGCCTGACTGGCCCTTCAAGCTACCGCTTCGCGAGCATGAAGGCGGTGATGGAGTAGCGCTGGTGGCCCTGGGCCGCGGGCAGCCACTCCGTCACGCGGTGCGGGGCGTTCACGGCGCGGAAGATGAACACCGAGTTGAAGATGGGCGGGACGCGCATCAGGTCCCGGTCGCCGTCCGGGTGCGGGAACGCGAGCACCCCGCCGAACGACTCCTGCCAGGGACGGGTGAAGTTGTAGACGACCGCGACCCCTTCCTCGTCCGTGTCCCGGTGCTCCGGGAACTGCTCGCCCACGTCCATGCGCGACACCTGGACCTGACGGGTCTCCAGCTTCTGGGGCCAGCCCACGAGCGCCGCGTGGAAGTCCGCGCCGTCCTCGCTCGCGAGCCACGCGCAGAAGTCCGACAGGACGCCGGGGGCCTGCTGCGCCAGGGGCGCGATGTGCAGCGGATAGGGCCCGTGGTGGTGGCGCTGGAAGCGGGCGTCGCGGAGCGCCAGGCGCATGGCCTCGGCGCGCTCGGGCAGGAGCACGCGCTGGAGGCAGACGTGCGGCACCCGTCCACCGGAGACGAACTCGTGGCGGATGGCGTCGTGCAGCTTCGGGGATGCGTTCGCGAGCGGGGACCACCCGGACGCGGAAGGGGGGAACGCGCTCGGCGGCTTCGCGCGAACGTGGCCGAAGACGCTGTCGGCGAAGTTCGCGACGAAGAAGCCGCTGGGGCGCTCAGGCCTTGGCGACGAGGTAGCTGGCGAGTCGGGTGATGACTTTTCCGTCGCGCGGATCATCGAAGAAGGAGATGGCGGGAGTGGGGTTGAATTCAAGGGCCACGAAGTCGCCCTCGGCGGTACGGCGCAGGTCCACCGCGGTGAAGACCATGCCCAGCGCCTTCGCGCCTCGGATGCACATGTCCCAGGCTTCCTTGGGCAGGCGGCCGGGCTTCACCTTGTCCAGGTTCTGCCGCGCGTCGACCACACCCTCGGTGGGGATGCGGAAGGCGGCCACGGGCTCGCCGTCGAGCACGTAGGCGCGGAACTCGTCGCCCTGGATCTGCTGCTGGAAGAGGACCGGGCAGTTGGCGAGCAGCGCCATCCGCTCCTCGGTGAGGTCCGCTTCGCCAATCTTCTGCACGAGCGCGCCGCCGCCCAGCGGCTTGTAGATGACGGCCTTGTGCCGGGCGACGAACTCCCGCACCGCGTCCGCCGAAGCGGTGCCCAGGCTCGCGGGCACGGGAATCTTGTGCCGTCGCAGCAGGGCCAACTGGTGCAGCTTCAGGTAGTGCAGCTCCACCGACTCCATCGGGTTGATGAAGGAGCACCCGCGCTTGTTGAGCGAGCGCAGGACGGAGTGCAGCAGCGACTGCCGCTCCCGCTCCGCGAGGTACTGCTCCTGCCAGCGCGGGAAGTTCCGCGCGGACAGGGCTTCGGCCTCGGGGACCGGGAGCGAGAGCCGGATGGCCTTGATGTAGAACGAGCGCAGGTCGCTGAGACATTCACCGTCCCAGAGCACGTCGCCGTCCTCCCAGCTCAGCGTGGCGGAGTCGGGCACCCGGTCGGTTTCCACGACGATGGCTCGCGCGCGTCGGCGCTCCACCGCTTCAGCGACGAAGCGGGTGGCGTCGTCCGTCCGCGAGCCGATGATCACGACCTTCTTCATGGACGCCATGGGGACCGTGACTCCGCCGGGAGGCTGCTCAGACCGGGCTGTCCATGCGGACCTTCAGCACGTGGGTGTCCAGCGGCTTGATGTCGAGCTTCGGCGGCTTGAACGAAGGCTCCGAGGGCCCACGGATGGGGTCGTCGGAGATGATCTTCACGATGACGCCGTCATCGATGTCCTTGATGCTGCCGCCGTTGCCCCCGCTGATGGGGTTGGTGGGCTCGTCCGCGATGACCTTCACGATGTGGTCGTCGATCTTCAGGCCAGAGTCCCCATCGCCCTTGACGGGGGTGGTGGGCTCATCCGCGATGACCTTGATGGGCCCGTGCGGGAAGCCGATGTCCTTGAAGTCGCCCTTGCCGCCGATGTTGCCCTTGAAGCCGATGTCGTCCTTGAAGTCGCCCTTGCCGCCAATGTTGCCCTTGAAGCCGATGTCACCGCCGCCCGTGACGGGGTTGGTAGGCTCGTCCGCGACGATCTTCACGATGTGGTCGTCGATGAGGCCCGGGGTTCCGCCGCCCGTGACAGGGGTCGTGGGCTCGTCCGCGATGACCTTCATGATGATGCGGTCATTGACCTTGAGGCCCGTGTTCTCGCCCTTGGCGGGGGTGGTGGGCTCGTCCGCGATGACCTTCATGATGATGCGGTCATTGATCTTGAGGCCCTCCTTGCCGGACTTCGGGGCGGTCTTCGTCTGCTCGAAGGAGTCGCCAGGGGCCTTGGGGGCCTTCTTCAGCTCGGGCGCGCCAGCCGGCTTGCCCTCGGTCGTGGCGCTCTTCGGCGCGGTCTTGGGCGTTGAAACGAATCCAGTCGGCGATTTGATCTTGGTCATGGGGGTCCTTTGCGATGGGTTATCGCGCCGGATTCCCTGTGAGTTGCTTGATTCTCCGAACATGAGAGGCCTGCTCGCCCGTTTCTTCCCAGCCGGCCGTCCGTGTCGCGAAAACCCCTGTGACTACAGGGGCTTGGAAGGCCGGTGGTAGAGCTTGCGCAGCTCCTCCTTGGCCTCCTGGAGCGCGCGTCTGCGGGAGGCCGGGAGGTTCTTCCCCGCGCGGTTGCCGTAGAACGTGAGCATCGACATGGCGGACTGGAACGGAGAGGCCTTCCTCCGGGTGCTGCGTTCGGCGGAGCGTTTCACGGAGCGTGCGATCTCCTTCGGGGAGCGTGTGAAGATCCGCTCCTCCAGCGTCATCGCGTCGCTGTGCTCCGTCACCGCCTGGGACCAGCGGCGCCGCTCCGGTGAATGGGACGCGGTGGACGTCTTCCGGGGGGCGGCTGCCATCGCGCGCTACCTCCCCGTCCGGGCCTTGCCCCGCGGCACCGCGCTCTTCGCCGGGTCCTGCTTGGGCGTGCGTGCGGGGACCGGCTCCTCGCGGATGAACTCCCCCTGGACGGTCATGGGTCGCTTGTCCTCGCGGGGGTCCTTCCTGGCTTTGTCGGGGGGCTGCTTGTCGGGCATGGGTTCCTCCTGACGGGCTGAGCGCGCCATGGCCCAAACCTGTGGCCGCGGCGCGGAGCGACAAGGTGGGGAGCCGCGCCGGCCTTCGCATCGCCTCCCCCGGCTGCTCGTCCGGTCGTCCACCGTTCAGGGAAGAAGCCCCGCCCGCGTAGGCTCCGCGTCCATGCCTTCGCGTTCTGCCTTGAAGCGCCTGAAGCCGTGGTGGGGTGTCCTGGCGCTGCTCATCGTCTCATGCGCGGCGCACGAGCCCACCCGCGCGGAGGACCGGAACGACACGGGGGCGAGGGAGCTGCGCGCGCGCATCTACCTGGCGAAGGGCGAGGCAGCCGTCGAGTCCCGGCAGTGGGGCGTGGCGGCGGCCTCCTTCGCCATCGCTCGGGCCTCCCACGACTCGCTGGCGGCGCGGTGGGGGCAGGGACAGGCGTCGGTCCGAGCCTCCACGTTGCGCTGGACGAAGCCGTTCGAAGGCTCCGTCCTCGCCGTCGCGTTCTCTCCGGATGGGCGGGTGCTGGCCTCCGCGGGCTACGACTCCATCGTCCGGCTCTGGGGAGTGGAGCGCGGGGAGCTGCTAGCGGAGCTCAAGGGGCACACGGCGGAGGTGCACGCCGTGGCCTTCACGCCGGACGGTCAATGGCTGGCGTCCGCCGGCAGGCCCGGGGAGATTCGTGTCTGGGATTGGCGGCAGGGGCGCCAGGTGGCGCTGTTGCAGGGACACGCGGACGTCGTGCGAGGGCTGGCGTTCTCACCCACGGGTGACCGGTTGGCTTCCGGAGGGTTGGACAAGACGGTCCGTGTCTGGAGCCTGGCCACCGGCACGGAGCACCTGCGCTTCGAACATGACGAGCATGTGATCGCGGTGGCCTTCTCCGCGGATGGACAGCGGCTGCTCTCGACTAGCATGGACAAGAGCGCGCGGGTCTGGGACCTGGAGACGCGCAAGGAAGCGCACCGCCTCATGGGTCACGAGGAGAAGGTGGAGTCAGGGGCCTTCTCCTTGGACGGTCAGCGGATCATGACCGCCGCGGCCGACCACGCCCTGCGCTTCTGGGATGCGAGGTCAGGGCAGCTCGTCGATGTCGTGCGCAACGCGGGGGATGTGTCCGCCGCCGCCATCGACCCCGCGTTCACGCTCGTCATCCAGGCGGGATGGGATGGGCGCGTCCAGCTCGTCGAGGCGCGTGGCGGAGCCCTGGTGGAGCGGCTGGATGCACACCGGGGCTTCGTGATGTGCGTGGCGTTGTCTCCCGACGGGCGCACCTTCGCTTCCGGCGGGATGGATGGCGTGCTGAAGGTCTGGTCCCGGCCGGGTGCTCCGCCGGACACGCTGCTTCGCGGACATGGGGCCTGGGTGGAGGCGCTCGCGTTCTCCCAGGAGCAGGAGTTGATCTCCGGCGCGGAGGACGGGCTGCGACGGTGGCGCGTCGCGGATTGGAACCGCGTCGTTTCGAGCGCGGAGGGGACGGAGGCCACGGTGTCGCTCGCCGTGAGTCCGGACCGGAAGCTCCTCGCGGTGGGCACGTTGAAGGGGCGGGTGCGGGTGTTGGAAGCCGGCTCGGGCCGACCGCTGTTGGAGCTGTCGGGTGTGAAGGGCTCCGTGCGCGCGGTGGCCTTCAGCCCGGATGGGAAGAGGCTCGCCGCGGCGGGAGACCCGGACATCCACCTCTGGTCCCTGCCCGAGGGCACGCCCGTGGGGCGGCTCCAGGGGCACACCGGGAAGCTCTGGGCCCTGGCCTTCGATGGGACGGGGCATCGGCTCGCGTCGGGCGGAGCGGACATGACCGTGAGGACCTGGAACGTGGACACGCTTCAGCCGTTGCTGCGGCTCGAAGCCGGGGAGCGGGTCCGGGCGGTGGCCTTCACGCCGTCCGGTGACCAGTTGGTGACGGCGGGCATGCGGCAGCCCATCCGCCTCTGGAACGCGGTGACCGGCCAGCGGTTGATGGCGATGGATGAGGGCACGGTCGGGGTCCTGTCCCTGGCCCTGTCGCCTGACGGGCGGTTCCTGGCCTCCGGGGGCCTGGACGCGGACGTGAAGGTCTGGGGCCTGACCTCCGGGGAGCTGATGGGGCGGCTCGGAGGACAGCAGGGCTTCCTGTCGGCGCTGGCCTTCTCACCCGACGGCGCGCTCCTGGCCTCCGCGGCCTCCGACCGGACCGTGCACCTGGTCGGGTTCCAGACCCTGGCCCATCCACCCCCGGCGGGGACAGGGATTGAAGACCTCCTGCGACGCCATGGGCTGGTCTGGGACTCCGCGCGGTTCCTCATCCAGTCCCGCTGACGGCCACGGCATCAACGGCCCGTGCACGTGGCCTTCGGTGCCGGGAACTGCTCAGCGAGCGGCGGAGGCGGGGCCGGTGCCTTGCGACGTCGCCCGGGCGTACAGGTCGCGCTTGAAGCCCAGCGAGAAGAGCACCAGGGTGATGAGGTACACGGGCTCGATGAAGAAGAGTAGCGGGCCGCCCAGGGACAGCCCGTGGGTCTTCTTCTCGAAGACGACGTGCGCGCCCACCACCAGCGCGAACCGCATCACCATCACGCCCACCGCCACACCCACGGCGGTCCCGGTCGCAAGGCGTGCCACCGCCTCGGCGGCCATGAGCGTGGGCAGTAGCGGAAGGGCCATGAGCAGGCCGGCGGTCCACTCCAGCATCACGGCATAGAGGACCACCGCGAGCACCAGCAGGTGCGCGGCCGTCAGGGACACGCCGGGAACCGGGAGCCGCACCCAGGAGAGGGGCACGAGCAGGGAGAAGGTGAAGAGGTAGGCGCCCACGAAGTGCACGGCGCGGCTGACGCCGTTCTCGTGCAGGGGCAGCCAGGGGCGCAGTTTGTCGGCGAAGCTCATGGGCGCGGAATTTAGGCGATTGGCGCCAGGGGGACATCTCCGGGCCCGGAGAATATCGACCCCGCCGGGCGTACCTGTGGGGCCGCACCCGCCGTCATGGCCCGGATTCCGCAAGACCTCGCTGGTGGCAGCCCCTGGAACGGTGGCTGCCGCGCGATGGGCGCGTGCTTTTGGGTGCATGGGATTGGATTCGATGCCGACACGCGCTGGTGGAGACAGGCAATCCCTGGGGGATGGTGTGACATTGCGAGGAACTTCGCGTGAAGGGCGTGAGAGGATTTGCCGGAAAAGGCAGGCGAACTCTGCCGGCAAAGTTTGCGGGTTCCAGGCAGCTATTGCCGTGAATGCATACACCGGTGCCGCTGCACGACAGGCAGGCGAAATCTGCTGTCGATGGAGCCCCAAAGGCAGGCGTAATCTGCGCTTTCCAATGCTCTCTCCAGAGTAGCGCGGAGCAAGTCCAGTTACATTGAATTAAGCGGATTAAGTCGCTTGATACGAGATTTCCGCTATCGCTCTGGCTTTTGTGGTGTTATGTCCATCGCAACCCGGTTGCGATGAGACAGTCCGCCGGGGTGACCCGTCATGGGTCGTGGTTCCAGAGGGGGAGTGATGGGAAAACATTGTAGCGGTATGGGGATGCAATCGACGACCGCCTGACGAGTCACCTCTGGAGGGGCGCTCGGTAGCGCACGCGTTCTCCCTTCCAGCGGGCTCCAATCCATTGCCAGAAAACCGTGGCCGGTCTGGACGTGTCTCCAGGACGGACCGCCATGTGCTTCGCCGTGTCGTGGGTACCTTGGGGGTGCTCACGTCGCTGGCGCTGACGGACCCGTTTTATCTCGAAGGAAGCAGCCTGCTATGTGCGGATTCATTGGCGTCTACCAGCGTACTCCCTCGTCCTTTGACGAGCGGGCCCTCATCACCGCGCTGACCACCATCCACCACCGCGGTCCCGATGAGCGCAGCCTGTGGCATGACCCTGCCGGCCGCGCCGTGCTGGGGCACGTCCGCCTGAGCATCATCGGTCTGGACAACGGCAAGCAGCCCATCGTCGCGGATCAGGGCGATCTGGCGCTGGTGGTCAACGGCGAGCTCTACGACCACGAGCGGATCCGCCGCGAGCTCCAGGCGCTCGGCTGCGAGTTCAAGACGGACTCCGACAGTGAGATCGCCCTGCACCTGTACCGCCGCTCCGGCCTCGCGGGCCTCAAGCAGCTTCGCGGCGAGTTCGCCATCCTGCTGTTCGACCGTCAGCGTCGCCTGATGCTGGCCGTGCGCGACCGCATGGGCATCAAGCCGATGTTCTACGCCCAGCACCGGGGCGCCTGGTACTTCGCGTCGGAGATCAAGGCCCTGCTGGCCGCCGGGGTCCCCGCGGAGTGGGACGAGGACGCCTACGCGAGCCGCGCCTTCTATCTGCGCGACCACACCCTCTTCAAGGGCGTGCGCAGCGTGCAGCCGGGCTGCTGGGTGATGGCGGACAGCGGTGGCCTGCACCATGGCCGCTACTGGGACATGGAGTTCGCCCGCCAGGACGCGCCGGATCCGTCCGACGAGCAGGGCATGATTGAAGCCGTGCGCGCCGCGGTGGAGAAGTCCGTGCGCCTGCGCCTGCGCGCCGACGTGCCCATGGGCGTCTACCTGAGCGGCGGCATTGATTCCTCCGCCATGCTGGGCGTGGCCACGCAGTTGTCCGGGCAGCCGCTGGACGCGTTCAACCTGTCCTTCACGGACATGGACGACTACGACGAGAACCGCTTCGCCCGGCTGGCCGCCGAACACAACGGCGCGCGCTTCCACACCGTGGCCGTGTCCCAGGACGACCTCGCGGACAACTTCGAGCAGGCCCTCTGGCACAACGAGACGCCGTTCTTCAACGCGCACGGCGTGGCCAAGTACATCCTGAGCCGCACGGTGCGCGACGCCGGGATGAAGGTCGTCCTCACCGGCGAGGGCGCCGACGAGGTCTTCGCCGGCTACCCGCACTTCCGCCGCGACATGCTCCTGTACAACCCGGAGCGCCAGGACCCGAAGCTCGTCACCCAGCTTCGCCAGCGCATCCAGGAGAGCGAGAACGGCTACCAGCGGCCGGACATGCCCCAGGACATCCACTGGATGGTGGAGCAGTTGAGCCACGGCGTGTCCTGGCTGGACAACCAGGCCGGTTGGTTCAAGGCGCTGGAGGCCCTCTACCGCAAGGACTTCCGCGACCGCTTCGAGGGCACGGACCCCTACCGCCAGTTCTACGACCGCCTGGACCACCGCAACCTGGAGGGCCGCGACCCGGTCCACAAGTCCATGTACCTGTGGGCCAAGTCCTACCTGCCCAACTTCGTGCTCACCACGCTGGGCGACCGTATGGAGATGGCCAACAGCATCGAGGGCCGCGTCCCCCTGCTGGACCACCACGTGGTGGAGCTGGCCTGCCAGATGCCCGTCTGGATGAAGGTGCGCGGCTCCACGGAGAAGTACGTGTTCCGCGAGGCGATGAAGTCCTACCTGCCGGACGCGCTCTACAAGCGCAAGAAGCACTACTTCCGCGCGCCCCCCGCCACCCTCCAGCAGAAGGGCCGGCTCTACCAGTTGGTGCGCGACGTGCTGAACGGTTCGGAGCTGGACTCGCTGCCCTTCTTCGATCCGGCCCGCGTGCGCGACCTGCTCCACCGCCTGCCCAAGCTGAGCGTCCATGAGCAGGGCCTGTTGGATCCGATGCTGATGGAGCTGACCAGCCTCTGCCTGTTGCAGAACCGCTACTCGCTGAGCTCCTCCAACTCCCAGCCCCTGTGGAGCGCCCGCGAGGAGGCGGCATGAGGGTCGCCATCATCGGCGCGGGCCTCAACGGCCTGGCCTGCGCGGTCATGCTCAAGCGCCTGGGCATCGACTGCGTCGTCTTCGAGCGCGGCAAGGGACCCCGGGACTCGGGCACGGGCATCTACGTGTGGCCGCAGGCCATGCAGGTGCTGCGCTTCGTGCTCAAGGACCGGAAGTTCCTCTCCCGCGGCCAGCCCATCGAGTTCCTGGACACGCACGACAAGCACGGCCGGCTCATCCACAGCCAGCCGGTGCGCCCGGACGGCCTGGGCCTGCCCGCGCCCGCGATGATGTTCCTTCGCACGGAGCTGTTCCGCCTGCTGGCGGACAGCCTGGAGGAGGACGACATCCACTACGACATGGGCTGCGAGAAGCTGGAGAACCTGGGCGACCAGGTGCGCCTCACCTTCACCAACGGCCACCGCTTCGACTTCGACCTCGTGGTGGGTGCGGACGGCGTCTCCTCCACGACGCGAGGGTTCGTCAACCCGGGGCTCCAGCCGCATGACACGGGGCTTGTCGCCAGCCGGGGCGTGGTGACGTTCGACTCGCCCCTGCTGCACTCCGACCGCTGTCAGATCTTCACGTCCCACCACTCGCGCGTGGTGACCTATCCGCTCAGCAAGGCCAGTTCGCTGCGCTACTGGTTCGCCGCCTACCAGCACAAGAACCAGCCCCTGCTGGACAGGCAGGGCCTGCTGGAGCTGTTCGCGCAGTTGCCGGAGGACCTGCTGCGGATGATGGCCATGACGCCGGAGGAGGACATCCTCACCCACAAGCTCAAGGCGCTCACCGGCGAGGGCCAGTGGTTCCGGGGCCGCGTGGTGATGCTGGGCGACAGCATCCACGCGATGCTGCCCACCCTGGGCTACGGACTGACGCTGGGGCTGGAGAACGGCTTCATGCTGGCCCAGGCGCTGGTGGGGCACTGCGACGCGGACCTGGAGACGGCGCTCAAGCGCTACGAAATCCGGGCCGCCCGGCGCTCGCGCGAGATGCTCCAGGTGATGAACGACTTCACCCAGCTCTACTACTTCGAGCCGGAGGGCGAGGTGTCCCCGGCGCGGTTGTCCCCCATCGTCCAGCGCTTCCAGCACCTGGCGCAGACCACGGTCTTCTAGGTGGGCACGGACGCGATGACAGAAGCCTTCCGGGAGCAGGTGCGCGCCTTCGTCAACGACCACGTGCGGCCTCACGTGGACGTCTGGGAGCGCGAGGGCGCGTACCCGCTGGAGCTCTACCGGCAGGCGGGCAGGGCGGGCCTGCTGTCGCTGGGGAAGTCCCCGGAGCAGCTCCCCGACGACCCCCGGGCGCTCGCGGTGCTGGTGGAGGAGCTGACCCTGGGGGGCTCCCAGGGCATCACCATGGGGCTCGCCTCGCACTTCGTCAGCCTGAAGGCGGTGCAGGGCAGCAGCGCGGAGGTGGCCGCCCGGGTGGTGCCGGCGGTGCTCAAGGGCGACCAGGGCATCGTCCTGGCGTTGACGGAGCCCCAGGCGGGCTCCGACCTGCGCGCCTTCGAGTGCCGGGCGGAGTCGCACGGGGGCGGGTACCGGCTCACCGGGGAGAAGCGCTTCATCTGCAACGGGGGCCGCGCGGACCTGCTGCTGGTGGGCGCGGTCCACGAGGGGGCCCTGGGGCTGTTCCTGGTCGAGGCCTCCGCGCCGGGCCTGAGCAGCACGCGGCTGGCCTGCCTGGGCTGGCGGTGCCTGCCGCTCGCCGCCCTGAAGTTCGAAGCGACGCCCGCGCGCCTCCTCATCACCGGACGCGAGGCGGGGCGCCTGCTCCAGCAGTGCCTGCAACAGGAGCGGCTGAACCTGGCGGTGATGGCGGTGGCGTCCGCGGAGCTCGCGCTGCGCGATACGGTGGCGCACTGCCGCGCGCGCCGGGTGGGCGGCGAGGCGCTGCTGGACAAGTCCGTGCTGCGCCAGCGCCTGGCGGAGCGGCACTCCGAATTGAGCGTGGTGCGGGTGTACGTGGAGCAGGCGGTGCGCTGGCAGGCGGAGGGACGGTTGTCCCCGGCGCAGGCCGCCATCGCCAAGAACTCCGCGGTGGATGTGCTGGAGCGCGTCGCGCACGACGCGGTCCAGTTGCAGGGCGCGCACGGCTGCGTCGAACCGGCCCTGGTGGAGCGCATCTACCGCGACGCGCGGCTGCTCGGCATTGGCGGGGGCGCGCGCGAAGTCATGCTGGAAGTCATCGGACGGGCCTTGTGACGGGAGACACCATGAAGGACGTGAGTGAACACGCCCGGGCGCACTCGCAGGCGCTCTTGGAGCACGCATACCAGCGCTACTGCGGCCTGCGGTTGATCGAGCAGCGCCCCGGCTTCTGCCAGTGCCGCCTGCGCGTCACGGAGGCCGTCGACAACCTGAGCCACACGCTGCACGGCGGGGTCATCTACTCCATGCTGGACGTGGTCAGCATGCTGGCCACCCTGCCGCTCCTGGGGCCCGACGAGTACGCGCTCACCAACAGCTTCAACAGCATGATGATGTCGGCCACCCCCCTGGGCGCGGAGGTCCTCTTCGAGGCGAGCGTGCTGAGAAGCGGCCGCAACCTCATCTTCACCCAGAGCCAGGCCTGGAAGATCGCGGAGGACGGCCAGCGCACGCAGATCGCCTCCGCGCAGTTGAGCAAGTTCCGCATGCGCGTGGACTGGCAGGACGGCGCGGCCCGCAAGGGCTGAAGCCTCCCGAGGCTCGGCCGAGCTCCGTCCGAGCCTCGGCTGTGCTTCAGCCGTGCTTCGCCGCGGCGTCGTGGCTCCAGCCCGTGTCGCTCGCGAAGCGCCGGGCCAGGAAGTCCACCCACGCGCGGATCTTCGGCGTGATGGTGCGTCCCGGCGCGTGCACGGCCCAGATGGACAGGTCCGGCAGCGCGTGGTCCGCCAGCACCTCCACCAGTTGGCCGCCCTTGAGCTCCTCCGCCACCGCGAACAGCGGGAACTGCCCGATGCCGGCATGCCCCAGCACCGCCGTCTTCAGGGCGAGGCTGCTGTTGGCCTGGAAGGGGCCGGTGGTCTCCACCAGGGACTCCTCGCCGTTGGGCCCGCGCAGCTTCCAGGCGGTGCCGGAGGCCAGGTAGGTGTACTGCACGCACCGGTGCTGTCGCAGGTCCTCGGGCCTTCGCGGCGTGCCGTGGCGGTTCAGGTACGCGGGCGTCGCGCAGATGACGCGGCGGCTGGACGCGAGCTTGCGCGCCACCAGTGACGAGTCCGGCATCTGCGCGATGCGGATGCAGACGTCGAACCCGTGCTCCACCAGGTCCACCACGCGGTCATCCAGTTGGATGTCCAGGTCGATCTCCGGGTAGCGCTCCAGGAACTCCGGCATGGCCGGCACCACCTGCATCAGCCCGAACGTCATCGGCAGGCTCACGCGCAGGCGCCCGCGCGGCTTGCGCCGCAAGAGCAGCACCTCCGCCTTCGCCGCCTCCAGCTCCTCCGTCATCCGCTGACACCGCGTGGCCAGCGCGCGCCCCTCCGCCGTCGGGGACAGCTTGCGCGTGGTGCGGTGCAGGAGCCGGACGCCCAGCGTGCTCTCCAGCAGCATCACCTGCTTGCTCACCGTCGCCTTCGACAGGCCCAGCGTCTTGGCCGCCACCGTGAAGCTGCCGGTCCGCACCACTTCGGCGAACGTGAAATAGGGCGCGACGTGCTCCATTGGTCACCTCCAGGAAACAATCCTTTTCCCTCCTGCGCGTAGTGTCCAGTCATCAACCCGCTCTATAGGGAAGTCATGGTTTCCCGAAGGAAGGTCCTCGGGGTGCACGTGGCGCTGCTCCTGGCCGCGACGGCCTGCACCCCTCCCGCGAACGAAGTGCCCCGCGCCGAGGCGCCGGGCGTATCTCGCGTGCTTTCCTCCACGGCGCCGGAGCCTTCCTTCCGGCTGGCGGCGCGCAAGGGGCCGCGTCCGGAGACGACCGACGCGCCTCCGGGCACGCCGCTGGCGCACCGGCAGTTGAGCCAGGTGTCCCCCACGGACATCCAGGAGCGGCTCTTCACCCGCGCGGCGGCGCTGCCGGACGTGACGGTGGCGCCCAGTGGCATCTCCGTGCCGGGGGCTCGCGCGTTCTGGCTGCGGCCGGACTCCGTGCGCGGACCGCGCGCGGCGTTCCAGGTGGGCACGGAGTTCGCGCACATCCACCCGGCGGAGGACGGCAGCCTGCACGTGAAGTTCCCGCCGGACCTGGCGCGGCAGGTGTTCCAGCAGGGCTGGGGCATGCCGCATCCGCGCTCCGGAACACCCATGCTTTATGGACCTCGCGACGCGGATGAGCTCGAGGTCGTGTGGCAACTGCTGTTGCGCTCCTACGCCTGGGCCCATGACGGCCAGGTGGTGGGAGTGACTGTCGAATGACGCAACCTGAACTTGAGAAGAGGCGGAACATGAAGATCCTTGTCACGGGCGCGACGGGCTACATCGGCGGCGCGGTGGTTGATGCGCTCAAGAAGGCGGGCCACCAGGTCCTGGGCCTCGCGCGCTCCGAGGATGCGCGCAACAAGCTGACCGGCCGTGGCGTCCAGGCCGTGGCGGGCGACCTCGCGGACACCGCGGGGCTGGCCGCGCTGGTGAAGGACCTGGACGCGGTCGTCTGGACCGCGACGACCAACAGCGAGGCCGTGGACGCGCCCGCTGTCGCGGCGGTGCTGGAGGCGCTCAAGGGCACCAACAAGACGTTCGTCTACACCAGCGGCGTCTGGGTGCACGGCGACACGCGCGGCACCGTCGTGAACGAGGACACCCCGCTGAGCGCGGCGGCGCTGGTCGCCTGGCGCCCGGCCGTGGAGCAGCGCACCCTGGGCACGCCGGGCGTGCGCGGCATCGTCATCCGCCCGGGCATCGTCTACGGGCGTGGCGCCGGCATCCCCTCCATGCTCAGCTCGTCCGTGAAGGACGGCGGCGCCGCCCGCTTCATGGGCACGGGTGAGAACCACTGGCCGGTGGTGTTCGTGGAGGACCTGGCGGACCTCTATGTTCGCGCCGTCGAGCAGGCCCCCGCCGGCACCGTGCTGGTCGCCGTGCAGGGCCCGCCCCTGAAGGTGAAGGACATCGCCGCCGCCGCGAGCGAGGGCGCTGGCGCGGGTGGCAAGACGGTCGCCTGGCCGCTGGAGGAGGCGCGCAAGCAGTTCGGCGCCTTCGCCGACGCGCTGGCCCTGGACCAGAAGTTCTCCGCCGAGCGGGCGCAGTCGCTGCTGGGCTGGGTGCCCAAGGGCCCCGGCATCATCGACGAGCTGCGCAGCGGCTCCTACGCGCGGCGCTGAGACAGGCGGCTCTCGCTCGCGCGCCGGTGCCTCCAACACCGACGCGCGGCGGAGCGGCCCCTGCCGGAAGCGAGGGCTTGCGGCACAGGTGGGAGGGTGGGCGTCAAGGAGCGTGGGGG
>NZ_RAVZ01000549.1 GCF_003611635.1 Corallococcus terminator | reverse complement strand
GGGTGGCTCCGTGGGGCTGGGGGGCCGCTACTTCGTCTTCGCCATCACGGTTCCGGGGCCGCGGTTCTCCGTCCACACGACGTGGTCCCCGCCCACCGCCACGCTGGTGAGGTTGAACGTCGGGGTGAAGGCCTGCACGGCGGCGCCCCCGCCCACGGGCACCCGGAGGATGCGTCCCGGCATCCCATCTTCCGCCAGCCACACCTGGGCGCCGTCACTGGCCAGGCCCGTGATGGAAGCCCGCGTGAGCAGCGTGGAGACGGTGCCTCCGCCCTTGGCCACCTTGCGGATGGCATCCCCCTCCTGCCAGTAGACGTGGGTGCCATCCACCGTGAGGCGGCCCGTGACGTTGGAGCGCGCGGTGACGACGTCGGAGCGGGTGCCGCCCTGGTTGGACATCTTCCGGACCGCGCCGCCTTCCGTCCAGAACAGGGTCGTCCCGTCGGTGGCGATGCCGCCCAGGCCGGTGAGGCCGGTGGCCAGCACGGTCGGGGTGGCGAGCGGCGTGGCCACGGGGAGCTTGAGGATGGAGCCCGCGGCCTCCGTCCAATACAGGTGGGTGCCGTCGGTCGCGATGGCCAGCGGCTCATTGCGGTTGAAGGCCATCAGTTGCTCGCCGCCGCTGTCGAGCGACGCGCGCATCACCACGCCGCCCGTGCGGCGCTCCACCCAGTAGGCGAAGCGGCCGTCCGACGCCGTGCCGGACAGGTTGAAGCGCGAGGGCGGCGTGAGCGGATGCTCCGCGTTGAGGAAGCCCTCCATCACCTGCTTGCGGAACGGGATGAAGGTCTGGGTGAGCGCGCTGGAGAGGAAGAAGCGGTTGCCGTCCGGCCCGGGTTCGGTGAACTCCAGGTTGTGGATGAAGCCCGCGGCGCTGGGGAAGCGCATCGTGCTGCCATCCGGCAGGGTGCCCACGTCCACGCTGTCGCTGCGCTGATGACAGCCGCTGCACGAGAGCGCCTGCGCGCGGGCGACGATCTGCGTGGGCGTCAGGTCGCTGCCAATCAAATCCAGCCGCGCCTGGATGTCGTTGCGGAAGGCGCTGGGCCCCGAACCGAAGCGCAGGCTGTACTCGTCCACGGCGTTGAAGGTGCTGGAGTCGCCCTGGACGGCGTTGAATTGATCCGGCACCGCGTAGTTGAAGGTGTTGAGGTTGTCAGCGGCCAGCGCGGGCACCTGGTTGACGAAGTGCGTGCGGAAGCTGGCGGCCAGCGGGTGCGTGGAGGCCGGGTTGAACAGCTCCCCGAACGGGTTGGTCTTCACCGTCACCGGGGCGAACTTGAGCGTGCACACCCCGCCCGGGCACTGCCGCTGGAGCTTGAACTCCTTCAGCACCCACAGCGGTTCGATGAACACGTTGATGCGCACCTGGCCGGTGCCGTCCGGGTTGAGGCCGTAGTTGTTGATGTGAAACACCGGCGAGAAGCCGGGCAGGCCCGTGAAGTAGAAGTCGCGCAGGGCGGTGCCCCGGTCCGCGACGTTCTTCGCGCTCAGGTCGCGCCAGAAGGACTGCACGGGCCGGCAGCCGTCGAGCCCCAGGTCCGGACGGGGGTTGGGCAGCGAGGCCTCCAGGATGAGGAACGCCCGGCCCGCGCCCCCGGACGTCTTGCCGAAGACGACCCGGTACTCACCGCAGTGGGCCCCGGAGGCGGGCGCCAGGTCGAACCGGTTGTACAACCCGATGGCGGAGTAGGAGTTGATGCTCGTGGGGCTGTTGGCCGCCGCCTGGGCGCCCTCCTGGGTGCGGCAGCCATACGGGAAGCCGTTGAGCGAGCCCCCATTGTCGTTGCAGTGCGCTCCCGGCTGCAGGTCCGGCTGTCCGGGGGAGGGGTTCTGCGTGTCCCAGAGCTGACGGAAGAGCTGGGTGGCGTTGAGCCCGGAGCCTCCGTTCTGGGCGACCAACTGCTGGAGCACGTTGGTGAGGGTGAAGGGGGCGAGGATGGAGGCCTCCGTCACCGCCACGGACTTGCGCCCATCGACCGTCTGGGGCGACAGGGTCGTCAACTCCTGCTCATGGGAGAGGATGCCAATGCCTCCCCGTTCGGAGAAGGGCGCGGGGGCGGCGGACTCCGCGTCCACCGTTCCGGGCGGCTGACAGCCCGTCCCCATGAGGGTTCCCGCGGCGAGCAGCGCGCGCGACCAGTGCTTGAACATTCAGGACTTCCTTTGTCGGACGAACGGAGTCGGAGGCGCCAGCGCGAAGGGGCGCTTAGAGCGGAGGGGACTGGGGCTGGGGGACGTCCACCTTGAGCAGGAACATGTCGCGGCTGCCCTGGTTCTGGCTGCCGGGGACGAGCGCGCCCTCGGTGTAGCCCGCGAGGAACACCCTGCCGCACGGGTCCACCCACAGGGCCGTCGCCTGATCATTCCCGGCGGTGCCGCGCTGCCACGTTCCCCGCAGCCGCCCGTCCGCGCTGAAGCGCAGCACGAACAGGTCCTTGCCGCCCTGGTGGGTGAAGCCCGGGAAGCTGCCCAGGGTGGAGCCCGCGACGTAGATGTCGCCATTGGGCGCGCGCGCCAGCGCGGTGGCCAGCTCGCTGCCCTGCGTTCCCACCGTCCGGATCCACTGGACCTGTCCGTCGCTGGGATTGAGCAGGGCGAGGAAGACATCCACCTCCCCCACGACGGGGACGCCGGGCTCCAGGGGCATCTGGCTGGACCCCGCGAGGAACAGATGGTTGTCGGGCGTCAGCAGCAGCTCGTCCGCTTCGGTGGCCACGGGCGCGATGACGCTGGTCCAGAGGAGGTTGCCGTTCGCCGGATCGATGCGCCGGACGTAGGCGCCGCCGGGGCCCTCGCTGTCGGCGAAGAACTTGAAGCCGGAGGAGTACAGGGCATCCGCGCTGGGGCTGGCGACGAAGCCCGTCAGCCGGTCCGGGTTGGACTCCACCGTGGAAGCGAACTTCCAGGCCGCGCCTGAAGCGAAGCCGTTGCCTTCCCGGTTGATGCGGGTGACGAAGCCATTCTCCGAATCCAGCACCACGCGACCCTGGACGAACATGTCGTCGAACCCGGCGACGAACACGCTGCCGTTGGGATGGACGGCGACCTTCATCGGGTGCTGCGGGCGCGCGTCGCCCTGCTGCACGGTCCGCTGCTTGTTGCCCTTGCCATCCAACTGCGTCACGAAGAGGTCGAACTGCCCCCGGTTGGTGGCGTTCTCCAGCGCGCCCGTGGTGCGGCCCACCACCGTCAGCAGCTCCTGGGTCTCGCTGCCGACGATGTGCTCGGCGACGTCCGTCCCGCCCGTGTCGGTGACCTCCGTGCGGTCCAGGGTCCCGTTGGGCAGGAAGCGCAGCACCACCGCCCGCGAGTCACCCGAGGGTTCGATGTTGGTCTGTCCCAGGTTGCCCCGTTCATAGCCCGCGACGTACACGGCGCCGGAGCTGCCGGCCCAGACGGAGAGCGCCTCGTCCGCGCTGGAGGTCCCGCCCTGGTAGTCATGCTGCCAGGCCGCCTGGCACGTGCCCGCGGGCTCCTGCGGGTCTTCCTCGCCCGTGCAGCCCACCGTCCCCAGCACCCCCACGG
>NZ_RAVZ01000548.1 GCF_003611635.1 Corallococcus terminator | reverse complement strand
GGGTGGGGCGGCGGAAATTCCGAGGAGTTCCAGGTGGTTAGCTCATCAGCGATGGCAAGCAGTGTGTCCTCTGTCCAGGAAGTGTCGGATCCCGTGGTGGGCGCTGCCCGCTACGACGCCGTGCCGGCGCTGATGGACAGCCTCCTGCACGACGTGCGCAACCCGCTGAACGCGCTGGCCATCCACCTGGAGGTCCTCTCCGAGAAGCTCAAGGGTGAGTCCGGTCAGGTGCCGGCCACGCAGGAGAAGAACCTCAAGGCCATGCGCGAGCAGATCCAGCGCGTGGACGGCCTGCTCAAGCTGTTCTCGGACTTCATCGTGTTTCGCGGCGCGGGTCCTTCCGGGGACGCGTCGCTGTCGGACGCCACCGGCAAGGCCCTGGACGTGCTGGGCCATGAGAGTCGCCGGCGCCGGGTGCAGGTGCAGCGCGCCATCGAACCGGACGTGCAGGCGCGGCTGGAGGACACCACCGAGCTGGGCTTCTTCCTGGTGCAGGTGCTGATGCGGGCCTTCAACCGCGCGGACTCGGGCAGCACCGTGGTGGTCTCCGTGCGCGCGGAGGATGCGTTCGCGGTGCTGGAGGTGGAGGACGGCTCCACGGGGCCCGAGCAGGCTTCCGACACCGTGGCGGCCCTGACGCTCCGGGCGGCCCAGCTTGGCATCGAATTCGGCATCCAGGCGGGCTCCTGCCGCCTCGTCTTCCCGCGCGCCTGAGCCCTCCTTTCGGGCGCTGACGGGCTTCTTCGGTTTCATCACGCTTCATCGCAGTGGAGGTTTTCACCTTGGGCAGCGCACGAATCCTGGCCGTGGATGACGAACGTGAGACCTGCGAGGCCCTCGCGGAGATGCTGTCCGCCTGGGGCCACAAGGTCGAAACCGCGTTCGACGGGCATGACGCCCTCCGCAAGGCCGGTGAGTTCCGGCCCGATGTCGTCCTGTCGGATCTGGCCATGCCGGAGACGGACGGCCTGTGGCTCCTGCGCAACCTGCGCGAGGAGCTGCCCGACTGCCCGGTGGTGTTCCTCACCGGCCGCGGCACCATCGACACCGCGGTGGAGGCCATCCGCGAGGGCGCGTACGACTTCATCGTGAAGCCGCTGGACACCGCGCGGCTCAAGGTCTGCATCGACCGCGCGCTGGAGAAGAAGGAGACCATGCGCGAGGTGCAGACGCTGCGGCGTCGCCTCAAGCAGTTGGGCTCCACGGACCTCATCGCCAGCTCCACCGGCATGCGCAAGGTCATCGAGATGATGGAGAAGGTGGCCCCGTCCAAGGCCAGCGTCTCCATCAGCGGCGAGTCCGGCACCGGCAAGGAAGTCGTCGCCCGCACGGTGCACAACCTGTCCCTGCGCCGCGACAAGCCCTTCATCGCGATCAACTGCGCGTCCATCCCCGCGACCCTCATCGAGTCGGAGCTCTTCGGCCATGAGAGAGGCGCCTTCACCGGCGCGGATCAGCGCCGTCCGGGCGTCTTCGAGATGGCCCACGGCGGCACGCTCTTCCTGGACGAGTTGGGCGAAATCCCCATCGACCTGCAGGCGAAGCTGCTGCGCGTGCTGGAAGAGGGCCGCCTGCGCCGGCTGGGTGGCAAGGTAGAGATCGAAGTGGACGTGCGCGTGCTGTCCGCCACGAACCGCGACCTGAAGCAGGAGATCAAGAACCAGCGCTTCCGCGAAGATCTCTACTTCCGCCTCAACGTGTTCCAACTGCACCTGCCGCCGCTGCGCGAGCGCCGGGAGGACGTGCCCATCCTGGTACAGCACTTCGTGGACAAGTTCCGCGGGGACTCCGCCAAGCGCGTCTCCGGCGTGCACCCGGAGGCCATGGAGGTGCTCAAGAACTACGACTGGCCGGGCAACATCCGCGAGCTTCGCAATGCCGTGGAGCGCGCCGTCATCCTCTGCGACGGGGAGCTGATCACCCGCGAGCACCTGCCGCCCGACATGGCCGGCAAGGGCCCGGAGCGCCATACGTTCAAGCTGCCGTTCGGCCTGAGCCTGGACGCCGTGGAGCGCGAATACATCCTGGGCAGCCTGCAGCGCAACGGGAACAACAAGGCGCGCACGGCGGAGGTGCTGGGGGTGAGCGAGAAGACGCTCTACAACAAGCTCAACCGCTACGCGGCGGAGAACCGGGCCCAGGGCTCGCCGGGCGGCGGAAACCTGGGCGGCCAGGGCAACGACGGGCCCCTGGGCGCCAACAGCAGCTACCTGACCCGCTGACCCCACGGGTAGGCGGATCTCCCGGGATTTCGAGCCCTTGAACCCGCTCCAGAAGTGGCGCGGGCAGGGCCTTCCCGGGCGGGCCGGAGGGCAGGGGGAGGTCTCGAAAACCCCTGTCAATTCTTGACTTTTCACCCCTGGACGGGGGATCCTCCGGCCCTCTCCCACCCGTTGGTGAGGGCCCGGCCGGGAAGGTTCATACCGGGCCACTTCCGCCCCCCTGGGCGCGGTCGTCCGACGTGAGTCATCTGGGGTGCCGCCGGGGGGGCACAGGAAGGCTACACGCAATGAGCGACGCGCGAGTTCTTCACTTCTTCGGCGGCAAGGGCGGGGTGGGCAAGACCACACTCGCGGCAGCGTACGCGGTGAGGCTCTCCGAAGACGCTCCCAAGCACAAGGTGCTGGTGGTTTCGCTGGATCCGGTCCAATCGCTGTCGGATCTGCTGAAGAAGAAGCTGCCCACGAAGCCCACGAAGCTGCAGGCGGGCAAGGGCGAAGGCGGGCTGTGGGGCGTGGAGCTGAACCCCGCCGCGCTGCTCAAGCCGTTCCTGACGGAGTACCTCCCGGCGCTGGCGAAGGCGGCGGTGAAGGGCACGCACCTGTCGGACGAGGAGATGGGCAAGCTCTACCAGCAGGCGGTGCCTGGGCTGGAGGAGCTGGTGGCCCTCTTCCACGTGGTGGATCTGCTGGACGCGGGCGAGTTCGACCGGATCATCGTCGACACGGCGCCCAGCAGCCACACGCTGCGCCTGTTCGACATGCCGACCCAGTTGCGCAAGTTCCTGGGCTTCGTGCGCGCCGGACAGGACCGCGCGCCGGCCTCGGGTGGCAAGGGCAAGAAGGCGGAGGCCGCCGCGGCCTCGTCGGGTGGCTTCCTGGAGCAGGTGGGCCAGAAGGCGGAGAAGCTGCTCGCGCTGCTGAAGGATCCGGCGCGCACCGCGTTCCACCTCGTGACGCTGGCGGAGCCGGTGCCCGAGGCGCAGACGCGCTCGTACTTCACCCAGCTTCGTGAGCGCGGTCTGCCGGTGACGGAGGTCATCGTCAACCAGGTGGAGGACCACGAGGGCTGTTCGTCGTGTCAGGGCCGCCGCGGTCTGCAGGCGCCCCACGTGCGCAAGTACCAGGCGCTGGACAAGACCGTGCCGGTGAACCTGCTGGGCCGCCGTGAAGTGGCGCCCCGGGGACTGGACGGGCTGAAGGAGTTCGCTGCCGTGTGGTCGGCCGGCAAGGAGACCAAGGCGCTGGAGTTCAGCGCGGCGGAAGGTCCCCCGGCGCTGGTGCGCGCGCCCTCCATGCCGCCCATTGCGGCGCCCCCGCTGCCGCCCACGCGGCTCATCTTCTTCGTGGGGCAGGGCGGGGT
>NZ_RAVZ01000547.1 GCF_003611635.1 Corallococcus terminator | reverse complement strand
GCCGACCTCGAAGCCGTAATAGATGGGGGGCGTGCCGGAGCTGTCCAGGCGCTTGAGGGCCTCCGGCGTGGGGTTGGTGAGCGTCAGCGGACCCGCCAGGTGCACGCGCGTGCCCAGGAAGGCCGCGCTGTTCTGGCCCAGGCCGAGCGACGCCTCGAGCTGCTCGACCGTCACCTCGTTGGCCGGGGGCATGCCGCCCACGCCCGCGTCGGTCGTCTTGGGGGTGATGGCGAGCGGTACGGCGGGCGTGCGCTGGTTGGCCAGGTGGTGACGACGGCCGGAGAACGGCTCGTAGTTGGGCTCCGTGCCGAAGTAGCCCTCGATGTCGACCGTGTCGCCCGGCTGCGGGCGGTACGCGTCCGGCGTGTCCGTGTAGAACTTGTGGATGAACAGGCCGTCCTTCGGGGCGGCCGGATCCGTCACCCAGAAGTACGAGCGCCAGGAGCTGTTGCCCAGCTCGCTCAGCTTCTCGTAGTGCACGCCCGTGACGACCACGTTGCGCAGCGTCGCCTTGCTGCCGAACGACAGCTTGCGCGCCGCGGCGATCTGCCCCGTCGTGCCCGCGTCCGTCGTGCCCGCGTCCGTCGTGCCAGCGTCGGTGTTCGTGCCCGCGTCCGTGCTGCAGACACCCGTACAGCCAGCGTCGGGGACGGGATCGGGATCGTTGTCACGGCCACCACAGCCGGCCGCCGTGGCAATCGCAGTCGCAGCCAGGAGCGCCGCGGCGCCCAGTTTCTTGCGCAGTTCCATTCGTATGTCTCCGGGGGGTGAGGGCGCCGCGCTTCTTGAAGTCCGACGCCTGTCGGGCTGAGGATTCAGGCCCTTATACCGGCCGCTCACCAGGGCCGGCAAGGAACGGACCGGCCCCCTGCCCGTGACATCGTTGTGAATTCAGGAATAGGTGGATCAATGCTGCCGCGTGACACGTTTTTGCAGGGTCTGAAGCCCACGTTGCACATCGCGCACCGCGGCGGAGCGCTGGTGGCGCCAGAGAACACCCTGGAGGCCTTCCGCCTCGCGGTGGAGCAGCACCGCACCGACATGCTGGAGCTCGACGTGCATCTGACGCGCGACGGCGAAGTCATCGTCGCGCACGACGACACGCTGGAGCGCTGCACCGACGCGGAGGGCCCGCTCGCGGCGCGCACCCTGGAGGAACTGCGCCGGCTGGACGCGGGGTATCGGTTCAGCCCGGACGCCGGGCGCACCTTTCCCTTCCGGGGCCGGGGCGTGCGCCTGCCCACGCTGCGCGAGGTGCTGCGCGCCTTTCCGTCCCTGCGCATCAACGTGGAACTCAAGCCGGACGTCCCGGGCGCCGAGGACGTGCTCGCCCGCCTGCTGACCGAGGAAGACGCCCTGGGCCGGGTCTGCCTGGGCAGCGAGCAGGACGCCATCGCGGAGCGGCTGGTGCGGGTGCTGCCCGACGCGTGCCACTTCTATCCGCGGGATGCGCTGGCCGCGTTCATCCTGACGCTCAAGGCGGGTGAGGCGCCGCCGGAGGACGCGCGCTACTCGGTGCTCGACATGCCGCTGTACTTCGGTGAGGTGCGGCTGGTGGATGACGCGCTGCTGAAGGCCGCGGCGGAGCGCGGCAAGTGGATCAACGTGTGGACCGTGGATGATCCGGCGGAGATGGACCGGCTGCTCCAGGAGGGCATCGGCGGCATCATGACGGACCGGCCGGATCTGCTCCGCCAGCGAATGGACGCCTCCGGAAAGCCGGGCTAAGCCTTCAGCTCCATGCCCCGCCCCACCGCACGCGCGCGCCCGGCGCTTCGTGGCGCTCGCGGGCAACATCGGCGCGGGCAAGACCACGGCCGCGAAGATGATCAGCCAGGGCTTCGGCTTCGAACTGTTCGACGAGCCCGTCATCGACAACCGCTTCCTGCGTGACTACTACGGCGACATGTCGCGGTGGTCGTTCACGCTGCAACTGGAGTTCCTCATCCGGCGCGTGGAGCACCACGAGCTCATCCACTCCGTGAGGAAGAGCTGCGTGCAGGACCGCACCCTGTACGAGGACCCGGAAATCTTCGCCAAGTACCTGCACGGCCTGGGGCACATGACGAACGCGGAGCTGGACCTGTACTACGAGTACTTCCAGCGGCTGTCGCGCCACATCGTCCGGCCCGACAAGGTCATCTGCTTCGACGTGTCCTCGGAAGAGGTCCTGCTCCAGCGCATCCGCACGCGCGGCCGGGCGGAGGAGAAGGGCATCGGCAAGCAGTTCCTGAAGGGCCTCAACGGCTACTACGCGGGCTTCCCGCAGGTGCTCCAGGAGAAGTACGGCGTGGACTGCCTGGTGGTGGACGTGTCCAAGCAGGACATCCGCCGGGGCCCGGGCCGCGAGGAGTTCCTCGACCGCGTCTCCGCATTCCTGGCCTGACGCCGCGCCTTCCGTTACACGCTTCGGGGCCATGCACGACCTGACCCCGAAGAGCCCGCGCGACTCCGAAGTGGTGATGACGCAGCTCATCCTCCCCCCGGACGCCAACAACCTGAACGCCGCGTTCGGCGGGAAGGTGATGCAGTGGATCGACATCTGCGGCGCCGTGGCCGCCCAGCGCCACTGCCGTCAGGTCGTGGTGACGGCGTCCATGGACGACCTGCACTTCCACGCCCCCATCCGCGTGGGCTGGATTGCCCTGCTCCACTCGCGCGTGCTCGCCACGTTCCGCACGTCGCTGGAGGTGGGCGTCACCGTGCACGCGGAGAACCCGCTGACGGGCGAGCGCCACCTCACCACCAGCGCGCTGCTCACCTTCGTGACCCAGGACAAGGACGGCAAGGGCGTGCCGGTGCCCCCGCTGCTCCTGGAGACGGACGCGGAGCGCGACGCCTTCGCGGAGGCCGAGGCCCGCCGGGCCCAGCGCCGGGGCCGCGGCAAGGAGGAGCAGTCCTGGATGAAGGTCATGAAGCCCGTGGCCGGCGCCTGAGCCTCCGGGCGCGCAGGACAAGCGAAGGGCCGGGGGCACGCCTGTCTGGCGTCCCAACCCGGCCCCTGCCCTGCTTCACCTGTCAGCGCGACTCAGGTCGTGAACGACGTGCCGCAGCCGCAGGACGACTTGGCGTTCGGGTTCTCGAACTTGAAGCCCGCGCCGGTGATGCTGGTGACGTAGTCGATGTGCGTGCCCGACAGGTACTGGGCGCTCAGCGCGTCGGTGGCGATCTTCACGCCGTCCTGCTCCCAGATCTGGTCGCCGGCCTTGGACTCCTTCACGAGGTTCAGGTCGTAGCCCAGGCCGCTGCAGCCGGACGGCACCACGCGGATGGAGAAGAAGTAGTCCTGGAAACCCTGGGCCTGGATGACCGTCTTCACCTGGGCGAGGGCGGCGGCCGTCAACTGGACGGGCACATTGGCGGCGGGCTGGGAGACCGGCGTGGAGCCGGCGACGGCGGTGGAAGTGTCCATGTGCTTAAACTCCTCGTGAACGGCGCCTCATAACGCCCTGGCGCCTGAAAAGCCATGGGACCCCACGGGCCCCTTCCGGTGAGAACACAAGATAACCCCCATGCCCATCCCTGAAATCTCCCCGGCCGAGCTGGCCCGGCGCCTGGCCGGCCCCCCCGAATCCCGCCCCTGTCTCTTATACCCATCTGACGCTGCCGACGAAGCTA
>NZ_RAVZ01000546.1 GCF_003611635.1 Corallococcus terminator | reverse complement strand
GGCACATCCGGAGCCTGCCCCCTCCGCCGCCTCCGCCCTTCGTGCTCAACGCCGCGCTGGAAGCGGGCCCTTCCGGGAGCCTGCCCGTCGCTCCGTCCATCACGCCCATGCATGTCTCCGGAGCCCGGAGCGCGACGCCTGCGCGGATGCAGGGACTCGGCTCGGGTCCGGGTCGCGAGGCCCTGCTACCGCATCACCGTCCCGCGCAGGTCGCGACCCGGGTACCGGAGACCGCGACGGAGCGCCTCGCGCGGTCCATCGCGCAGGTCGCGGCGGGTGATCACACGCACCCGGCGGTCCAGGGGACGGGCACCGCGCCGGTCGCAACGCCCGCGGGTGCATCTTTCTCGGGTCCGGTCCCGCATGGCGCTCCGGCCGTGCGCACGCCGGGTTCCACGCCGCTCCCGCACGGTGCTCCGGCGCAGGGCACGGCTACGGCTCGGGCACCGGCTTCCGGTCCGGCTTCGCATGGGGCACACGCGCAGGGCAGCGCGCCGACCGTGGTTCGGTCACCGGCTTCGCACGGGGCTCCGGTCCAGGGCACCGCGACGGCCACGGCTCATGCACCGGCCTTTGGCCCGACCATGCATGGGGCTCCGGTGCAGGGCAGCGCACCGACCGTGGTTCGGTCACCGGCTCCGCACGGGGCTCAGACGCAGGGCGGTTCTCCGGGCGTGAACGCAGTCCGTTCACGCAACCCCGGTCCGGTCCCGCACATCGCGCCGCTGTCGGCACCGCTTCCTTCCGCCCGAGACACCCTGCCGTCGGCATCGGCCCACGCAGCGCCGCAGAAGGCCCTGCCCGGGGCGCTGCTGGCCCTGCCCGCGTTGTCCTGGACGCAGCCGGGGCCAGTGACGCCCACCTCCATGGCGCCGGTGTCGAGGTCCGAGCTGCCTCCGGAGCGCCCTACCGTGAAGGTCATCGCGTTGCTGAACCGCTCGCCGGAAGCCGCGCCGACGCCTCCTCCTCCCGCGCCCCTGCCGCGTTCGCAGGTCGGGCATCCGCACGCGTCCTCGCTGACGATGCCGCCCCTGGCCACGCTGCCCTTCAAGCCGGAGATGCGGCGCCTGGCTCCGAACGTGGTGGCCCTGCGCGTGTCGCCCCAGGCGCGCTGGGTCATCATCCGTTCGGACAGCGACCTGCAGGTGAGCCGTTCGGAGGCACTGCCTGGAGACGCGACCGCCTCGCCTTGAGCGGGGCTCTCACGACAAGCAGGGCGAAGAACACAAGGTTCCCCACGACACGCCTGTGAAACACTGCTGACGCAGCCCCTTGCAATCGCATCGCAGGTCATGGGGTCCTCCTGGGAGCGAAACCGCTCCGAGAGGACTTCGCATGCAGCCACGGTGGTGGATTCCCTTCTTCCTCGTGCTCCTGGCCGGATGCGGCGGCACCACGAGAGCGGTGCGTCTGGACACGGGCCGTGGCGCGCCCATCGTGATCACTCCGCGCGGAAGTGCCACGCCGGTGAAGATCGACGCGGATGACTTCCAGGGGGCCGTGGAGGCCCTGGCCCACGCCGCGCGCCCCGCCACCCGGCCCCAGGCAGCGGCACGGCATCTGTTCGGAGTGGAGCCACGCAGCGGCGCCTACCTGTACGAACCCCACCGTCGTCGCATCACGCCGCTCGGGCCCGGTGAGCACCTGGAGGGCGAGTCTCCAGCCGAGGAGGTGGAGTTGACGCGCGCCTACCTGCGCTGGTGCGAGCGCACCGCCAGGAAGGGTGACTGTCTGCACCTGTTGGCGGAGAGCCCCACCGTCACCGGGGATGGGAAGTACGCCCTGGCCCTCGCCCTGGCCCAGGGCGTCGTGCTGGAGGAGATGCTGGAGTCCTTCAAGGACATGGCGGATCCCCAGGCCCTGCTGACCAGCGTCCTGTGGACCTGGACCACGTATCTCATCCTGCTCTCCGTGCCCGAGCCGTTCTCCAAGGGCATCGCCGCGGTGATGACCGTCACGCTCATCGGCTACGTGGGCCTCGATACCTTCTGGAGCCTCATCGTGGGCTTCAAACAACTGGTGGAGGCAGCGGACCGGGCCAACACCTTCGATGAACTGCGAACCGAAGGAGAGCGCTACGGCAAGGTGATGGGCAGGACCGCGGCGCGAGCGTTCGCCCTGCTGGCCATGGCGGCGGTGGGCAACACGACAGCGGGGCTCGCGGCAAAGGTCCCCGTGCTCCCAGGCGCCACGCAGGCAGCGGTGCAGGCCGGTTCGCAAGCGGGCATCCGGCTGGCGGCGGTCGGTCAGGTGAGCTCCGTGGCCGTGAGCGCCGAAACCGTCACCATCGCGCTCGCACCGGGTGCCATGGCCATGGCGGTCAACGGAGGCAACACCGGTGGCTCGGCTCCGACGGACAAGGGGGGAGCCTGGCACCACATCGCCTCCGACAAGTTCAGCACCTCCACCAACAACGGAGGCCCCTGGACACAGCGGTATCAGAAAGTCTTCGACCGGGCGGGGATGTCACTCGACGATGCTGCGAACCAGGTCCAGATCCCGGGACATCGGGGCCCCCACCCACGGCAGTACCATGAGGAGGTCTACGAGCGACTGGACGAAGCCACCTCGACGTGTCGAAGCATCGAACGCTGCCGGGAAGCGCTGACGAGGATCCTCGCGATGTTGGCGAAGGAGATCGCCCAGGAGGGAACGCGTCTCAACCGGCTGGTCACCCGAAGCAAATGACGCGAGGATCGCCGCATGCCGGAACGGTTCTTCAAACTGACCGATGATCCGTACATCTCGGGGCGTTGGGAGCTGGGGCATCCCCTGGATGAACAGGGACACACGCTGGAGGACCCCTGGCAATTCAGGATCGGCCAGCGGGTCTCCACGCACGAGCGCATCCGGATCCCCATCGAGATCGCCGGCAAGCCCCTCGACTACTCCCACGCGGCGTTCAGCATCCCCATCGTCCACGCCCGGGTGGCGTCCCTCTTCACCGCCATGGCCCCCGACGACGTGCAGCTCATCCCGGTGGAGCTCGACACCCCGGCCAGGCAGCACTTCATCCTCAACGCCACGCGCCTGATGAAGTGCATCGACGACGCGGCGAGCGAGGAGGTGCGCTACTGGACCCCCGAGGACGGGTTGCCCGAAAAAACAGGCACCTACGCCTCCGTGGCCGGGATGCGCATCGACCCGTCGAAGGTGGGCGACGCCAAGGTGTTCCGGACCTGGGGCTGGACCGTGGCCTTGATTGTCTCAGGAGACCTCAAGGAGGCCCTGGAGCAGGCGGACATGACCGGCACGCGGTTCACCGAAGTGACCGGAACCGACTCCGACCCCTGAAAGGGGCCGGCCCTCCGCGTCCTACATCGACACGGACTTGTTCGGATCGATGAGGCTCTGCAGCGGGCTGCTCGCGTCCTCGGCGTCGTGCTTCTCTTCCGGCTCGTAGGCGCGGACCTGCGCTTCGCAGTGGTTGCTCTTGCGGCTCTGGTGACAGTGCCGGATGCCGTAGACGTGATGGCAGCCGCACGGATCCACGCGCTTCTTGGCGCACAGCGCCGGATTGAACACCGGACCCGCGGTCAGCTCCACCGGCCCCGCCTGCAACGACATCGCCAGCACCACCCCAGTCAGAAACCCCATCGCCCACCCCCTTGATGCACGACAGAGAAATGGGAATGCCGATCCAGGGCCGCAAGCC
>NZ_RAVZ01000545.1 GCF_003611635.1 Corallococcus terminator | reverse complement strand
GTTGGGGGTGGTGGGCGGGCTGGGGCCGCTGGCGTCGGCGGAGTTCGTGAAGACCCTCTATGAGGTCCACCGCTTCTCGCGCGAGCAGGACGCGCTGCGCTGTGTCCTGCTGTCGGACCCGCGCGTGCCGGACCGGACCGAGGCCATCCTCAGCGGGAACGAGGCGGAGGTGGGCGAGTGGCTGGTGGACGCGCTGGAGCGGCTGCGGGAGTTCGGCGCGCAGCGCTTCGTCATCGCGTGCGTCACCATGCATCACTTCCTGGACCACCTGCCGGCGCATCTGCGCGCAAGGGTGGTGTCGTTGGTGGACCTGACGGTGGATCAGCTTGCGGCCTCCGGGGGCCGGTGGCTGATGCTGAGCACGCTGGGCACGCGCAGCGCGGGGGTGTTCCAGCGCCATCCGCGCTGGCGCGAGGTGGAGGCCCACGTGGTGTGGCTGCGGGACGAGGACCAGGCGCGGCTGCACGAGGTCATCTACCGGATGAAGCAGCACGGGGACGCGGGCGAGGTGCGGGCCCTGTGCGAGCAGTGGCTGGGGGCCGACGGGTACCGCGCGGACGGCTTCATCGCGGGGTGCACGGAATTGCACCTGCTGACGCGGCACCTGTATCGCGAGGCGCCGGAGCGGCCCCTGCGCAGCATCGACCCGCTGTTCCTGGTCGCCCAGCGCGCGCCCGCGCTGCTGGCCGTCACCCGGGGGGCCATGTCCCTCAAGGACGTGACCTCCCATGCATCCCCTTCCATGGGGGGTGGCGCGCATGAGGGGTCCGTCATGGGCGCGGACGCTGGCACCGCTGGACCCGTTGCTCCTTCAAGTCTGTCACCTGGAGCAGGCCCGCGCGTCGAAGCCGCGGGGTGAAGCCCGGATCCAGCGCGAACCCCTTCTGGGGTTCCAGAAATCCAAGCAGTATGAGTGCACATGACGATCCAACGATGGACGCTGGTGCTGCTGCTGGGTTGGGGGCCTCTGGCCTTCTCCGCGCCGGACAAGGTGGATGCCTTCATGCGGGCGGAGATGGCCCGCGGTCACATCCCCGGCGCAGCGGTCGCGGTGATCCGTGACGGCAAGGTCATCAAGCAGCAGGCCTACGGCACGGCGAACCTGGAATGGAGCGCCCCGGCGACGACCCGCTCCGCGTTCCAGATCGCGTCGGGCACCAAGATGTTCACTGCCGTGCTGCTGATGGACCTGGTGGGACAGGGGAAGATCCGCCTCGAGGATCCGATCTCCCGATACATCCCGGACAGTCCCCCGGCCTGGAGCAAGATCACGGTGCGCCAGCTCGCCAGCCATACGTCGGGTTTGAAGCCGGGGCCTCCGAACGCCCAGATTGCCAGCGTGGCGTCAGCCGTCGAGGAAGCGAAGAAGCTTCCCCTCGCGTCCGCACCCGGTGAAAAGGCGGCCTATGGGTCCGACGACTTCACGATCCTGACCCATCTGCTGGAGAAGGTCGGTGGTGCCCCCTACCGACAGCTTCTCCGGGACCGCATCACCACACCGCTGGGCATGTCGAACACCCGCTTCGACAACGCCGCCCACGACGCGGAACACATCGTCCTGACCAGCGACGTGGTGCCGGAACGCGTGGCGACCTACCAGTGGCAGGGCGACCACCAGCAGCAGTATTGGTTCGTGTATCCGCATTACACCCTGGCGGCCGGCGGCCTCTTCTCCAGCATCACGGACATGTCCAGGTTCATGAGCGCGCTGATGACCGGCAAGCTGTTGAACGCCGAGCTGCGCACCGCCATGGGGGCCCCAGCCCCGCTCAACGATGGCGCTGCCGGGAGCTTCGCTGTCGGCTGGACCGTGGGCCGCTATCGGGGCCGTGCCAACATCGGTCACAGCGGTGGACCTGCGCTGTCGGACACCGTCTACTTCCCCGACGACAAGCTGGCCGTGGTCGTGCTGACGAACCAGCGGAAGCTGTCTCCGAACCTGGCTCACGGCGTGGCGAACTTCTACCTGCCGCCGCCTCCCTTCCTGAACGAGCCCGGCATCACCGACCCGGCCCCTGCTCGGACCGCGACCTTGAAGCAGGTGCTGGAAGCACTGGCCAGGGGAGCAGCCGAGGCCAGGCACTTCACCGGCCCCGCGAAGGAAGACCTCAAGGAGATGAACGAGTGGATGGCCATGCGCCTCGGTGGTTTTCCGCCGTTGGGCCGCCTGGTCCTGCTGAGCGCTTCAACGGACCACAAGAAGCGGACCTATCGCGCCGTGTATGGCAAAGACCTGACGCAGCGTTGGACCGTGACCTTCGACCCGACCGGACTCATCTCCGAGGTGGATGCCACGGATGAATGAGGTTCCACCCGGACGGCTTCAGCGCTCCCCCGCCTGAACCCAGACGTGGTGCTCCACCTTCCTCCACGACTGCCGGGCCGCGGGTGACAGCGTGGCGTACCCCGGGCGCGACGTTTTCTCCTCGTAGCGCTGGTACGCCTCCTGCGCCGTCGCCCCGTACTCCAGGACGTAGGCGTACATGAACAGCTCCGTCGAATAGCCGTACTGATCCGCGTTGCCCGGCTGTTCGTACACGGTCGCGATCAGCACGCCGCCGTTCTTCGGGATGTGCGACTCCACTCCCGCCAGGACCTTGTCCAGCGCCTCCTGGGTCCGCTTGTAGTTCACGGAAGCGATGAGCGCGCTCATGAGCCACTCCACCACCGCCCCACTCCACTCATAGGACTTCGGCGCGGAGACAACCCGGATCCCACTGCCCGTCCGGTGCACCGTCACCGCCGTCACCTGGAGCGAACGCTTCGGCACCAGCGGCTTCACCGGCTTCGTCGTCACCAGCGGCTTCGGCGTGACCACATTCCGAAGTGTCGGTGCCGCCAGGGGTACCACCACCCGCTGCGCCAGGGGCGTCAGGGGCTTCGTGGTTCCCGTCAGCCTCGTGCCTCCCAATATCGCCTGCCCTGGCTTCGTGCTCTCCGCGAAATTCTGGCGCGGCTTGAACGACACGTGCTTCAACTTCAGCTCCTGCACGTCGTCCGCGTAGCGGATCTCCGGAGGCTGCATCGCGAAGCCCTGGCTCACGTTCTCCTGGTACACCTGCCCCATCAGCTTCTCGAACGTGCCACTGCCCTTGTTGATGCCCCCGTCCACCAGCGCCAGCCGCACGTAGCCGTACCCGTACAGCACGCCCCGGGCCTTCGAGTACACGTGGTCCACGTCGTGCCCCGTCGGCACCGCTCCGAACGCACTCACCCACGCCTTGCGGTAGTCCGGATACGACGGGTTGACCCACAACTGGAGGTCCCCCGCGTAGCTGCGCACCACCAGCACGTCCTGCACCTGATAGCGACCCAGCGACTCGCAGAGCCCGATGTACTGCTCCAACGACTGCCGGCTCTTCGCGGCGACGGGAATCGGCGGTTCGGTCTGCGGTGGGCTCACGGGGAGCAGGGAGCCAACCACGCCCCTCACGCCCCCGGCAACACGGCGCGTCCCAGGAACCCGTGCGCCTCGCGCTGACACCGCCCGCCTGCCCGTCCGCCCGGCCTTCCGGCACTCAAATCATCAGGAAAGACGGGAAGTTGAGGGGCCGGCCGAGCGCGTGGTACGAACTCCCGTTCAGTTCCCCTCGACAACTTCTGTTTCTGGAGCCGGCTTCCATGAGCGAGCGCAATGACGTCACGCGGCCTTCGTCCCCCGCCCCGGTCCCTCCTTCGGGAG
>NZ_RAVZ01000544.1 GCF_003611635.1 Corallococcus terminator | reverse complement strand
TCATGGCACCACCTCGCGCTGCTTCACCCGCGCACGCGAGCGCCAGGAGTGGCCGGGACCCCACCAGTTCAGATCCCCCATCAGGCGCATCATCGCAGGGACGATGAGCACCCGGACCAGCGTGGCATCCAGCGCCACCGCGATGGCCATGCCCAACCCCATCGCCTTCACCACCACCACCGACGCCAGCGAGAAGGCCGCGAACACCGCCACCATGATGGCCGCCGCGCTGGTGATGAGTCCGCCCGTCTGCTCCAGCCCTTCGGCCACCGCGTGGGTGTTGTCCCCGGTGCGCAGCCACTCCTCGCGGATGCGGCTGAGCAGCAGCACCTCGTAGTCCATGGACAGACCGAACAGGGTGCAGAACAACAGGATGGGCAGCGACGGTTCGATGGGGCCGGGCTCGAAGCGCAGGAGCCGGTGCAGGTGCCCCTCCTGGAAGATCCACACCAGCGCCCCGAACGAGCCCGTCAGCGACAGCAGGTTCATCAGCAGCGCCTTCAGCGGCAGCACCACGGAGCGCAGGAGCACGAAGAGCACCACGCACGTCATCCCCATCACGAACCCCACCGCCGCGGGCGTGTGGTGCTTCACGAAGGCCGCCGCGTCCACGTCCGAGGCGGTCTGCCCTCCCACCGTCAGCCGCCCATCCCCCACCGCGCGGTCCACGCGCAGTTCCCGGACCAGGTCGCGCGCCTCGCGACTGCTGGGCGCCTGGGAGGTCAGCACCTGCAACACCGCCACGTTCCCGGTGAGGTACGCGGCGCGCGCGGACCCCAGCTCCGGCGGCAGGGCCTGCGGGGGCGCAGCCGCCATCCGCTGGACGGTGGCCCGGTCCATCCCGGGGACCAGGTCCACCGCGCTCTCCACGCCCACCACGCCCGGCAGGGACGCAATCCTCCGGCTGGCATCGAAGAGGGCCCCCGCGCGCTCCGGCGTGAAGGGATTGCCCGAGGGAAACTCCACCGCCACCAGCACCCGCGTGGCGGCCTCGCGCGGAAACAGCCGGGCCAGCGTCTCCGCGCCCTGGCGGGCCTCGGTGTGCGCGGGCAGCGCCGTGATGTCCGTGGCCGCCAGCTCCAGCCGCCGGAAGGGCAGCCCCATGGCGAGCAGCAGCGCGAGCGTGGGCACCAGCACCCACCACGGATGCCGCATCACCCAGGTGGCCAGCGCGTGCCACGCACCGCCTCGCCGGTTCGTGTGAGCGAAGGGCAGCTTGCCCCGGTCCACGCGGGGCCCCAGCCAGGACAGCAGCGCGGGCAACACGGTGAGCGCGAAGAGCACCGCGAAGGCCACCACCAGCGCGCCCCCCAGCCCCATGGCGCTCAGGTACGAGCCGCGAAAGAAGAGCAGGCCCGCCAGGCCCACCGTGACGGCGAGCCCGGAGAACGCCACCGCCCGCCCCGCGGTGTCCAGCGTCCGCGCCAGCGCGTCCTCCGTCGTCAGCCCTTCCGCCAGTTCGGAGCGGAAGCGGCTCACGATGAAGAGCGAGTAGTCGATGGCCACCCCCAACCCGATGAGCGACACCACGTTGAGCGTGTACTGGGCCATGTTGGTGACGCGCGACAACAGCAGCACCCCCGCCACGCCGCAGAGCACCGCCAGCCCGCCCACCACCAGCGGCAGCATCGCCGCCACCGCCGTGCGGAACACCCACAGCAGCACCAGCAGCGCCAGCGGGAACGAGATCAGCTCCGCGCGCAGCAGGTCGTGCGCCAGCAGCTCGTTCAGCGCATGCACGAAGGCCACCTTGCCGGTGAGCGTCGTCTGCAAGCGCGGGTCCTCCAGCGCCGCGCGCACGGCGGGGAACGCGGCCGTCGCCTCGCGCTCGCCGCCCTTGAGCCGCACCAGCGCCAGCAGGTCGTGGCCCGTCTTCGCCACGAAGCGGGCCCGGAAGGCCTCGGGCGCCCCTACGGGCGACACCACCGCTTCGACCTCTGGCAGCCGCTGTACGCGCTCCAGCACCGACGCCACCGCCTGCGTGAAGCGCGGGTCGTCCGTCGTCCAGTCGTCGCGGTGGAAGATGACCGCCAGCGTCTGGTCGTTCGCCCCCGCGGCGGCGCCCCGGGCCAGCGACTCCGCCCGCGAGGCCTCGATGCCGTCGATGGTCCCGGTGGTCAGGTGCCCGCCCTGGAGCAGCACCCAGACCGCCAGGGCCAGCAGCACGCCGCCGCCTCCCAGCACCCGGCCCCAGTGCCGGTACACCCCCCGCGCGAGCCGGGCGAAGACCGACGGCGCGTCGCTCGTCGGCTGGCTCATGGAGCGGGGGCTTCCTGGCAGGACGCGAGGATCTCCCGCGCGGTCTCCACCTTGACGCTGCCGCGCTCCACCAGCAGCCGCGCCACCTTCTCCACATCCAGGCCCCGGGCGCCCGCGGTCACCGCGACACACCGCGCGTGCAGCGCCATGTGCCCCTTCTGGATGCCCACCGACCCCAGCGCCCGCACGGCCGCGAAGTTCTGCGCCAGCCCCACCGACGCGAACACCGTGGCCAGTTCGCGCACCGTGGTGACGCGCAGGAGCTTCAATCCCAGTTGCGCGCCCGGATGCACCTTGATGGGCCCGCCCACCATGCCCAACGCCAGCGGCAGTTCGATGCGCCCCACCAGGAAGCCGTGCTCCAGCGTCCAGCGGGACAGGGGACCGTAGCGGCCCGTGCGGCACGCGTAGGCATGCGCGCCCGCCTCGATGGCCCGCCAGTCCTGGCCGGTGGCGATGGCCACCGCGTCAATGCCATTCATCACGCCCTTGTTGTGCGTGGCCGCGCGATAGGGGTCGGCTTCCGCGAAGCGGCTCGCCTGGAGGATGCCTTCCGCGATGGCCTCCCCCGGCAGGTCGAAGTCCGCCAGCGCCCCCACGGGAATGCGGCACGACGCGCGCGCCAGCCGCTGGTCCGCGAGGTTGGACAGGATGCGCACGTAGACGCGGCCCCCGGTGAGCTGCTCAATGAGCGGCGCCACCCCTTCCGCCATGGTGTTGAGCAGGTTGGCGCCCATGGCCTCCTGCGTGTCCACCAGCAGGTGCACGATGAAGAGGGGTTCGCCCTGCGGCCCCTCCGGCGCGGGCAGGATGCGCACCTGCACCTCCCGCGCGCCGCCCCCCCGCCGCTGGAGCGCCGGATGGAAGCTGTTCGCCAGGGCGAGCAGTTGCTCGCGGTGCGCCAGCAGGCACTCCCGGGCAAGCTCCGGCGAGCCGTAGCCCGTGAGCTGCACCTGGGCGATCATCATCGACGCGTCCGCCTCCGCGGTGAAACCGCCCGCGTGGCGCACCACCTTCGCCGCGTACGACACCGCGGCCACCACCGACGGCTCCTCCACCGCCATGGGCACCAGGTGGTCGCGCCCGTTGACGGTGAAGTTCAAGCCCAGCCCCAGCGGCAGGGCGAACACCCCCACCGCGTTCTCGATCATCTGGTTGACGATGTCGAAGGACGGCGAGCCGAGTGCCCTGAGCACCTGCAGCTCCTCCGGTGAGACATCCCCGCGCCGCGCCAGCTCCCGCCACCGCGCGTCCACGCCGAGGCGATGGAACCCCGGCAGGCGTGAGGACGGAATGTCCGGCGGGACCTCCGGCAATCCATCATCCACCCCATCCGCCATACGCCGCCCCCCATGCCGTGATCCCGTGATGCATCAGGGAACTGGTGATGGAGAGGCACATCGGGCAGGGGGCTCATCCCTGGGGG
>NZ_RAVZ01000543.1 GCF_003611635.1 Corallococcus terminator | reverse complement strand
GAAGAAGCTGGGCCGCCCTCGTGCGGACGACCGGGCGGCGCTGGAGGCCATCGTCTTCGTGCTCAGGAGCGGCATCCCGTGGGAGATGCTGCCTCGCAAGCAGTTCGGCCTGTCGGGCATGACAGCCTGGCGCAGGCTGGAGGAATGGACCCGGGCCGGTGTGTGGGAACAGCTCCAGGCGCGGCTGCTGGATGAGCTGGGGCTGCGAGGCAAGATGGACTTCTCGCGCGCCTCCATCGACTCCTCGTCCGTGCGGGCGTCAAAAAGGGGGCCCTCACGGGCCCAAGCCCGACGGATAGAGCGAAGGCGGGTAGCAAAAATCATCTTCTCGTAGACGCCCACGGCCTGCCTCTGACGGAGTCCGTGACAGCGGCCAACGTGCACGACACGCATGAACTCTTCCCGCTCGTCGACTCCGTCCCCGCGGTGAGAATGCCTTCGGGGCAGCGACGCTTCCGCCCCGCGAAGGTCCACGGCGACAAAGCCTATGCCTCCAGGAAGAACCGACTCGGCTTGCGCCTGCGCGGTATTGCTCCGCGCATCGCCCGCCCAGGCGTCGAGTCCAAGGAACGGCTGGGACGCTACAGCTGGGTGGTGGAGCGCACACTGGCCTGGAAGAACCAGTTGGGCCGCCTTCGCGTCCGCGATGAGCGCAGGGACGATGTCCACTTCGGCGTCCTCGTCCTCGGCTGCTGCGTCATGCTCCTACGACGCCTCTACCCTGACGTTTGTTAGAGGCTGTAAAGGCGCCGCAAGCGCTCGACTGCCCAACAGAAGTTTACTGCGTAATCCTTTGGGGTTGGCTAGGTGCTTGTCAAAGTCATGACTAGCCAACCCCAAAGTACGCCTATGGCTTGACTTCAGCCTGAGCAGGGGACGGGCGCATCTGCAACTCGCCATCCTTCCATTTTACCCTCAGCTCGTATGCATTCAGCACGAGGATGGTTGTGGTGATCAGCAAGAGCGCGATGACCCCGAGGATGAGAGCTGGCGAGTGGGGCCGCTGTGGCCCTTTCGGCGCGAGGTGTATCACTTGGGCTCCTCCGAGGAGAGCGCGGCCGCCACCTTGCGCGCCATCGCGGTGGCGGTTTCGACGCGCCGGATTTCTTCCTCGGCCGTCGCAACCATCTTCCTCACCAAGTCGGGCAACAGCTCTGCCGCGTTCAAGCGGATCTCGCGGCTGCAGTTCAAGAGCGGGGTGGTCGAATGAGGCATCTCGGGATCCGAGAAGCCATCTTCGATGAGGAGTCGCCAAGTCCGCGACTCTTTCCCGAACGTCAGGTCTCGGCTCCAGCCGTCCTCGTCCAAGGACTCCATGGTGATGGATGCCCGAACACCTAGCTGCATATTCGAGAGTGTCGACTCAACGGCTTCAATAGATCGGTTCAGCTCGTCGGCGGCAGCCTCAAGCCTTGGCTTAAGGTCGCGCGCGCGAGCGAGGGCCTGGACGAGATCATCCTGGGCCTTGGGCATTCTTGTGCGCATCTGGGGGGCTTGCTTCTCGCGGGGTCTCCGCGTGTCAGGGATGGTCAAAAAAGCTGCATCAGTGAACGGTCAAGTTCCCCTGGTCGACTTCACTCGGTCCCAGAGGCATAGGTTGTATACAGGCATCAAGGTCTGGGCGCAACGGCGGGAATCAAGGGCTGCCGTGGGCGCACGGAGGGCCACCGTCATCGCTGTTGATAGGCGCTGCTTCTTGCTTACCCCAGCATTCAGAGCCTGTTGAGTTGACCGCTACGCGAGGCGGCGCAGCATGATGCGGGTCATCGCGATGTGGATGAGGATTTCGGAAGAGTGCTCGTGACGCTCGTAGTCGCGAGCCAAGCGCCGCTGGCGCGTCAGTCACGCGTTGGTGCGCTCCACCACCCAGCGGCGTTTTTGCACAGCGAAGCCCCTGTCCTCCTCGGAGTGCCGGACAATCTCCACCTTCAGTCCGGCCTCCTTCGCGGCGTCTGCCACCACAGACCCTTGGGCGCCCGCATCTGTCCAAACCTTGTTCAACGAGGGAATTTTTCGGAGGAGCGCGGGAGCACTGCACCTGCCGAGGCATCCTGGTTCTGCACGTCAGTTGCTGTCACCCAGGCCACCAGCACCAGTCCCGGCCCATCTACGAGCGGGTGGCGCTTGCGACCCTTCACCTGCTTGCCCGCGTCGTAGCCTCGGCTGTCCATGATTCCCGCTGTCGGCGCTTGCTCACGCCCTACGGCTTTGCTCGCCTTTCCACGCAGCGCATCGTGTACGCGCTCCCAGGTGCCGTCCTTCTTCCACAGTCGGAAGTAGCGGTAGACGCTTTGCCAGTCGGGGAGGTTGTGCGGCAGGTCGCGCCACGGCACGCACGTCCTCGTCACGTAGCGGATAGTATTCCTTGCCTCGCGGCGTGGATACACCTGCTACTTGGGGTTGCCTCCCATGGCGCCAACAAACGGCTCAATGAGGGCTCACTGCTCGTCCGTCGGGTCGCTCGGATACGGCGTGCCCGTGCGCATTGGGAGGTCGAGCATCTTATTTCCTCAATACCTTTGCCTGCTCGCTCCATTTCAACAGGATCTCAGCACCTGTGCAGCGCATCTGTTCGCGATAGGATTTCCACTGTCCATCATGAGTGTCCTCCCAGAGCGTCGGTCCACACGCCAAGGCCCTGCCTCCCCGTCACGTGCCGCCCGCGGCTATGGGGCAGTCGTTGTCACTGGGGTGCTTGTTCTGGTGTGGCAGCCATTGGCGTGCACGCGAAGCCCAAGAACGGGGTCCGGAGTCGCGCGCCATGCAGGCTCTTGGGGGAGTTCGTCACGGCACGTTTTGCCGCTGTGTTACAGCCCTTGCGAACACATTCAAGATGATGGTGGCGCTCTGAACTGTCAATGCCCACCCGTGGTTGACGCTGGCGCTCACGGATCGCGTCTCCTTTGGAACCAGAACGCTGGTGGCGCGGTAGACCTTGGCGTCAGTCAGGATCTCAATGTCCTGACCTCGCTGGGATGTACGGGTGACGACGATGGCGACAGCAGCCATCTTCCGGACGGGACGACCCTGATGCACGGTCAGGACGATTGGGCGAACCTCCGACTGGGCAACCAGACCGGCTACGACCTTCTCTCCACTCCGGCGGGCGCGCCCTTGCAAGAACTCTCCCATGAGGTCTTCGACGACAGGGCGCTGGTCGATACAGACGGCGATGGGGTGGTCAATGGTTCCGACAACTGCCCGTCGCTCAGCAACCCCGCCCAGACAGACACGGATGGTGACGGCTTCGGAGATGATTGCGATCCCAGCGCCTTCATCAGCGATCTGGAACTCAGTGGCACCAGCGCTCCGGCCCAGCCCATCGCGGGTGCGGCCACCACCTATACCTTCTCCGTCCACAATGCTGGCTCGGGTGTGAATCACCATGCGAGCCTGACGGTCGACCTTCCCGCGAACGTCAACATTGGCGCCATCACGGCCTCCAGTGGGACCTGCGTCCGCAAGGGGATGTTCATCTCCTGCAAGCTCGGGGACCTGGCTCTTGGGGCGACCGTCACCGTGTCCGTGGTGGCGACCCACACCGCGTCGGGGACGGTCACGGTGAGTGTCAACGTAGTTGTCGCGTGAAACAGGTCAAGCAGCTGCGGTCATTGTTGGAACGAGAGGGGTGAGGTTCGGGGAAGGGTTGAGCCGCACGGGGCCCGTGGGTGTCCAGTCGCGGGTGT
>NZ_RAVZ01000542.1 GCF_003611635.1 Corallococcus terminator | reverse complement strand
GGCGCGGTCGGACGGGCACGCCGGGGCAGCGCCGGAGGTTGAGCGGGTTCCTGGGCGCGGCGGGCCTGCTCCGCCTGAAGTTGGGCTTCGGCGGCGCGGGCCTCCTCCGCGAGGCGATGGAGTTCGGCCTGACGGGCCAGTTCTGCCTGTCTCAGTTCTTCCGCGCGCTGGGCTTCGGCGTGGAGGCGGGCCTCTTCGGCGAGGCGGGCCTCCTCTTCACGAAGCTGCGCCTCTTCCGCGAGACGGATCTCTTCAGCGATCCGAGCTGATTCTTCGGCACGACGCCGGAGTTCTTCCGCGAGGCGGGCCTCTTCGGCCAGTCGAGCCTGTTCGGCCAGTCGAGCCTCTTCGGCGAGGCGGGCCTCTTCCGCGAGCCGGGCCTCCTCCGCGACACGGGCCTCTTCGGCGAGGCGAGCCTCTTCGGCGAGGCGAGCCTCTTCGGCGAGGCGGGCCTCCTCCGCGACACGGGCCTCTTCGGCGAGGCGAGCCTCTTCGGCGAGGCGAGCCTCTTCGGCGAGGCGAGCCTCTTCGGCGAGGCGAGCCTCTTCGGCGAGGCGAGCCTCCTCCGCGACACGGGCCTCTTCAGCGAGGCGAGCCTCTTCGGCGAGGCGAGCCTCTTCGGCCAGTCGAGCCTCTTCGGCGAGGCGGGCCTCCTCCGCGACACGGGCCTCTTCAGCGAGGCGGGCCTCTTCAGCGAGGCGGGCCTCTTCAGCGAGGCGGGCCTCTTCAGCGAGGCGAGCCTCTTCAGCGAGGCGGGCCTCTTCAGCGAGACGAGCCTCTTCGGCCAGTCGAGCCTCTTCAGCGAGACGAGCCTCCTCGGCGAGGCGGGCCTCTTCAGCGAGGCGGGTCTCTTCAGCGAGACGAGCCTCCTCGGCGAAGCGGGCCTCTTCAGCGAGACGAGCCTCTTCGGCCAGTCGAGCCTCTTCGGCGAGGCGAGCCTCCTCGGCGAAGCGGGCCTCTTCAGCGAGGCGGGCCTCTTCAGCGAGACGAGCCTCTTCGGCGAGGCGAGCCTCCTCGGCGAAGCGGGCCTCTTCGGCGAGGCGAGCCTCTTCGGCCAGTCGAGCCTCTTCGGCGAGGCGGGCCTCTTCAGCGAGACGAGCCTCCTCGGCGAGGCGGGCCTCTTCAGCGAGGCGGGTCTCTTCAGCGAGGCGGGACTCTTCAGCGAGACGAGCCTCTTCAGCGAGACGAGCCTCTTCGGCCAGTCGAGCCTCTTCGGCCAGTCGAGCCTCTTCGGCGAGGCGAGCCTCCTCGGCGAAGCGGGCCTCTTCAGCGAGGCGGGCCTCTTCAGCGAGACGAGCCTCTTCAGCGAGACGAGCCTCCTCGGCGAGCCGAGCCTCTTCAACTAGGCGGGCCTCTTCGGCGAGGCGGGCCTCTTCGGCCAGTCGAGCCTCTTCGGCCAGTCGAGCCTCTTCCGCCAGCCGGGCCTCCTCGGCGAGGCGGGCCTCTTCCGCGAGGCGAGCCTCTTCCGCGAGGCGAGCCTCTTCCGCGAGGCGAGCCTCTTCAGCGAGACGGGCCTCTTCGGCGAGACGGGCCTCTTCGGCCAGTCGAGCCTCTTCGGCCAGTCGAGCCTCTTCGGCGAGACGAGCCTCTTCCGCGAGACGGGCCTCTTCCGCGAGACGAGCCTCTTCGGCCAGTCGAGCCTCTTCCGCGAGCCGAGTTGCTTCGGCGAGGCGGGCCTCTTCCGCGAGACGGGCCTCTTCCGCGAGACGGGCCTCTTCGGCGAGGCGGGCCTCTTCGGCGAGGCGGGCCTCTTCGGCCAGGCGGGCCTCTTCGGCCAGGCGGGCCTCCTCCGCGACACGGGCCTCTTCGGCCAGTCGAGCCTCTTCGGCGAGGCGGGCCTCTTCGGCCAGTCGAGCCTCTTCCGCGAGGCGAGCTGCTTCGGCCAGCCGAGCCTCTTCGGCGAGGCGGGCCTCTTCGGCGAGGCGAGCCTCTTCGGCCAGTCGAGCCTCTTCCGCCAGCCGGGCCTCTTCCGCCAGCCGGGCCTCTTCCGCCAGCCGGGCCTCTTCCGCGAGGCGAGCTGCTTCCTCGGCACGAAGCCGAGCTTCTTCCGCCAGCCGGGCCTCTTCGGCGAGGCGAGCCTCCTCCGCGACACGGGCCTCTTCAGCGAAACGAGCTGCTTCCTCGGCACGAAGCTGAGCCTCTTCCGCGAGCCGAGCCTCTTCCGCGAGCCGGGCCTCTTCAGCGAAGCGAGCCTCTTCGGCGAGGCGGGCCTCTTCAGCCAGCCGTACTTCTTCGGCAAGCCACGCTGCTTCCTCTACGCGAAGCCTCTCTTCTTCAGCGAGTCTTGCTTCCTCGGAGAGCCGAGCTTCTTCCTCACGAAGCTGAGCTTCTTCAGCAACACGGATCTCTTCCGCGATCCGTGCTTCTTCCTCCGCACGAAGACGAACCTCTTCGGCGAGGCGAACTTCTTCAGCAAGCCAAGCCTCTTCGGCGAGTCGAGCCTCTTCGGCGAGGCGAACTTCTTCAGCGAGGCGAACTTCTTCAGCGAGGCGAGCCTCTTCGGCGAGTCGAGCCTCCTCCGCGACACGAGCTTCTTCGGCGAGGCGAGCCTCTTCGGCGAGGCGAGCCTCTTCGGCGAGGCGAACTTCTTCAGCGAGCCAAGCCTCTTCAGCCAGCCGAGCCTCTTCGGCGAGTCGAGCCTCCTCCGCAACACGAGCCTCTTCGGCGAGACGGGCCTCTTCGGCGAGACGGGCCTCCTCGGCGAGTCGAGCCTCTTCGGCGAGGCGGGCCTCTTCGGCGAGGCGGGCCTCTTCGGCGAGGCGGGCCTCTTCGGCGAGTCGAGCCTCTTCCGCGAGTCGAGCCTCTTCCGCGAGTCGAGCCTCTTCCGCGAGTCGAGCCTCTTCCGCGAGTCGAGCCTCTTCGGCGAGGCGGACCTCTTCCGCGAGGCGGACCTCTTCGGCGAGGCGGGCCTCCTCGGCGAGGCGGGCCTCTTCCGCGAGTCGAGCCTCTTCGGCGAGTCGAGCCTCTTCCGCGAGTCGAGCCTCTTCCGCGAGTCGAGCCTCTTCCGCGAGTCGAGCCTCTTCCGCGAGTCGAGCCTCTTCGGCGAGGCGGACCTCTTCGGCGAGGCGGGCCTCTTCGGCGAGTCGAGCCTCTTCCGCGAGCCGGGCCTCTTCCGCGAGGCGGACCTCTTCCGCGAGTCGAGCCTCTTCGGCGAGTCGGGCCTCTTCGGCGAGCCGGGCCTCTTCGGCGAGCCGGGCCTCTTCCGCGAGCCGGGCCTCTTCCGCGAGTCGGGCCTCTTCGGCGAGCCGGGCCTCTTCGGCGAGTCGAGCCTCTTCCGCGAGCCGGGCCTCTTCGATCGCCCGAAGCCGAGCCTCTTCCGCCAGCCGAGCCTCTTCAATCGCCCGAAGCCGGGCTTCCTCCGCCAGCCGAGCCTCTTCAATCGCCCGAAGCCGGGCCTCCTCCGCCAGCCGTGCTTCTTCGGCGAGCCGAGCCTCTTCCGCCAGCCGCGCGTCCTCCTCCGCACGCAGCCGTGCTTCTTCCGCGAGCCGGGCCTCTTCAATCGCCCGAAGCCGGGCCTCCTCCGCCAGCCGCGCCGCCTCGATACTCGCAAGCTCCGCGAGCCGGGCCTCTTCCGCGAGCCGGGCCTCCTCCGCCAGCCGCTCCGCCTCGATGCGCGCAAGCTCCGCCAGCCGCTCCGCCTCGATGCGCGCAAGCTCCGCCAGCCGGGCCTCTTCCGCCCGCCGCGCCGCCTCTTCGCGCC
>NZ_RAVZ01000541.1 GCF_003611635.1 Corallococcus terminator | reverse complement strand
GGGAGGACGTGCTTGCCGTGGGGGCGGGAAGCTCGCGGCGGTCCACCTTGCCGTTGGTGGTGAGGGGCAGGGCCTCCAGGCCGACGAAGGCGGCGGGCACCATGTACTCGGGCAGCCGCGCGCGCAGGTGTTCACGCAGGGCGCTGGCCTCCACCGTGGCGGGGACGACGTAGGCCACGAGGCGCTGCTCGCCGGGTACGTCCTCGCGCACGATGACGACCGTCTCGCGGACGTCGGGGTGCGTGCTGAGCGAGGATTCGATTTCACCCAGCTCGATGCGGAAGCCCCGGAGCTTCACCTGGTGGTCGATGCGGCCGAGGTACTCCAGCTCGCCAGAGGGCAGGCGCCGCGCCAGGTCTCCCGCGCGGTAGAGCTTGCGCCCCGGTACGGGGCCGAAGCGGTCGTCCACGAAGCGGGAGGCCGTGAGCTCCGGCCGACGCAGGTAGCCCCGGGCCACGCCCGCGCCGCCCACGTGGATTTCTCCCGGCACCCCGAGGGGCACCGGCTGCCCCGCCGCGTCCAGCAGGTAGAGCTGAAGGTCGGCAATGGGCTGACCGATGACGCTGGCCCCAGGACGCTCCAGGTCCGCGAGCCCCACCGGACGCCACGTGACGTGCACCGTGGTCTCGGTGATGCCGTACATGTTCACGAGCTGGGGCCGGACGTCGCCGTGACGCTCGAACCAGGGGCGCAGCGACGCGAGGTCCAGCGCTTCACCGCCGAAGATGACGTAGCGCAGCGCCGCCAGGGCCGGGGCCTCGCCCTGGGACGCGGCCTGCTGTTCAGCGTGGAGGAGCTGACGGAAAGCGGTGGGCGTCTGGTTGAGGACGGTGACACCCTCGTCGGCCAGCAGGCGCAAGAAGGCCTGCGGCGAGCGGCTGACGAAGTACGGCACCACCACCAGCCGGCCGCCGTACAACAGCGCGCCCCACAACTCCCAGACGGAGAAGTCGAATGCGTACGAGTGGAACAGCGTCCACACGTCCGCAGGCCCGAAGTGGAACTTCGCGTCCGTCGCGCTGAACAACCGCGTGACGTGGTCGTGCTGCACCATCACGCCCTTGGGACGTCCCGTGGAGCCCGAGGTGTAGATGACGTACGCGAGGTCTCCGGGAACGCTCCGGTGTGACGGCCGTTCGGGCGAAGCGCCGGAGGCCATCGCCGCCTCGAAGGTGAGTACGGAGGTGCCATCCACCGACGGCACGCGGTCCTCCAGCGACGCCTGGGTGAGGACGAGCGGTGAGCGCGCATCCTCCAGCAGGAACGCCAGGTGCTCGCGCGGGTGCGCGGAGTCCAGGGGCAGGTACGCGCCTCCGGCCTTGAGGATGCCGAGCAGCGTCACCACCAGCTCCACGCCGCGCTCCAGGCACACGCCCACGAGCACTTCCGGGCCCACACCGCGCGCCTGGAGGACGTGGGCCAGTTGGTTCGCTCGTGCGTCCAACTCGCGGTACGTCAACTGGCGCAGCTCGAAGGTGACGGCGATGGCGTCCGGGGTGCGCTCCACCTGCGCTTCGAAGCGCTCCACCAGCGTGCTGGTGGGGAACGGCTCGACGGGTGGGTTCCATCCGTGGAGGACCTGGTGGCGCTCGGCCTCCGTCATCACGGACAGCTCGGAGAGCTTCGTCTCCGGGGCGGCCACCATGCCGCCGACGACGACTTCCAGGTGGGAAAGGAGCCGGTCGATGGTCTCCGGCTCGAAGAGGTCCGTGGCGTACTTGCAGCCGATGAGCAGTCCGTCGGGGCCGGGGACGGCCTCGAAAGTCATGTCGAGTTCGGTGGTGCGGTTGTCCAGCAGCCCCACGTCCAGCGTCAGGCCACCACCCACGGGCTGGGCCCGCGGAATGGCGTAGTCGTCCAGGACGAAAGCGACGTTGTACAGCTCGCGCCGCTGCGAGCCCGGCTGTGCGACGGCGAGCACATGGTCATACGGCACGTACCCATGGGCCAGCGCCTCCAGCGTCGTCTGCTTCACGCTGGCGAGGAGACCCGTCACGGTGGTGTCGGAAGGAAGGCGCAGGCGCAGCGGGAGGAAGTTGGTGCAGTCCCCGACGAGGGAGCGCGTGCCCGGCACATCGCGCCCGGACGTCGCGGAGCCGAGGATGAAGTCCGTCTGGCCACTCCAGCGGTGCAGCACGGTGCCCAGTGCAGCCACCAGCATCATGAAGGGCGTGGCGCCTTCACGGCGGCCCAGTGCGTTCAGCTTCGCCATCAGCGGCGCGGGCAGCACGCGCAGCCGGCGGGCGCCGTGGGAGGACAGTCGCTGGGGACGAAGCTTGTCGGTGGTGATGGACAGCAATGAGGACGCGCCGGAGAGCGTCTGCTTCCACCACGCCAATTCCGGGGCCAGGGCCTGGGCCGTCAGGTGCGTCTGCTGCCACGCCGCGAAGTCGCCGTACTGGAGCGCGGGCTCGGGCAGGGGCGAGGGGCGCTGGGTGGCGAAGGCGCCGTAGAGCGCGGCCAACTCGCGCGAGAGCACCGCCACGGACCAGCCGTCGGCAATCAAGTGGTGCACGAAGACGAGCAGCACATGGTCATCAGGAGCGAAGCGCAGCAGCACGAAGCGCAGCAGCGGCCCGGTGAACATGTCCATCGGGCTCTGGGCGTCGCGCACCGCCCACGCATCCAGCAGGGCTTCGCGTGAGACGGAGTCCGGGCTGGCGACATCCTCCACCGTCAGCGACACGGGCGAAGGCGCATGGACTTGCTGGAACAGCACTCCGTCCCGGGCGACGAAGGTCGTGCGCAGCGCTTCGTGGCGGCGGACCAGCTCGGACAGCGAGCGCGACAGCGCCTCCGGGACCAGGGGGCCCCGGAGCGAGAGTGACACGGGGACGTGGTAGGCGGTGGACTCCGGTGCGAGCTGCTGGAGGAACCACAGCCGCTGCTGCGAGAACGAGGCTGGCGTCATCCCAGCCGGAGTCGAGCGACGCTGCACGGGGGGAAGCGCGGCAAGGCCCGTCGCGGTGCGGCCCTGGGCCAGCGAAGCCGCGAGCCCCTGGAGGGTCACGTCCTGCAACAGGGTGGCCGCGGAGACGCGCATGCCCAGCCGCTTCTCGATGCGAGCCTGGAGGTCCGCGGCCGCGAGTGAGTCCATGCCCAGTTGCGTGAGCGGAACATCCGAGCCCTGAATGCCGGCCTCCGCCCCGAGCACGGCGGTCAGCTCCTCGCGAAGGATGCGCTCCAGTTCCTCCACGGAGCGGGCAGGGGAGGCCGCAATCCGTGACGCGTCCGGCAGTGCGCCCGTGGAGGGCGTCGCATCAGCCGAGGCCGTGGCTTCCGATCCGCCCTTCGCGCTAGACGGATTCACCGTCGCGTCAGCCGAGGCCGTGGCTTCCGAGCCGTCCTTCGCGCTGAACGGATTCACCGTCGCGTCAGACGAGGCCGTGGCCTCTGCCGCCGAGACACCCGCCGTCGCACCGAACTGCTCCGCCGCCTTCTCCTCGGACACAGGAACCACCGGAGCCCGCACCAACGGCTCCGCACCCGCCGCCTCGCTGCGCCACAGTACGGACAGCTCCCCGGACACGAGCGCGGCCCGGCACGCGAAGCGCTGAATCTTCCCGCTCGACGTCTTGGGCACCGCGCCCGGAGCCAGCAGCGCCACCGTGTGCGTCTGCACCTCCAACTCCCGCGCCAGCGCCTGCCGCAGCCCGTTCGCCACCGCCGCCAGCACCGTCGCGTCCGCCTCGGCCAAATCCCGGCCCACCTCCG
>NZ_RAVZ01000540.1 GCF_003611635.1 Corallococcus terminator | reverse complement strand
CCCAAGCCCGCTGCCGCCCCCCCGGCGCCGGCTGGCTCCCAGGAGGAGGAGGCCGGTGACGTGTCCGAGGTGGACAAGGACGCCCTGGGCCCCCTTCGCGAGCGCATCCGGCCGGTGTCCGGCCACATGTTCCTCAAGAAGGGCCGCTTTGAAGTGAGCCCCTCCGCGTCCATCACCATCCGCGACGCGTTCTACAAGAAGTACATCTTCGGCGGCTCGCTCACGTACTACCCGTCGGAGACGCTGGGCGTGAGCCTGCGCGCTGGCTACGCGGTGAACTCCGTGGCCGGCTCCGCGCAGATCTGCACCTTCACGGATGGCGGGGCGGGCGGCGACACGCGCGGCTGCCGCGCGCCGACGACAGGTGAGCTGGACGGTCAGGCCCCCGGGCAGCTCACGCTGCTGGGTGGCGCGGACGTCCAGTGGGCGCCCATCTACGGCAAGCTGTCGCTCCTGGCGGAGAAGTTCGTCCACTTCGACATGTACGGCATCCTCGGCGCCTCGGTGGTGCAGTACCGCGGCCCGGAGACGACGCTCGTGGACGGGCAGGCCATCGCGGGTGGCAAGTCCTACCTCACGGGCGGCGCCAACCTGGGCGTCGGCCTGCGCTTCTTCTTCAACCGCTGGATGACGCTGCGCACGGAGCTGCGCGACCTCATCTATGTGGAGAAGGGCCGGGAGCCCACGCCCACGTACCTCCGCAACCAGATCCTCTTCGAGCTGGGCCTGTCCTTCTTCTTCCCCTCCGGTTCCTAAGCATGATGCGCACCCACCGGTTCCTCCGTCTCGCCGTCCTCGGGCTCACGCTCGCGTACACGGCCCCCACGCTGGCCCAGTCCTTCGAAGGACTGGATCTGGCGGGCCAGTCCAAGAAGAAGAAGAAGGGTTCGTCCGCCAAGAAGAAGACGACCTCCTCCAAGCGCGGCAAGGGCAAGGCCGCGCCCGCGGAAGACACCGCGGACACGGCGCCCGAAGCCACCCCGGCCCCGGGCAATCCGGCCACCCCTCCGGTGACCGCGACGCCCACGCCCACCCCGGCGCCCGTCAAGCCCGCGCAGCCTGCCCAGAGCGGCGGCGGCCTGGGTCTGGACCTCACGGGCGACAACGACAAGCCGCCCGCGCCCACGATGACGTTCGACGCGGTGGACGTGTCCGGCAAGACGGCGGACCGCCAGCGCCTGGACGCGGCCATCTCGCTGTTCAAGAACGACGAGTACGAGAAGTCGGCGATGGCGTCGCACGAGCTGCTGGGCGACGCGAAGCTCCAGGGCCTGCACACCGAAGCGCGCTACGTGCTGGCCAAGTCGCTCTACCGCATGGGGCTGTACCACTCGTCGCTGGGCGAGTTCTCGAAGATCCTCGCGGCGGGCCCGTCCACGAAGTTCTTCAAGACGAGCCTGGAGTGGCTGTTCTTCATCAGCCGCAAGACGCAGAACGAGACGGTCATCCTGGATGAGATCGCCCGTTACGCGAACTACGAGTTCCCGGAGAAGTTCCGCAACGAGTTCCGCTACCTGCTGGCCCGCTACCACTTCGTGCGCGGTCGCGCGTTGGATCAGGTCGGCCAGACGGAGAACGCGGACAAGAGCTTCGAGGAAGTGAAGCGCCTGGCCCTGACCATCCCGCGCACGGACACGTTCTACCCGCGCGCGAAGTACCTGGAGGGCCTGGCCTTCTTCCGCAACGGCACGCACCACAAGGACGCGGCGGCCAAGCGCGGCAACACGGACGTGATGGCGTCGGTGGAGGCGATGAAGGAAGTCGTTCGCCTCACCCGTCCCATGGTCGGCCGCACCGGCGAGCAGGCGAAGCTGGACAAGTCGCTGCGCGAGCTGGCGTTCATGCAGTTGGCGCGCACGCACTACGGCATGCAGCAGAACCGCTTCTCCATCTTCTATCTGAACAAGGTGGAGCGCGGGAACGTGCAGTGGCTGGAGGCGCTCTTCGAGTCCTCGTGGGCCAACTACCGCATCGGTCAGTACGAGCAGGCGCTGGGCAACCTCATCACCCTGTCGTCGCCCTTCTTCCGCGAGGAGTACTTCCCGGAAGCGCTCATCCTGAAGGCCGTCATCTATTACGAGAACTGCCGCTACCGGGAGTCCAACCTCATCCTCCAGGACTTCGAGCACACGTACCTGCCGGTGCACGACGAGCTGGACTCGCTCGTGAAGAAGAACATGGACGCGAGCGAGTACTACACGGTGCTCGCCGACGTGCAGAAGAAGAACAAGGACGGCCTGGAGAAGAACGGCACGGACGTGCTGCTGGAGCGCATCCTGCGGCTCGCGCTCACGGATCAGGACCTGAAGAAGACCAACGACTCCATCCTGGAGCTCGAGGGTGAGATGGACCTGTTCTCCAACAAGGGCGACACGTTCAAGTACTCGGAGCTGACCAAGCAGCTCCTGGAAGGCCTCAAGGTCCAGCGCACCAGCCTCATCTCCAAGGCCGGCACCATGGCCAAGGGCAAGCTGGAGACGGAGCTGGGCGCGCTCAAGCTGCTGCTGGCCAACGGCCTGCGCATCAAGTTCGAGACGACCACCAAGGAGAAGGAGTTCCTGGAGGAGCAGCTCAAGGCGGGCGGCCGCACGGCCATCGTCAAGAAGTACAAGTACTCCGTGGCCGTCGCCGACGATCAGCTCTACTGGCCCTACGAGGGCGAGTACTGGCGTGACGAGCTGGGCACGTACCAGTACACGATGACCAAGGGCTGCATCGAGCGCGACACGGCCAACCGCAACATCCAGTCCGCCGGCGCGATGTAGACGCACGGCAGGACAGGTGGGAGTCTCCCGGCCCGCCGGAGCGCTTGGTCTGAGCGCTCCGGCGGTTTTCTCTTTTCGAAGGCACGTGGACGAGGGGAGTTCGAGTTGGCACGGGAGGCGTCGCTGCGGGTGGTGTTCGGCATCGCCGTCCTGGACCTCATCGGGTTCGGCATCCTGATTCCGCAGTTGGGTGTGTATGGGGTGCGCTTTGGGGCCTCGCCCTTCACGGTGGGGCTGCTCGTCGCGGTGTATTCGCTGATGCAGTTGGTGGCGGCGCCCATCATGGGGCGGCTGTCGGACCGGTTCGGCCGGCGGCCGGTGCTGCTCTTGAGCCAGGTGGGTTCGCTCGCGGGCTACGTGCTGTTCGCCTTCGCGCACACGCTGCCGCTGTTGTTCCTCTCCCGCGTCATCGACGGGGTGTCCGGGGGCAACGTGTCCACGGCGCAGGCGGTGGTGGCGGACATCACCAAGCCCAGCGAGCGTGCGCGGGGCATGGGCATCATCGGCGCGGCGTTCGGCCTGGGCTTCGTGCTGGGGCCGGCGCTGGGCGGCGTCCTGGGGGCGTGGGGCGGCAACCTCGCCATCGGCCTGTTCGCCGCGGGGCTGTCTGCCCTGAACCTCATCAACACCTGGTTCTTCCTGCCGGAGACGCGGGTGCCGGGCAGCCCGTCCGCCACGGTGCGCTCCATGAAGGGCGCCACGTCCGTTTTGACGCTGCCCGTCGTGGGCCGGTGCGTGGTGCTGGTGCTGCTCTTCACCGTGGCCTTCGCGCAGATGGAGGGCACCTTCTCCGTGTTCCTCCTCACGCGCTTCCTGTCCTCCGGGGCGGTGCCTCTGGAGGGCGGGTGGCTGGTGCATGCGGTGCATCCGGACGCGGCCGTCCTGAAGGAGGCGAGCCTGCGCTCCGGGGCGCTCTTCGCGGTGGTGGGGGTGCTGTCCGCGCTGGTGCAGGGAGGGC
>NZ_RAVZ01000053.1 GCF_003611635.1 Corallococcus terminator | reverse complement strand
CGGCCGCGACGGGCACGGCCGCGGGGAGTGCGCCTCGCACGTACAGCACCGCCCCCGCGACGAGCACCGCCAGCACGGCCAGGACGACCGCCACGGCGGGACCGCGCGCACGGCGCTGGAGCAGGGGAGCGCGGTTCATGGGGCGCAGGTTTAGTGCATCACCCCCCCGGGACGCCGTCTGTTGGAGGGCCCATCTGTGAAGGAGTGCGCAGCGCCGCCCCGCGTCCCGCGACGGCCCCCCGGGCCCCGGATTGCGTGCTTGCGTCGTCCTGGGACTTCGGTTACTCCTCCCACACCGGAAGTCAGTCCTGCGCGATTAGCTCAGCTGGATAGAGCGTTGGCCTCCGGAGCCAAAGGCCGCAGGTTCGAATCCTGCATCGCGCGCAGAAACAAAGGCCCGGAATCATTGGGGAAACCCACTGATTCCGGGCTTTTTTTCGTTCAGACGCCGGTGACGTGGCGGATGAAGGCGATCATCCGGGAGCAGGTGGCGTCCATGTCCATGTGCTCCTCGGCCATCCGGCGGGATTCGCGACCCATGGCCTGCAACGCGCCCGGGTCCGCCACCAGCGTGTCCAGGGCGTTCGCGAGCGCTTCGTAGTCGCCCACCGGCACGATGCGCCCATCCACGCCATCCCGCACCAGCTCGCCCACGCCGCCGGAGGGCGTGGTCACCACCGCGAGGCCCGCGGACTTCGCCTCGGCGATGGCCCAGGAGGACATGTCCGCCAGCGTCGGCAGCACGAAGAGGTCCGCGGCCTGCGCGAGGCCAATCAGCTCCGATGAGTTGGGTTGGACGCCCACGTGGACGCGGACTCCGAGCGGCGCCTCGAAGGGGGCGGACGTCACCATGTCGAGCTGCCAGTCGCGCTGGCGCGTCTCCCGGGCCCACCGCAGCAGGAACTCGCCGCCCTTGCGGCCCAGGTCCCCACCCACGAAGAGCAGGCGCACCACGCCGTCGCGCGGCCGCTGCTCGGGAGCCGGGCGCCACAGGGTGGTGTCGACGCTGGGCCACACGACGTGGACGCGCGCGTCGGGCACGCCGTACTCCGTCACCAGGGAGCGTTTGGTGAATTCGGAGAAGGACAACATGCCCTTGGCGAGGGCGTACGTGCGGCGGTGCAGCAGGTTCTTCGCCCGTCCCAGCCAGCCGGCGTGCTGGGAGCGCATCCCGTAGTAGCGCAGGTAGTCCTCCAGTCCGCTGGGCGTGGCGTCCGTTGAAATCACGCTCGGCACGCGGCGCATGAAGTCGTGGGCCAGGTGCGCCATGCGCTGCGTGTGCACGACCGACGCGTCGACGGGCTCCTGCGCGAGGGCCTGCTGCAACGCGGACCGCGTCCGCAGGCCGCCCCTCACGGACAGGCGGGAGCGCACCAGCGGGAGCTGCTCCCACACGTCGTCCACATGCTCGTCGATGGGCAGCCACACCGGCGTGATGTCATTGCGTCGCGCCATCGCGCGCTGGAGGTTCTGGAGGAAGACCGAATTGCCGAGCGTCGTCTCGATGGCGAACGCGATGCGTGGGGCCGGTGCGGTCATCTGGTTCGCCCTCCTTCCGGAGCAGGGCGCTGATTCGCCCGTGGACGCCGCACGCGAAGGGGCGCAGGGCGCCCACTGTCTAGGGAGACCGGATGCGCGATCGCCAGCGGGGCATCTCTTCGCGCGTCCGGATTCTCACGCGCAAGCCACGCTCATGGCGCCTGGTGCACGGAGCACATGGCCCCGGGGGCGGGGTTGACGGTGGCCCGCGGGACCCGATGCGAAGGGGGGCGTTGGCCTCCGGAGCCAAAGGCCCCGGGTTCGAAAGCGTCCGCTGCTCAGGCCTCCGGCTGCACCGGAGTCTCCGGCAGATGGAAGCGCACCTGGCGCACCCGGCGCGGTGATGCCTCCATCACCTCCAGCACGGTGCCATCCGTCATGGACAGCTTCGCGCCCGGCTCCGGAATCGCGCCTCCCGCCAGCGCGATGCACAGGCCCGCGACAGTGGAGTAGTCCTCGCTCTCCTCCAGCGCCAGGCCCAGCGCGCGGTTCACCTCGCGCAGGCTCGCCTCGCCCTGCACGATGGCCACCGTGGGGCTCTCGCGGCGCACGCGCTCCTCGGGAATCTCCGACTCGCTGAGGATCTCCCCGACGAGCTCCTCCACCAGGTCCTCCACCGTCACCAGCCCCACCACGCCGCCGTGCTCGTCCACCACCACCGCGAGCTGCATCCTCCGGCGCTGCATCTCCTTCATCGCCGCGATGGCCCGCATGGACTCCACGAGGAACAGGGGAGGGCGCAGCACGTCCTCCAGCACGATGAGGTGCCCCTCCCAGGCCACCCCCAGCAGGTCCTTGGCCACGATGTAGCCGACCACGTTGTCCAGCGTGCCCTCGTACACCGGCATCCGCGAGTGCCCGTGCTCCAGCAGCACCTGACGGATCTCATCCGCGCTCGCGTGCCGGCGCAGCGCGACCACGTGCTCGCGCGTCACCATCACCTCGCCCAGGGTGAGGTCGCCCAGCTCGAAGGCCCGGGAAGCAATCTCCCCCGCGCGCGGATCCAACGTGCCCTGCTTCGACGCCTCCTCCACCAACTGCTGCAACTCGTCCGGAGACAGCCGCGACTCGGTGAAGTTCGTCCTGTCCCCGAAGAGCTTCAGCACCACGTTGGAGCTGGCCGTGAGGAACCACACCAGCGGCCGCATCACCCAGGAGAGCGCCTTGAGCGGCCGGCCCAGCGTCAGCGCGTACTGCTCCGAGTAGCGCAGCGCCAGGGACTTGGGCACCAGCTCCCCCAGCACCAGCGACAGGTACGACACCAGCGCGACCACCAGCGCGAAGGACACCTGGTGCGCCGTCACCGGCGGCACGCCCATGCCCTCCAGCACGCCGCCCAGCCGCAGCGCGATGCTCGCGCCGCCGAAGGCCGCCGCCGTGGAGCCAATCACCGTGATGCCAATCTGCACCGTGGCGAGCAGCCGCTCCGGATCATCCCGGAGCACCGACACCGCCTTCGCGGACTTGCTGCCCTGCTCCAAGAGCTCCTTCAGCCGCGTCTTGCGCACGGACAAGAGACCCAGCTCGGCGCCCGCGAAGACACCGTTGGCCAGGACCAACAGCAGGATGATGATGAGCTCCGTGACGATGGCGGGCCTCCTGGCAGTGTCCACCCGGGGCCGCGGCGGATGACGCCTCCCTGTCCTACACCCCCAATGATTGGAGGAGCAGCGACAATTGATCGCGGCTCGCACCCTTGGGCAGGTAGTAGTGGGGACCCGACATGAGTGCGCTGCCCACATCCTGGGCCGCCGCCGAGGTCAGGAAGACGATGCGCGGGTTCGTCGACACCCGTGGCAGCTTCTCCACGACCTCCAGGCCGCTCATGCCCGGCATGTTCAAATCCAGCAGCATGACGCCGAAACGCTCTCCCCGTTTGAGGGAGTCCAGCGCCTCCTGGCCATCCGCCGCCTCGGTGGTCTCATAGCCGAGGTCCTCCAGGCTCACCCGGAGAAACTCCCTCCAGTCCGCGTCGTCATCCACGACCAGGACCTTCCGAGCTCCGTCATTCACAGCGAGTCGCCCCAAGCATCCTCCTGACCTGAGGACAACCTTCCGGGGGCCCACTGGCATTCGCGACACTTGTGTCTCAACTCCCGCTCCAGCAGGCAGCCTGCCAGGCCCTAGAACAGCGCCATGCCTAGCTGGCCCACGAGGTACTGGAGCGCGGGCCTCACGTTGTGGACCGCCGTGCGCGGCTTCGCCGGCTCCGACGCATGGCACCACGTCGGTTCGTCCACCAGCCGACCCGCCATGTGGCTGAAGACGCGGAAGCGGCCCAGGTCCGTGCTGCTGCCTGAATTGAACATGCGCAACTGGCGCTCCCCAGGGGTGCCCAGGTCCATCTCATGCGGGATGTGCCGGTGGCCGTGCAGCACCAGGTCGCACTTGCCGCCCACGCGCTCCAGCAGCTTCTTGCCCAGCGCCAGTTCGGAGGCGTGCGGCAGGCCCACCTTCGTCGCGATCCACTCCGGGAAGCTCTCCAGCGGCAGCGGCAACACGTGGTGGTGCAGCAGCACCGCGACCAGCGACTGCCGCGGCGCGGCGGACAGGGCGACCTCCACCTGCTCCACCACCTGCTCCGTCAGCTCCCCATGGCTGGAGAAATAGTTCCGGTTGTGGTCACCGGTGGAATCCACGCAGACCATGAAGAGGCCTGCCTTCTCCACGGTGTGGACCTTGCGACCCTCCATGAAGCGGCTGCCCACGTCCTCTCCTGGACGGTCGTGGTTGCCGGGGATGAAGGTGAGGCGCCCGGTGTCCATCCACGGGGCGAAGTGTTCGCGGAAGCGCTGGAACTCGGCGTTGGAGCCGCGGTGCGTGAGGTCACCCGTCACGACCACGTGATCCACGTCCTGGGTCGCCAGTGCCTTCACCAATGAGGCCGCCGACGCATCGCTCTCGCGGCTCATGTCCAGATGGAGATCCGAGAGGTGGGCCAGCTTCAAGGAGGGCATGTTCAAGGAAATAGGCATCGGTTGCAGGCGCGGCGAGGGTTGCTGCACGAAGGTTCGTGAAAAGTTGGGACCCGAGCGTTCAACCCACCCCGTTGCTGGTGATCCACGCCTCGGCCGTCCGCGTCCGGGCACGCAACGGCACCAAGCGCGTGCCTGACACCACGCGCAACCGCGTGCCGCGCCAGTCCACCGTGCGCCTGAACGCACCGTGCCACCACGCTGCGAACAGGAGCGCGTCCTTCACCAGCACCGCTGGCGCCGCGCGCCATCCCACCGGCTGCGGCCTCAGCGCGCGGAACACCGCCACGTCCACCCAGACCTTGCCCAGCACCACCGCCAGCGCCGCCAGGCCTGTCAGCGCGGACGGATGCAAGAGCGCACCCAGCACCGCGAGAGGCACCGGGTTGAGCAGCGCCTGCGCCGCGTACGTCGTGGGCGATACCGCTGTGCGGTGGATGACGCTCCAGCGCAGGTAGCGCTGGAAGAACGCGTCCACGCTCTTGCGCAGCGACACGTTGAAGACAGGGGAGCGCGCCAGCACCACGCGCTTGCCCAGCTTGCGCGTCACCCACTGGCCGATGACGTAGTCCTCCGCCAGCACGTCCTTCACGGAGAAGAAGCCGCCCAGCGACTCCACGTCCTCGCGGCGCAGCGCCATGGACTTGCCCACCACGATGTCCCGGTCCGCCAGGTGCTTCGCGGCGATCATCCCCGCCGCCGCGCTGGAGGACAGGTGCAGGTTGTCCAGGAGCGAACCGAAGCTCTGCTCTCCCAGGCCCGCCACCGGGTGCGTCACGCAGCCCACGGAGGGGTCCTCGAAGGCGGCGGCGATCTCCTCCAGGTAGCCCGCGCCCACGCGGGTGTTGCTGTCGCTCACCACCCAGAGGTCGTGCTTCGCCTCCGCCGACAGCGTCACCAACTGGTTCACCTTCGGGTTGAGGCCGGGCTCGCCCTCCTGGAGCACCACCTTCATGACGTGGGGCCACTTCGCCTGGGCCGCCTTCGCCACCGCCCAGGCCGGGTCGCGCACGTCCTTCACGCCCAGCAGGACTTCGTAGTGGGGGTAGTCCAGGCGCGCGAACTGCTCCAGGTTCGCTTCCAGGTCGTCATCCACGCCACACAGCGGCTTGAGGATGGACAGGCCCGGCGTGTGGGTGGGGACCGCCGGAGGCTCGCGGCGGTGGCGGCGCACGAACAGCGCCTGGAGGACCAGGGCCAGGAGGCCCACGACGGACGCTGCCAGGAGGATGCTGGAGGCGATGAGCATGTCCGCCACCCTACGCAGCCCACAAGGCGGGCCCGGGGCGGCGGGACGGCGGGACGGCCAACTCGCCGTGACACCGCCGTGAACCGCGAACTACTCGGGCAGCTCGCGGCTCTTCGGGTGGCGCACGTCCTTGCCGCGCACCATGTAGATGACCATCTCCGCCACGTTGAGCGCATGGTCGCCCACGCGCTCCAGGTGCTTGGCGATGAACATCAACGCCGTGGCGCGGCGGATGTTGCGCGAGTCCTCCATCATGTATGCGAGCAGCTCGTTGAAGATCTTCAGGAAGAGCGCATCCAGCAGGTCATCGCCCTTGAGGACCTCCTCCGCCTTGGCCGCGTCGCCGGACACGAACGCATCCAGGGCCTTCTTCACCTGCTGCTGCGCCAGGTCCGCCAGCTTCGGCGTGTCCACGTAGGGCGCCAGCGGGGGCACCTGGTTCAGGTCCATGGCGCGCTCGGCGATGTTCACCGCCAGGTCGCCGATGCGCTCCAGGTCGGTGACAATCTTGAGCGCGGTGGTGATGAGGCGCAGGTCGCTGGCGGCCGGCTGGCGCAGGGCGAGGATGCGGCGGCACAGGTCGTCGATGTCGACCTCCAGCCGGTTCACCTCGCGGTCGGCGCCCACCACCTTCTCCGCCAGGGCCGAGTCCCGGTCGGTGAGGGCGCGGACGCTCTGCGCGACGAGGGCCTCCACCTTGGCCCCCATGGCGAGCAGCTTCTCGCGCAGGTTGCGCAGGTCCTGCTCGAATGCCTTGTCGGTGTGCGTGGCCGCCATGTCGTTTCGTTGCTTTCCGTCGCGCTTTTCAGCCGAACTTCCCGGTGACGTAGTCCTCGGTGCGCTTCTCGTGGGGGTTGGTGAAGATCTGCTCCGTGGGGCCGCACTCCACCAATTCGCCCATGTAGAAGAAAGCGGTCCGGTCACTCACCCGCGCGGCCTGCTGCATGTTGTGGGTGACGATGGCGATGGTGTACGTGGCCTTGAGCTCGTGGATGAGCTCCTCAATCTTGGCCGTGGCGATGGGGTCCAGGGCCGACGCGGGCTCGTCCATCAGCAGCACCTCCGGCTCCACCGCGAGCGCGCGCGCGATGCACAGGCGCTGCTGCTGGCCGCCGGACAGGCCCAGGGCGCTCTCATCCAACCGGTCCTTCACCTCGTCCCACAGCGCGGCGCCTCGCAGGGACTTCTCCACGCGCGCGGCCAGCTTCACCTTGTCCTTGAGGCCGCCCACGCGCAGGCCGTAGGCGACGTTCTCGAAGATGGACTTGGGGAACGGGTTGGACTTCTGGAAGACCATGCCCACGCGGCGGCGCAGGTCCACCACGTCCAGCGCGCGGTCATGGATGCTGCGTCCGTCCAGGAACACGCTGCCTTCGTGGTTGGCGCCCGAAATCAGGTCGTTCATCCGGTTGAGCGAGCGCAGGAAGGTGGACTTGCCGCAGCCGGACGGACCGATGAGCGCGGTGACCTTGTGCTCGGGAATGGCCAGGCTCACCTGCTTGATGGCCACCTTGCTGCCGTAGCGCAGGGTGAGTTCCCGGGACTCCATCTTGTTGCGCGGGGTTGCGGGGGTAGGGGGCATGGGTGTGTGTCAGTGCCCGCTCGCGGCCTTGCGGCGCGTGCGCGTGCGGATGAGGACCGCGACCAGGTTCAGGGCGAAGGTGAGCAGGAGCAGCACCATCACCGTGGCGTACAGCAGGGGACGGGTGGCCTCCACGTCCGGCGACTGCGTGGCCAGCACATACGTATGGTAGCCCAGGTGCATGAACTGCGAGTTCAGGCTGGAGGGAAGGTCGGGCAGGAAGTAGGCCGCGCCGGTGAAGAGGATGGGGGCCACCTCGCCCGCGCCCCGGGAGATGGCCAGCACCGCGCCGGTGAGGATGCCCGGCAGCGCGCCCGGCAGCACCACCCGCGCCAGCGTCTGCGACTGGGTGGCGCCCAGCGCGAGGCTCGCGGTGCGGTGGTCCAGCGGCACGGCGCGCAGCGCCTCCTCCGTGGACACGATGACGACGGGCAGGGTGAGCACCGCCAGCGTGAGCGACGCCCAGAGGATGCCCGGCTGCGCCCAGTGCAGCTCCTCGTAGCCCAGGGCGCGGTCCAGCCCCTTGCCCACGAAGAGGATGAAGAAGCCCAGGCCGAAGAGGCCGAACACGATGGAGGGTACGCCCGCCAGGTTCGCCACCGCGACGCGCACCAGGCGGGCCAGCTTGCCGTCCGGCGGCGCGTACTCGTGCAGGTACACCGCCGTCAGCACGCCCACCGGCATCACCGCCACCGTCATCAGGAGCGTGAGCGCCGCGGTGCCGAAGAGGGCGGGGAAGATGCCGCCGCCCATCATCCCGTCGGTGGGAGACTCGGTGAGGAACTTCCAGGAGATGTGGCTCGCGCCGCCCTGCACCACGTCCAGCAGGACGAGGGCGAGCATCGCCACGATGACGAACGCGGCCAGCCCCGTGAGCGACACGAGCGAAAGCCCTACCACACGGCGCGTGGCGTGCTTCACCCGGCACCTCCCTTGAGCCGCTGGATGACCTTCTTCGTCCAGATGCTGGCCAGCATGTTCAGCACGAAGGTGAAGATGAACAGCTCCACGCCGATGAAGAACAGCAGTGCGTAGTGGGGGCTGCCCACCACCACCTCGCCCATCTCCGCGGCGATGGTGGCCGACAGCGAACGCACGGAGTCGCCCAGGTTCGCGGAGGTAATCGCCGCGTTGCCGGAGGCCATCAGGACGATCATCGTCTCACCGATGGCGCGCCCGAAGCCCAGCACGCACGCGGCGAGGATGCCGGGTGCCGCCGCCGGGAGCACGACCTTCCAGGCCGTCTCCCAGGGCGTGGCGCCCAGGGCGAGCGACGCCTCGCGGTAGCTGCGCGGCACGGCGGTGAGCGCATCCTCCGTCACCGTGAAGATGACCGGGACGATGGCCAGCGCCAGGCCCAGGCCCGCCACCACCGCGTTGAGCCGGGACGTGAAGCCGAATGTCTCCTGGAGGAAGGAGGCCATGACCATCAGGGCGAAGAAGCCCAGCACCACGGAGGGGATGCCGGCGAGCAGTTCGATGGTGGGCTTGAGGATCTCCCGCAGGCGGCGGGGCGCGAACTCCGCGGCGAACAGCGCGCCGAAGATGCCCAGTGGAACTGCCACCAGCATGGACACGGCCGTCGTCTTCAGCGTGCCAATGAACAGCGGAATCATGCTGACCTTGGGCACGTTGGACACAGGCTGCCACACGTAGGCCAGCGGCTTTCCCTTCCGCACCATCTGCGGCAGGAACATCTTGGAGAAGCTCGCCTCCTCGCGCGCCGCCGTGTCGGTGACGAGCGTCAGGGCCTCCTTCGCCACGAAGACGAGGATGAGCACCAGCGCGGCGATGCCGGAGAAGGCCACCGCCGTGATGACCCAGGCGATGAGCTTCTCCTTGAGCTGCCGCCGTCGGGCCTCGGGCGACAGCATGGGCAGCGCCACCGGGGGCGCGAGGTCCTGCTCCTGCATGACGGCCTGTCTATCGAACATGGAGCCCTCGCGCCGGGTGACAATCGTGTGACGGCCACTACTTCACAGGGAAGTAGCCGACCTGGGTGACGATGGCCTGGCCTTCGGGGGACAGCGCGAAGTCGATGAACGCCTTCACGTCGCCGGCGGGCTTGTTGCGCAGGTAGAAGTACAGGTCGCGCGACAGCGGGTACTTGCCGCTCTTCACGTTCTCCGCGGACGGGGCGAAGGCCTCGTTGCCCTTCTTCACCTTCAGCTCCTTGATGCCCTTGGCGAACGCGGCGCCGCCGTAGCCGATGCCGTTCTTCTCCTTGGACACCGCGTTGACGACGGCGGCCGTGCCCGGGAGCGTCTGCGCGGCGGAGGCGAAGTCCTCTCCGCCCAGCACGGTCTCCTTCACGAAGACGTAGGTGCCGGAGGAGTTCTCACGCGAGTACACGACGATGGGGGCCTCCGCGCCGCCCACGGCCTTCCACGACGTGGTGTCCCCCAGGTAGATGTCCCGGAGTTGCTCCACCGTGAGCGCGTCCAGCTTGTTGGATTCGTGGACGTAGAAGGTGACGCCGTCGCGGGCCACGGCGAGCTCCGTGGGCTCCGACTTGGCGGTGGCCTTGAGCTTGTCCTCCTCCGCCTTCTTCATCTCGCGGCTGGACATGGCGATGTCGGTGGTGCCGTTCTGCAGGGCCGCCAGGCCCGTGCCGGAGCCGCCGCCCGTCACTTGAATCTTCATGGACGGGTTCTTCTTCATGAACGCCTCGGCCCAGCGCTGGACGAGGATGACCATCGTGTCCGAGCCCTTCACCGTCACCGTGCCCGCCTGGGCGGCGAGCGGAAGGACGGTCAGGCCGAAGGCGACGAGGCTTGAGAGCAGGGTCTTCTTCATGGGGTGTCTCCTCAGGAGGACCACTGGAGGGTGAACAGTCGGGAACGCGTGACGATCTATGGTGCGGATGTGTCCGCTTGACGGCCCTTGGGTGACAAATGGGTGACGGACGCTACCCGGCGGTCGGATCCACGATGCGGTAGCCCACGCCGCGCACCGTCTCCAGCAGGGCGCGCGCGTTGCCCAGCTTGTCGCGCAGGCGCATCACGTGCGTGTCGATGGTGCGCGTCTCCAGGGAACTGGACAGCCCCCAGACCTCCTCCAGCAACTGCTCGCGCGACTGCACCCGGCCCAGGCGGGCCATCAGGTGCTCCATCAGGCGGAACTCCAGCGCGGTGAGGGACGTCTCCTGGCCCTCCACGTAGAAGCGGTGCGCGGTGACGTCCAGGCGCAGTGGCCCCAGGGCCAGCGGGGGGACGCTCTCCTTGGGCGTGGCGGAACGGCGCAGGATGGCCTTGAGCCGCAGCACCAGCTCGCGCACGGAGAAGGGCTTGACGACGTAGTCGTCCGCGCCGACCTCGAATCCGCGGATGCGGTCTGCTTCCTCGCTCTTCGCGGTGAGCATGACGATGAGCACGTCACGCAGTTGCGAGTTGGCGCGCAGGTGGCGGCAGACCTCGATGCCGGACAGGTCCGGGAGCATCAGGTCCAACAGCACCACGTCCGGGGACTGCTCGCGGGCGGCCGCCAGCGCCGCCTCCCCGGTGAAGGCCAGGCGCGTGGAGAAGCCGGCGCCGCGCAGGTTGAAGTCGATGAGCTCTGCGAGGTCGCGCTCGTCGTCGACGATGAGAACGTGGGACATGGCGCGGCGTACTGTGCGCCCGTCCCTTCGCGCGGGCGTGACGCGCCGGCAACAACTGCGTCACGTCCGTCACGGGGGGATGCCATTGCCTACGACACGGGTCACGGGCGCCAGAGGGGGCGTCCCGGCGCCGCCATCCATTGCAGGGAGAACTTGCGTCCCTCGGGTCGCAGGGCGACCGCGCAGCCTTTTCGCAGCTTGTCCGGCAGGTCCTGTCCCAGCGCGAGCTCCGCGGCGCGCTCCAGGGAGGGGTTGTGTCCCACCAGCGCCCAGCCCGGACCCACCTCGCGCGCCAGCTTCAGGATGTGGCGGGCCGCGCCCTTCATGGGGACGAGGGCGGGGTGGACCTCCACGTGCGACAGGCAGAGGGCCTCCGCGAGCAGCTCCGCGGTCTGCACCGCGCGCACCAGGGGACTGGTGAGGATGCCCATGAGCGGGGTGCGGCGGGCCAGCTTGCGCGCGTGCTGGCGGAAGGCGTCGCGGCCCTTCGGGGTGAGGGCGCGGGCCTCGTCGCCCAGGACGTGGGAGTCCTCGGCCACGGCGTGGCGCACCAGCAGGAGGGGCAGGTCGTGGTCGGCCATGGGCGCGGGTTGTAGCGCGGGGCCGGCCTCCGGGCGTGTGACGAACAGGTGGACAGGTGGACTACTCCACACCGCCCAGGAAGAACGCGAGCAGGAGCAGCGCGAGCACACCGGTGGTGATGGCGGCGTAGGTGCGGTCCTTCTGCGCGCGGAAGATGCCCAGCGACAGCGCCACGCGCAGCACGGGCACGGTGATCATCACCAGCAGGCCCGCCATCACGAAGGACTGTCCGCGCACCGCCATGATGCCCTCGAAGACGTCCGGCAACCGGTGGGGCACGGAGTCCGGCGAGGTGAGGCGCTGGAGGGCGTCCGGCGAGGAGAAGTAGTCCGGGTGCCGGAAGAAGGTGATGGCCATGCCGCACACGACGAGCGACAGGCTCAGCAGCACGCCGCCGCGCAGCAGGTTGCTGATGAGCAGCTCCGGCGTGAGCGGCACCGCCTCCGGATGAACGACGGGATGGCCCGCGGCGGCGGTCTCCTCGGCGGATGGGGGTTCGGGAACCTGCAGGCTCATCCGCGAATCCCCTTGGCCAGCATCTCGTAGGACACCCACAGCAGGACGACGACGAAGAGCCCGCGCAGCGAACCGCTCTTGAGCTTCCTCAAGTAGCGCGAGCCGGCGAAGGCGCCCACCGTCACGCCCACGCAGACGGGGCCGGCGATGAACGGGTCGATGTCGCCGCGCGCGAAGTAGATGCCCGCGCTGGCCGCCGCCGTCACGCCGATCATGAAGTTGCTGGTGGCGGTGGACACCTTGAGGGGCAGCCGCATCGCCAGGTCCATGGCCGGAACCTTCAGCGCGCCGGAGCCGATGCCCAGCAGGCCACTCACCGTGCCCGCCACGTACATGAGCCCCAGGCCGGTGAGGGGGCGGTGGACGCGGTACGCCACCCGTTGTCCGGTGGACGCGTCGTAGTAGCTGCCATGCAGGCCCAGCCGGTCCGCGAGCGCACCGGGCGCGGGCTCCTCGCGCGGCGAGCCGTCCTCGCGCAGCTTGCGCAGCATCGCGAGCGCCGAGTACGCCATCACCGTGCCGAAGAGGAAGTACAGCGCGCGGCCGTCCACGACACCCGCGAGCATCGCGCCCGTGACGGCCCCCGCCACGGTGGCCAGCTCCAGGAACATGGCCACCCGCAGGTTGGCCAGCCCGTCGCGGACATAGGCCGCCGCCGCGCCGCTGGAGGTCGCGATGACGGACACGATGGAAGCTCCCACCGCGTAGCGGATGTCCACCTTCAGCACGAGCGTGAGGACTGGGATGAGGATGAGACCTCCGCCCAGACCCAGCAGCGAGCCCAGCAGTCCCGCGCCCATGGAGACCAGCAACACGATGGCGACGAAGTTGAACGGAGTGGCGTCCAAGGCGGCGGCCATCTTCCTCCTGGGCCCCCCGCATGCAAGCCGGTTCACTCGGAGGCCGGTTGGTTGCCTGCCTTGAGGTGTCACCGCGCGCGGGGGCGGGTCGTCAGCGCTCCGGCCGTGGAGCCGGCGGTGCCTCGGGCTTCGCGTCGGGAGGTTGGGGCACGGGCCACCCCTGGAACAGGGGCCAACCCCGGTAGGGATTGCCGCGGGTCGGCGCTTCCCCGGGCGAGGGCTCCTCGCGGTGTCCGGGGTGGGGTGGGGAGCGCAGCAGAACGTAGGTCAGCACGAGGCACAGCAGGCTCATGGCGACGATGCTCCACGCGCGCGTCCGGTTCTCCATCTAGAAGCGCCCCCGCTTGAGCAGGTCGCCCTTGGAGAGCGCACCCAGCAGGTGACGGTCTCCGTCCACCACGGGCAACTGCTCCAGCGACGTGCGACCGAAGCGCGCGGCCACCTCCGACAGGGACAGGTCCGGGGTGATGGGTTGCACGCCGCTGTCCATCACGTCCGCGGCCACGGTGGCCTGGAGCAGGGCATGGTCTGGCAGGTGGCCCTTGAGGGCGTCCAGGGTGATGACGCCCAAGAGGCGCCCCTCCGCGTCGGTGACATAGAGGTTCGCGCCCGGAGGCTGCTCCAGCAGCAGCACCACCACCTCATCGAAGGGGGCGGACGGCGGCACCCGCTGCGTCACGGGAGAGAGCATTGAGCGCACGCCCTCCTCGCGCAGCCAGTGCGGGACGGAGGCGGGCACGTGCACGTCGCGCTTCACGAGCACGGAGGTGTAGAGCGACTCCGGCTCCAGGCGGCGGCTGACGACGGCGGCCACCACGGCGGCGAGCATCAGCGGGAGGATGAGGTCGTAGTCGCCCGTCATCTCGAAGATCATCAGCACGGCGGACACCGACGCGTGCGTGGTGCCGGCCAGCACCGCGCCCATGCCGAGCAGCGCGTACGCGCCACTGGGCACCCCACCCGGAAGCACCCGCTCCACCAGCATCCCGAACGCGCCGCCCAGCAGCGCGCCGAAGAAGAGGGACGGGGTGAAGAGCCCGCCCGGCACGCCCGCGCCCGCGCACAGCGACGTCATCGCCAGCTTCGCCAGTGGGAGGAGCAGGAGCAGCGTGAGCGGCAGCGTCCCGTGCAGGGCCATGTTCACGGAGTCGTAGCCGTTGCCCATGAGGTACGGCCCCGCGAGCGCGGTGGCGCCCACCAGCGTCATCGCGACGAGCGGCATGAAGGGCGCAAGCCACGCGGGCAGGCGGTCCAGCAGGTCCGAGGTCAGGTTGATGCCCCGGACGTAGAGCGCGGAGGCCCCGCCCATGAGCACGCCCAGCGTGAGGGCCAGCAGCAATTCGCGCGGGTGGGTGAGCGCGTAGTGGGGGATGACGTAGCTGGGATGATCCGCGATGAGCGTGCGCGACACGAGCGTCGCCACCACGCACGACACGACGATGGGGCCGAAGAGCTCCAACGCGAAGCTGCCCAGCAGCACCTCCAGGCCGAAGAGCGCCGCGCCGATGGGCACGTTGTACGCGGACGCGATGCCCGCCGAAGCGCCGCACGCCACCAGGAGGCGCGCCTGTCCCGGCCCCAGCCGCAGCCACCCGGACAGCGCCGAACCGCTGGCCGCGCCCGTCTGGAGGAGGGCACCTTCGCGGCCCAGGGGCGCGCCCAACGCCACCGCGATGATGGAGACGAAGCCCCGGAGCAGCGCGCGCGGGAAGGGCAGCCGCCCGGACTTCACCCAGATGGATTCGATGATGCCCGCGGTGCCGTGGCCTCGCAGGGGTTGCCCGACGATGAGCGACACCAGCGTCACCAGCGCGCCGCCGAGCACTGGCACCAGGAGCCGGCGCCAGCCCGGGGACGCCATCGCGCCTTGGAGGAAGTGCTCGGTGTTGCTCTGCCAGAACAGGTGCTGGGTGAAGCGCAGCACGGCGAGGAGCGCCACCGCGCCAAGGCCGGAGATGAGGCCCACGCCCACCACCAGGACCCAGAACCGCCGTTCCTGTCCCAGCAGGCCCCGGAGGATCCGTCGCAGCCAGGGCGACGGGGCCCCCGTCCTCAACTCCGGATGGACTGCTGCGGGTTCGGGCATGGCCTCCACACTTGTCCAATGCAGGGACGCGCGAAGGGCCTTCCCTGGAAACGGTGCACTGCCTCCAGGGCCTCGCCCGTCCGGCCGTCAGGTGGACGGGAGGGTTACTTGCGCGCCGGAGGCTCTCCCGAGGTGCTGCGCGCGGGCCGCCGCACTCCGGATTCCCGGGGAGGAGGTGGCGTCGCGGGGGCGGGGCCCGCCGGTTCGGACGAGAGGCCCAGGTGGATGCCCGCGGGCGGGTTCTTCAGCACGGATTCGGTCCGGGTCGCGGACTCGGTGACGTCTGGCGCGAAGCGGTCCGCCAGCTCCGCGGCGGCGTCACTCAGGTCGCGGTGCGCGACGATGGTGCGCTCCAGCGTCTTGTTGAGGCGGGCCGACGTGTCGAACGTCTGCCGCGACTCGTCCGAGGCAGGCAGGGAGTCCTGGTAGGAGAACGCGAGCGTCGCATCCCGGCGCAGCGCATCCAGCAGGCGGGCAAGCTGCTGTTGAAGCTCTGCGTCCTGTTCCGCGCGCTTGCGCTCGAGCAGGCCGCGCTCTCCGCCGAACCAGACGCGGCCCGAGCGTCCGAAGCCTTCGTCCACCGAGGCCACGGGTAGGTCCTCCAGCACGACGAGCGGATGCACGCGGCGCGGGAAGTCCTGGCTGTACAGCGCGAAGAGCAGGGAGCCGTCCGCGCGTGGGAACACCGCCGCGGTGCGCGAGCCGAAGGGGAAGAAGGGCGTGGCGGACACCTCCGCGCGCTTCGTCATGCGCGCGCGTGCCAGCGCATCCAGCGGCGTGTTGGCCTCGGCGCGTTTGGGCGTCCGGCGCAGGTTGTTCATCAGGTCGCGCGCCTGGTCGATGCCCACCACCACGTTGAGCGCGCTGCCGCGCGAGTAGCCCGCGTGGTAGACGCCGACGAGCTCGAACTCGCCCGTCTTGCAGGAGATGGCGAGCACGGGCGACCCCGAGCTGCCCTGCGACAGGAGCGCGTCGATGACGAAGTCGTCGTGGTACCACTCCTTGTACTCGTCGCGGTCGTAGGCGGAGATGACCTTGCCCATGTTGGTGGCGTTGAAGACGCCCAGGGGGAAGCCGCGCACGTCCACCACGTCGCGCTCGCGCACGCCCGCGCTCCGGCCCACCTTCCACGGCAGCACCGTGAGCGGCGTCTTCGACTTGATGACGGCCAGGTCCAACTGCGGATCCACCACCGCCTTGGACAGCGGGATGTCATCGCGGTCGTACGCGTCCGCCTCGTTCTCCACGATGCTCAGGCCGTCCTTCACGCGCTTGCAGCCGGAGGGCACGTTGTCCACGGGTTGCGCGTCGCTGGTGACGTCCGGCCACTCCACCACGTGCTCGTTGGTGAGCAGCAGCGTCTCCCCGGCCTGCTGCCGGTACGCGAACGCGGTGCCGTGCGCGGACACCGACGTGCGCGTGCGCCGCATGTTGCCCTCCGCGCCGTAGGACAGGCACTCGTACACGGCGGTGCTGCGCACGCAGTACGTGTACTTCTTCTTCACCGACTGCTCGAAGGCGCGGGCCTGGGCGGACAGCGCGCTGTAGCTGTCCGCGTACTCGCCCTCGCAGAAGGGCGCGGGTTCCGGCGTGCTGGCCTGGGGCTGGGCCTGCGGCGGTTCAGCGGGAGGAGGCGCGGCGGGAGGCGGCTGCGCACCCGCCGTGGCCAGGGATACCGCCACCACCGACAGTCCGACCGTCCACCAGACCATGTCCCCTCCCTCTGTGAGTGTCGTCGCCTCTTTGTTGCTAAGGCTCCCGGCGTCCGCACGCACCTGTGCGTGCGGTGCGCACGGCGGAATTCGCGGCGCCTAAAGCCCGCTGTCCGTCAGAAGCGGCGGCGCGCCTGTCCATTCCCGGACGGGCCTGTGCCCCACGCGCACGCACCCGGTGGGCGGAACGCTCACCCGTCCAGGTCGCCGAGCGCGTCGAGCGGCAGCGGCGCCGCGCCCGTCACCGTGCCATCCATGTCCGTGGGGAGCGTGGACGGATCGACTTCCGGAGGCGGGTGGTTCTCGAAGGGCGCGGCGACCGTGGGCCGGGAGGAGGCGGCGGCACCGGGAGGCGGACGCAGCACGGGCCCCGGAGGAGGCAGCCCCGAGTGCCGCCGCGCGGCCTCCATCAGGGCATTGTGGTGGCGGTAGCGCGCCTCCACGAGCTTGTGGATGAGCAGCGGCCCGCCGGGCACGCGGCGCGCGGTGAGGGCCTGGGTGGCCTTGCGCACCGGGTAGCGCACGCGGCGGATCTGCACGCGCCAGCCCTTGGGGGTGAAGGTGAAGACGCCGTAGGCGGGACGCAGGTCGCCGTCGCGCGGGATGCCGGCGCTGGCCACGTCCGCGATGAGCATCCGGCCCACGCGCCGACGGTAGGGGAAGTGCAGGTGGCCAAAGGCGCACGCGGCCGCGTCCAGGTGCGTGAAGAAGCGGCGCACGGCGTGGTCGTCCAGCGTGGGGTCCAACGACTCTTCCAGGTTGCGCGGGTTGGCGTGGCAGATGAACAGGTCCTGCCCCTTGCGCGGCGTGTAGCGCAGCGAGAAGGGCATCTGTCCCAACTGCTGCAACAACTGGTCGCCCAACTGGTCGCGCGTCCAGCGCAGCAGCTCCGTCTTCCAGTGGTCGCGTTCGCGGTACGCGCCGCCCAGGTAGTTGCCGGCGAGGTACGCGTCCGTGTTGCCCATGATCAGCGCGTTGCAGCGGCTGAAGAGCAGCTCCACCGTCTCGCGCGGATGGGCGCCGCGCAGGGCCAAGTCTCCGGCCGCGACGATGTAATCCGGCGCCACCGATTTAGCGATGTCGTCCAGCACGGCCTCGCAGGCCGGAAGGTTTCCGTGAATGTCCGCGAGGATGGCGACCCGCATGGCCGCCCCCATCCTAGCCCGTCGCAGCCGTCGGGCCAGCCGCCGAGGGTAGAAAAATGACGAAGGTGCTGCCCGCGTTCGGCTGGCTCTCCACCTTCACCTCGCCATCCATCGCCCCCATCAGGTGCTTCACGATGGAAAGGCCCAGCCCCGTGCCCCCCATGTCCCGGCTGCGACCCTTGTCCACCCGGTAGAATCGCTCGAAAATCCGGGAAAGATGCTTGGGCTCGATTCCCACGCCTGTGTCGCGCACCCGCACCACGCACCGGCCGCCCTCATACGCTCCGTCCACGTCCACCCGTCCACCGGCGGGCGTGTACTTCACCGCGTTGTCGAGCAGGTTGAGGAGCACCTGCTCGATGGCCCGCCCATCCCCCAGGGCCACCAGCCCGGGCGGGATGTGCAGGCTCAACTGCTGGTTCTTGCCTTCGGCCTTGGGGCGCACGCCTTCCGCGGCGCGGGAGACGGCCAGCGCGAGCGGCACCTCGGTGCGCTGGAAGGTCATCTCGCGAGCCTCCAGGCGGGACAGCTCCAGCAGGTCCTCCACCAGTTCGGAGAGCCGTTCGGACTGGCGGTGGATGATCTCCACCATGCGGGGGGCGACCTGGGCGTCGTTGAGCGCGCCACCCTGGAGCGTTTCGGCATAGCCCCGGATGGCGGTGATGGGTGTGCGCAGCTCGTGGGAGACGTTGGCCACGAAGTCCTTGCGGACCTTCTCCAGCCTTCGCAGCTCGGTGACGTCGTGGAACACGGCGGCGCTGCCGGGCAGGTCGCGGCCCACGGGCGTCACGCGCACGGCCAGCGTGCGGGAGAACAGGCCCTCGAGCGTCAGCTCCAGCCGCGTCGACGCGCCCTCCTGGCACGCCCGGGCCACCGCGTCGTTGAGGGCCTCGTTGCGGATCAGCGCGAGCGGCCGCTGCCCCACGATGGCGCCCTGCGCGGGCCGCAGCATCTCCGCGAGCGCGTCGTTGTGGCGCACCACGGTGCCCTCCGCGTCCGTCACCCAGAGGCCCTCGGCCATGCCGTCCAGCACGGCGGTGAGGATGCGCGCCTCCTGGTTGAGCGCCGCGTTCTGGGTGGACAGCCGGTCATCCAGCGTGTCGATGGCGTCTTCCAACTGCGCCAGGTCGTCGGTGCGCTCCACGCCCGCGGGGAACATCACGCCTTCGGCCAGGGACTGGGTCTTCTGGGTCAGGGCGCGCAACTGGCGTTCCATCGCCACGCGGCTGGTGCCCAGCGCGAGCGCGGAGCCCGCGAGAGTGACGAGGCCCGCGGCGAGCGCGCCGGTGGGTTGGCCGAACAGCACGAGCAGCATGCTCACCAGCAGGGCGGGGACCAGCAGGGCCAGGAGCGTGGAGCGCAGGGGCATGGCGGGCGGTTCAGGGAGGGCTGAGCTTGTAGCCCACGCCGCGCACGGTCTCGATGATGTCGCCCGAGGGCCCCAGCTTCTCGCGCAGCCGCTTGATGTGCGTGTCCACGGTGCGGGTGTGGATCTCCGCCTGGATGCCCCAGACGTCGGAGAGCAGCACCTCGCGCGTCTGCACCCGGTCCATGCGTTCCAGCAGGGTGCGCAGCAGGCGGAACTCCAGCGCCGTGAGCACCACCTCCTCGCCCTTGACGCGCACCTGGTGGCGGGACGTGTCGAGGCTGATTTCGCCCGCGCCCAGCACCGCGGCGGGGCCTTCCTCCGCGTCCGCGCGGCGCAGCACGGCCTTCACGCGCAAGAGCAGCTCGCGCACGGAGAAGGGCTTCACCACGTAGTCGTCCGCGCCCAGCTCCAGGCCCTGGATGCGGTCGGCCTCCTGGCCCTTGGCGCTGACGATGACGACCGCGGCCTTCTTCAGCTCCGGGTCGTTCTTGAGCATGCGGAGGACTTCACCGCCCGCCACGTCGGGCAGCATCAGGTCCAACAGCACCAGGTCCGGAGGTTGTGCCCGGGCCCGGGCCAGACCCCCGGCGCCGGTGTTCGCCGTGTCGGTCTCGAAGCCCGCCGCGCGGAGGTTGTATTCGACGAGGCCGGCCAGGTCCTGCTCGTCCTCGATGATGAGGATGCGCGCCATGAAGGTTGCTCCCGCGAAGGGGATGGAATGCGTGGCGTCCCGTAACAGATTCGTTCCGGCCCGCTCGGGACAACCATGTGACATCCGCGCACCATGCCTGCCCGCTTCCTCCTGGACAGGGCAGGGGGCCCTAGCGCGAGAACACCGGATCACACGCCTGTTCGGTCAGCTCGATGGGCGCCGCCACCAGCGCCGCGTTGCGGCCGGCGTTCACCTCGCGCAGGTAGTTGCAGGAGCTGCCCAGGAAGCGGGTCGGCGTGTCGGCGGACAGGGCCTCGATGACGAGCGCGTAGTCGCGCCCCACCGGCACGTCCACGGCCAGCTCCATCGCAGCGCCCCCGGGCGCCGAGGGAAAGCGCAGCGTGCGCCCCGACTTGCCGTCCGCGTCCTCCAGCTCCAGCAGCGCGCCCGACTCCACCTGGGCGGACAGGCAGGTGCGTTGCAGCTCCGTGCAGTTGCGCTTCGCGCCGTCCTTCAGCACGGCCACCTGGTAGGCGCCCACCTGACTGGCGACGGCGCGGCTCAAGGTGATCTCCAGGCCCACGGGCAGGGTGTCCACAGCGGCGTCCGGTCCACAGCCCGCGAGCAGGGCGCCCCAGCCCACCAGCAGGCACAAGCTTCCCTGGCGTCTCATGGGATGGCGTCCTCCACGCGGATGGTGATGGGAACCCGGCCCCGGTCCTCGGAAGAGGTGAGGGCCACCACGCCCGCAGTGCCGCCAATGGCCACCGCGCCCACGGCCACCCAGACCCAGGGGCTCTTGTACCAGGGGCGTCCCTGGCCTTCGGTCAGCGTGGCGGCCGGCGCGTTCCGGGAGGCCACCTGGAAGAGGAGGGGATGGAACGGGTCCCCGCGTCCGGCCAGGCGGCGCTGCGCCGCGTCCACGACCTCGAAGTAGTACTCCACTTCATAGGAGGTGCTCTCCACGGGCAGATCGTAGGAGGGCAGCACGGCGCGGTAGCGCTCCGGCTGGGAGCGTTCTCGAACGAAGTCCACCGACGAGAAGGCCTGGGCCCCCGCGCGCCGGTAGAACAGGCGCGCCCGAGCGCCCAGCGCCATGTCGCGCAGCGTGGCCTCCACCTGGACGGTCTCCCCGGGGGCGGGGTCCGGGATGGGGTCCACTTCCAGGGTGACGGGGAGCACGCGGCGGTGCTTCAGGTCCTCCTTCAGCTTCGCGAACAGGGCGCGAATCTTGGGGGGCGCGGAGCGGGGCAGCTCGAAGTCGGGCCGGGCCTGGAGCAGCTTCTCGTAGGCGCCTCGCGCCAGGGCCTCGTCCCCCAGGTAGAGGGCGGTGAGGCCCTGGAGGCGGTAGAGCTCCACCAACTCGTCGTCCGTGACGTCGGGGGCATCCAGCCCGCGCTGGACCACGTCCAGGGTCTCCTGGAAGCGGCCGGCCTCCAGCAGCTCGCGCGCCTGGGCGATGGCGGGGCTTGCCGGTCCAAGCTGGAAGAGGGGAGGCGGGGGAAGGGGCACACGGGCCTGCGCCGGCAGGGCGAGCGTCAGCCCGAGTCCCGCGACGCAGAGTGCGCCCCGCCAGCGTCGGGCGGGGGTGCGCATCAGAAGGAAACCTACCAGAGCGCTGTTGAAGGGATCCACGCGACGAAGGCTGCCGCCCCATTCGGGGCGGTGACACCGTCCCGGGGCCATGGTGAAAATCCGGCGTGTTGACTGACGGGGGGACTCCCTCTATGTTGCGCGCCCTTTTGGATGGGACGCCTCGTAGATGCTCGTAAAGATTGAACAAATCAAAGATGCGGGGCTGAAGCTCGACGAGCCCATCGCTCTTGGGCTCCTGTCGGACGTCCTGGGTGGCGCGGCGTCGGGTCATGACACCGGCTTCCAGGCGACCGAACCGTCCACGCTTCATGCCTTCCTGCGCAAGCTCAGCGGCGGCGTGCTGCTGCAGGGCAGCTTCACGCTCAACGTGAACGCCCCCTGCAAGCGCTGCATCACCGATGTGAAGATGGCCCTTCCGGTGTCCTTCACCATCAACCTGGTGCCCGAGTCCCTGGCCCGGGGGGATGACTTCAAGGACGACGACGAGAAGGTCATGGAGAAGAAGGAGCGCGCCCAGGGTGAGTCCGGCGGCACCTTCGCCATCGACGATGCGGATGAGCAGGTGTTCGACGGAAAGAAGATCGATCTGGATCCGATCATCCGAGAACAGGTATTGCTCGCCCTGCCGATGAACGCGGTCTGCCGTGAAGACTGCCAGGGGCTCTGCTCGCAGTGCGGCCAGAACCTCAATGATAAGAAGTGCGGCTGCACGCCGAAGGTCTCCGACCCTCGACTGTCGCCGCTGATGAACATCAAGCTGAACTGACGGTCCCTATGCCCCTCGCAAGTCGCGAGGGGGGACGGGTCCATGCCGAGGTGAGTCGTGGGAGTTCCCAAGAAGCGGACGTCGAAGATGCGCCGGGACCGTCGTCGGGCGGGCAACAACAACCTGCGGATCGCCGTGCAGGTCATCAAGTGCTCCAAGTGCAAGGAGCCCGTGATGCCGCACCGCGCCTGCGCGGCCTGTGGCAACTACGGGGGCCGTGAAGTCATCGCGACCGCCGCGGAGTAGTTGAAAGGCGGATGACGCCGGTGCGGCTCGTCCTTGACGCGATGGGTGGCGACCACGCCCCTGACGCCGTCGTGGAAGGGGGCGTGCTGTTCGCGCGAGCGTATCCCGGGCACGAACTCGTGCTGGTCGGGGACGCCACGCGTGTACGCCCCGTATTGGAGCGCGCCGGTGCTCCCGCCAACGTCCAGCTCCACCACGCGTCGGAAGTGGTGGAGATGGACGACCCCGCAACCGCTGCGTTCCGACGCAAGCGGGACTCCTCGCTCCGGGTGGGCTTCGCGCTCGTCCGGCAAGGGGAAGCGTCCGCCCTGGTCTCCGCCGGCAACTCCGGCGCGGTGATGGCCGGTGGCATGTTGACGCTCGGTCGGATTCCCGGCGTGGAGCGTCCGGCCATCGCGGCCCTGTTCCCGGCCCTCAAGGGCAACGGTCGCTGCCTGCTGCTGGATGCGGGCGCCAACGTGGACTGCCGTCCCACGCACCTGGCCCAGTTCGCCGTGCTCGGCGAGGCCTACCTGCGCACCCGCCTGGGCGTGCAGCGTCCCCGCGTGGCGGTGCTCTCCAACGGCGAGGAAGCCTCCAAGGGCACGCAGTTGACGCGGGACGCCAGCGCGCTCCTGCGGCGCTCGGACCTGGACTTCGTGGGCTACGTGGAGGGCAAGGACCTGTTCTCCGGGGACGTGGAGGTCGTCGTCACCGACGGCTTCACCGGCAACATCGTCCTCAAGACGTCCGAGGGCGTGGGCATGGGCATCACCGGCCTGCTGCGCTCGGCGATCGAAAAGCGCGGCGGCCTGCCGGAGAAGCTGGGAGCGCTGCTGCTCAAGCCCACCCTCGCGGGCCTGCGCCGCGTCATGGACTACGCCGAGTACGGCGGCGCGCCGCTCCTGGGACTCCAGGGGGTGGGCATCGTCGCGCACGGTCGGTCGTCCCCCCGCGCCATCCACAACGCGCTCGTCACCGCGCTCCAGCACGTGCGCGCGGGGGTTCAGGAGGAACTGACGCGCTGCATCGCCAATGCCGCCTCCTGGCTTCCTCCCCACCCGCGGGGAAGGAAGGCGGAGACGGAAGAGGTTCCTGAGTAGCGCGCGTGGCCCGGGGGATGGGCGCCAACGGCGCTTCCATCGGAGAAACCCTTGTCACGCACCCAGATCCTCGGAACCGGTTCCTATGCTCCCGCGCGCGTCCTGACCAACCAGGACCTGGAGCAGCTCGTCGACACGTCCGACACGTGGATCCGCGAGCGCACCGGCATCCAGGAGCGCCGTCAGGCCGCGCCAGACGAGGCGACGAGCGACCTGGCCGTGCAGGCGTCCTTGCATGCGCTCCAGATGGCGGGTGTGGCGCCCGAGGACCTGGACCTCATCGTCGTGGGCACCGTCACCCCGGACATGCCCATGCCGTCATGCGCCGCGCTGGTGCAGGCGAAGCTGGGGGCGCGCCGCGCGTTCGCCTTCGACGTGTCCGCCGCGTGCGCGGGGGCCCTCTATGCCCTGAGCGTGGCGGATCAATTCGTGCGCACGGGCCAGGTGAAGCGGGCGCTCGTCGTGGGCGCGGAATTGCTCACCCGCGCGGTGGACTGGAGCGACCGCAACACCTGCGTCCTCTTCGGGGACGGCGCGGGCGCGATGGTGCTGGGCCCAGGGCCTGCTTCGGACGACAGCCCGGAGACCATGGCGCCCCGCGGCATCCTCTCCACCTGCTTGCGCACCGAGGGTTCGATGGCGGACCTCCTCTGCATCCCGGCGGGCGGCTCGCGCACCCCCGTCACCGCGGACAACGTGGATGCAAATCTTCACAAGCTCAAGATGAACGGGAAGGAGGTGTTCCGCTTCGCCGTGCGTGCGCTGGTGGAATCCACCCAGGCTTCGTTGGGGGCCCACGGGATGCATCCGGGGCAGGTGGACCACGTCATCGCGCATCAGGCCAACCTGCGCATCCTGGAAGCCGTGCTGCAGCGTCTGGAAATCCCGCGCGAAAAATGCTGGCTCAACCTGCACAAGTACGGCAACACGTCGTCCGCCTCGTTGCCCATGTCGCTGGACGAGGCACAGCGCGCCGGCCGCCTCAAACGCGGTGATGTCATCGCGATGATGGCCATTGGCGCGGGCATGGCGTGGGGCAGCGCGGTGGTGCGCTGGTAGGCAGGACGACACAAGGAAGGACCGCAACATGGCGAAGGTCGCGTTCGTGTTTCCCGGGCAGGGCAGTCAGGCCGTGGGGATGGGCAAGGACCTCTACGAGCAGTTCCCCGAAGCGCGCGCCGTCTTCGACGCCGTGGACGACGCGCTCAACGAGAAGCTCTCCTCCACCTGCTTCAACGGCCCGGAAGACGCGCTGAAGCTCACCGCCACCACGCAGCCCGCCATCCTCACGGTGTCGGCCGCGGTGCACGCGGTGTTCAAGGCGCGCGGCCCGACCCCGGCCTTCGTCGCGGGCCACTCGCTGGGGGAATACTCCGCGCTGGTGGCCGCGGGCTCCCTGGACCTGCGCGACGCGGCGCGGGCGGTGCGCGCTCGCGGCACGTTCATGCAGGAGGCGGTGCCCGCGGACGTGGGCGCCATGGCGGCCATCCTGGGCCTCGCGCCGGACGCGGTGAAGGCCGCCTGCGACGCCGCGGCAGAAGGCGAAATCGTATCGCCCGCCAACTACAATTCGCCCGAGCAGACCGTCATCGCCGGCCACAAGGCCGCGGTGGAGCGCGCGGGCCTCAAGTGCAAGGAGGCCGGGGCCAAGCGCGTGATGCCGCTGCCCGTCTCCGCGCCCTTCCACTGCGCGCTGATGGATCCGGTGAAGCCGAAGCTCGCGGAGGTGCTCGCGGGCGTGCGCATCCTCGCGCCGCAGGTGCCGGTGGTGAGCAACGTGGAGGCCACGCCCAATTCGGACGCCTCGCGCGTGGTGCCGCTGCTGCTCGCGCAGGTGAGCGCGCCGGTGCGCTGGATTGAATGCGTGGAGACGCTGAAGGCCAATGGCGTCACGCACGTGGTGGAGCTGGGGCCGGGCAAGGTGCTGGGCGGCCTCATCAAGCGCATCACCAAGGACATCGAATCGTTCAACGTCGAGAACGCCGCGACCCTGGAGAAGGTGCTCGCCGCGTTGGGGGCAGCATGAGCGGCTTCAAGGAGAAGGTGGTGCTGGTCACGGGCGGCTCTCGCGGCATCGGCCGGGCGGTCGCGCTGGCCTTCGCGAAGGCGGGCACGTCCACCGTGGTCATCAGCTACGTGGGCAACGAGGCCGCCGCCCAGGAGACCGTGGGGCTGCTCCAGCAGGCGGGCGCCAGGGCGGAGGCCATCCGCTTCGACCTGCTGGACACCGCCGCGTGCGCGGGCGCCGTGGACGGCGTCATCAAGACGCACGGGCGCCTGGACGTGCTGGTGAACAACGCGGGCCTGGCGGTGGACGGCCTGGTCATGCGCGTCAAGGACGAGGACTGGGACAAACAGTTGGATGCCAACCTCCGGGGTCCTTTCGCGCTGATTCGCGCCGCCAGCCGCCCGATGATGAAGCAGCGCAGCGGGGCCATCATCAACATCACCTCCGTGGTGGGTGAGATGGGCAACCCGGGACAGTCCGCCTACTCGGCGGCCAAGGCGGGGCTTATCGGCATGACGAAGTCGGTCGCCAAGGAGCTGGCCAGCCGCAACATCCGGGTCAATGCCGTGTCCCCGGGCTTCATCGCGACGGACATGACGTCCCATCTTGACGACGAGCTGCGCCAGAAGATGGTGGGGGGCATCCCGCTCGCCCGCCTGGGCAACCCGGAGGAGGTCGCCGGGGCCGTGGTGTTCCTCGCGAGTGATGCGGCGTCCTACATCACCGGCGAGGTCCTGAAGGTCAACGGCGGCATGTACATGTAAGCCAAGGTTGGATTGCCGCCGGGCGTGGGATATACCGCGCCGGCCTTTGAGACAGCCCGTGAGTCAAGCCGGGTCCGACCTGGCCGCTGGAGGATTTACAATAATGACGACTGCCACCGTGAACGTCGAAGCCAAGATCAAGTCCATCATCGCCGACCAGCTCGGCGTGGGAGAGGACGAGATCAAGCCCGAGGCCTCCTTCATCGAGGACCTGGGCGCGGACAGCCTCGACATCGTCGAGCTGGTCATGGCGATGGAAGAGGAGTTCGAGGTCGAGATCCCCGACGACGAGGCGGAGAACATCAAGACCGTCGGCGACGCCATCAACTACGTGAAGACCCACAAGAAGTAGCCGCGGCCTCCTGAAGTGTCGGGGCCACGGGGGGCGCGCGTTACCGGCGCTCCGGTCCCATCGCGGTCCGCGGTCAGTGGAGAGGACAAGTGTCAAACCGTCGAGTCGTCATCACCGGCACCGGCATGATTTCCGCGCTGGGCACCGGCACCGAGAAGAACTGGCAGGCGCTGCTGGCCGGCCAATCCGGGATCGGTACGATCACCCGTTTTGAACTGGGGAAGCTCGACGCGCGCATCGCGGGCGAGGTGAAGGACTTCCAGCCCGAGCAGTTCATCGACCGGCGTGAAGTGCGCCGGATGGACCTGTTCGCCCAGTACGCGATGGCCGCGGCCGACATGGCGGTGAAGGAGTCGGGCCTGCCCATCGGCCCGGACGCGCCCCATGGCTACAACCCGGAGCGCGTGGGCGTCATCGTGGGCTCCGGCATCGGGGGCATCTCTTCCCTGGAGGAGCAGCACCGCAAGGGGCTGGAGAAGGGCTTTGACCGGCTGTCTCCCTTCTTCATCATCCAGATGATCGTCAACATGGCGCCTGGGCTCATCTCCATGCGCTTCAACTGCAAGGGTCCCAACTGGGCCCCGGTGTCCGCGTGCGCCACCAGCGCCCACGCCATCGGCGAAGCGTGGAAGTCCATCCGCCTGGGTGAGACGGACGCGGCCATCGCTGGCGGCGCGGAAGCGGCCATCACGCCCCTGGGCATGGGCGGCTTCTCCGTGATGAAGGCCCTGTCCACGCGCAACGACGACCCTTCGGGCGCCAGCCGTCCGTTCGACAAGGACCGCGACGGGTTCGTCATGGGCGAGGGCGCGGGCATCGTCGTGCTGGAGGAGATGGAGGCGGCGAAGAAGCGCGGCGCCAACATCCTCGCGGAGGTCGTGGGCTACGGCGCCAACTCCGACGCGTACCATGTCACCCAGCCGGCCCCGGAGGGCGAGGGCGCGGCGCGCTGCATGCGGCTGGCGCTCCAGTCCGCGGGCATGCGGCCGGAGGAGGTGGGCTACATCAACGCCCACGGCACCTCCACGCAGTTCAACGACGCCAACGAGACCAAGGCCCTCAAGGCCGTGTTCGGCGACCACGCCCGCAAGCTGGCGGTGTCCTCCACCAAGTCGATGACGGGCCACATGCTCGGCGCGGCGGGTGGCGCGGAGGCGGTGGTGAGCGTGCGGGTGCTGACGCACAACATGCTGCCCCCCACCATCAACCAGACGACGCCGGACCCCGACTGCGACCTGGACTACGTGCCCAACACGGCGCGCGAGGCCCGGGTGGACGCGGTCATGAGCAACTCGTTCGGTTTTGGCGGCACCAACGCGGTGCTGGTGTTCAAGCGCTTCGCCTGATGGCTTCCGGCCCGCTGCTCCCGTGACGGGGCGGCGGGCAGGGGCCTTCCCTTCCAGGCCCCGCCCTTCGAGCGGGCGCCGCTTCGGAGTCCGGCCGTGAAAGTCATCCTCGCCTCCGACCACGCGGGACTCGAACTGCGCCAGGAACTGGTCGCCCTCCTGAAGGAGCGCGGCGTCGCGTTCGACGACCTGGGTCCCCACTCCCGTGAGTCCGTGGACTACCCGGACTTCGCCTCCCAGGTGGCGCGCGCGGTGGTCGCGGAGGCCGGCACGCTGGGCGTGCTGGTGTGCGGCACCGGCATCGGGATGAGCATCGTGGCCAACAAGCACCGGGGCGTGCGAGCGGCCCTGTGCACCACCGAATTCGAGGCGCGGATGACCCGCGCGCACAACGATGCCAACGTCCTGTGCCTGGGCCAGCGCGTGGTCGGCGTGGGCGTGGCGCGTGGCATCCTCGAGGCCTTCCTCGACACCGCCTTCGCGGGCGGTCGTCACGAGCAGCGCGTCCAGAAGATTCGCGACGTCGAAGCCCAGCAGCGCTGAAGCTTCCGACGTCGTCCCCAACGCTGTCCCCGTTCGTCGCCAGGAGGCACCCCATGGAGAACACCCGCACGCTGGCCCAGGTGGACCCTGAAATCGCCCAGGTGCTCCGGCAGGAGACCGAGCGTCAGGAAGAGGGGCTGGAGCTCATCGCCTCGGAGAACTTCGTCAGCCCGGCGGTGATGGAGGCGGTGGGCTCGGTGCTCACCAACAAGTACGCCGAAGGCTACCCCGGCAAGCGCTACTACGGCGGCTGCGAGGTGGTGGATGTCGCGGAGACGCTGGCCATCAACCGCGCGAAGGAACTGTTCGGCGCGGACGCGGTGAACGTGCAGGCGCACTCCGGCAGCCAGGCCAACATGGGCGCCTTCATGGCCCTCATGAAGACCGGCGACACCATGCTGTCGCTGGACCTGAACTCCGGTGGCCACCTCACCCACGGCGCGGCGTTCAACTTCTCCGGCAAGCTCTACAAGGTCGTCCACTACGGCCTGACGCGCGAGACGGAGACCATCGACTTCGCGCAGGTGGAGGCGCTGGCGCTGGAGCACAAGCCCAAGGTGCTCGTGGTGGGCGCGAGCGCCTATCCGCGCACGCTCGACTTCGCGAAGTTCCGGGAGATCGCCGACAAGGTGGGCGCCTCCATGCTGGTGGACATGGCCCACATCGCGGGCCTCGTCGCCGCGGGCGTGCACCCGTCTCCGGTGCCCTTCGCCGAAATCGTCACCACCACCACGCACAAGACGCTGCGGGGGCCGCGCGGCGGCATGGTGCTCAGCAAGGAAGCCTTCGCCAAGAGCATCAACAGCCAGATCTTCCCCGGCATCCAGGGCGGGCCGCTGATGCACGCCATCGCGGGCAAGGCGGTGGCCTTCAAGGAAGCGCTGACGCCGGAGTTCAAGGCCTACCAGAAGCAGATCGTCGCCAACGCGCAGGCGCTGGCGGAGGCGCTGAAGTCCGCGGGCCTGCGGCTGTGCTCGGGCGGCACGGACAACCACCTGATGCTGGTGGACCTGCGCTCCAAGAAGCTCACCGGCAAGGTCGCGGAGGAGGTGCTCGGCAAGGCGGGCATCACCGTGAACAAGAACATGATCCCCTTCGACCCGGAGAAGCCGATGGTGACCTCCGGTGTCCGGGTGGGCACGCCGGCCATCACCACGCGCGGCATGCGCGAGAAGGAGATGGCGGTGGTGGGCAGGCTCATCGGCGAGGCGCTGGACTCCGCGCAGGACGACGCCGGGCTCGCACGGGTGCGCGGCCAGGTGAAGGACCTGGCCCAGGGCTTCCCGCTGTACGCCTCGCGGTTGAAGTAACCCGCCCCCCGTGCGCTGCCCCTTCTGTCAGGACGCGGAGAACAAGGTCATCGACTCGCGAGAGTCGCATGAGGGCTCCGTCATCCGACGGCGGCGCGAGTGCCTGGCCTGCAAGCGCCGCTTCACCACGTACGAGCGGGTGGAGGAGCTCTACCCGCTCATCGTGAAGAAGGACGGGCGGCGCGAGGCGTTCGACCGGGAGAAGATGCTCAACGGCCTGAAGAAGGCCTGCGAGAAGCGCCCGGTGTCCGCCGCGCAGTTGGAGCAGACGGTGGAGGACATCGAGCGGATGCTCCAGGGGATGGGGGAGAAGGAAGTGCCCTCGTCCTCCATTGGCGAGCACGTGATGCGGCGGTTGCAGCAACTGGATGAGGTGGCGTACGTGCGCTTCGCGTCCGTGTACCGCAGCTTCCGGGACATCTCCGAGTTCATGCACGAGCTGAAGGACCTGCTCGAGGACCAGGAGCGCGAGCGCAAGGTGAAGCCGCCTTCGACTCCGCCCAAGGACGGTTAGGAAGGGCGGTATGCGCTTGCTCACGCGGGGACGGTTGCAGGCGGCGAAGACGCCCCGGGCGAAACGCGCGGCGGACTTCGACCATGCGGTGGCCGAATTCTTCATGCGCATCGCGCTGGAGGAGGCCGCCAAGGGCCTGGGCCGCACCAGCCCCAACCCCGTCGTCGGGGCGGTGCTGGTGAAGGGCGGGCGCATCATCGCGCGCGGCCACCACAAGAAGGCCGGCACGGCGCACGCGGAGGTGGTGGCCCTGGAGGCCGCCGGCTCGAAGGCGCGGGGCGCGGACCTCTACACGACGCTGGAGCCGTGCGACCACTACGGGCGCACCCCTCCGTGCAGCCTCGCGGTGCTGGAGGCCGGCGTGCGGCGCGTGTTCAGCGCGTCGTCGGACCCCAACCCCCTGGTGAGCGGCAAGGGCCTCAACCGGCTCAAGCGCGGCGGCGTGGCGGTGGTGACGCACGTCCTCAAGGAGGAGGCGGACGCGCTCAACCGGCCCTTCTTCAAGGTCATGCGCACCGGCCTGCCATGGGTGACGCTCAAGGCCGCCTCCACGCTGGATGGGAAGCTGGCCGCGGTGAATGGAAGCTCGCGCTGGGTGACGGGAGAAGCCGCGCTCAACTGGGTGCACAAGCTGCGCGACCAGGTGGACGCCATCCTGGTGGGCGCGAACACCGTGCGCCTGGACGACCCCCGCCTCACCACCCGGCTGCCCGGCGGTGGAGGCAAGGACCCCGTGCGCGTGGTGGTGGACTCGCACCTCAAGCTGTCCCCGACGCACACCGTCTTCACCCAGCGCAGTCCCGCGCGCACCATCATCGCCACGCTGGAGGATCCGGACGGGCGCAAGGCGCGGCGCTTCCTGGCGCAGGGCGTGGAGGTCTGGCACGTGAGGGCGAAGCAGGACCGGGTGGACCTGAAGGCCGTCCTGCGCCGCATCGCGAAGGAGGGGCTCAACCACGTGCTGGTGGAGGGCGGCGCGGGCCTGTACGGCACGCTGATTCGCGAGCGGCTGGCGGATTCGCTCGACCTGTTCCTCGCGCCCAAGCTGGTGGGCGCCGGGGGCCTGTCGTGGGCGGGCGAGCTGGGCGTGAAGGACATGGACCAGGCCCTGGCGGTGAAGGACCTGAAGGTGGAGAAGGTGGGCGACGACGTCCTGTTGCGCGCCCTGCTCTGAAGGCCAGCGCCGGCCCCTCGCTCCCGTTATAGAATCCGGCCATGTTCACCGGCCTCATCCAGGACACTGGCACCATCACCCGCATCGTCCCCGGGGGCATGACGGACGTGTGGATTCGGACCTCGCTGGGCGCGGAAGCGTTCGCGCTGGGGGAATCCATCGCCGTGGACGGCGCGTGCCTCACCGTCGTGGAGAAGGGCGGGGACACCTTCCGCGTGCAGGCCGCGCCGGAGACGCTGCGGCGCACCACGCTGGGCGCCCGGCGCTCGGGGGACAAGGTGAACCTGGAGCGGGCCCTGGCGCTGGGGGACCGGCTGGGAGGCCACCTGGTGTCGGGCCACGTGGACGCCGTCAGCGAGGTGCTGGAGACGTACGCGGAAGGGGGCTCGTGGGTGATGGTGTTCCGGCTGCCCCCGGAGCTGGCGCCCTGCTTCATCGACAAGGGCTCGGTGACCATCGACGGCATCAGCCTCACGGTGAACGCGGTGGAGGCGGACCGCTTCCGGGTGCAGCTCATTCCGGAGACGCAGGAGCGCACCACGCTGCACGCCAAGGGCCCCGGCGCCCAGGTGAACCTGGAGGGCGACCTCATTGGCAAGTACGTGGCCCGGCTGTTCGCCCTCAGGGGCGCCCCGGAGGGTGCCCAGGGCAAGGGCCTGACGGAGGCCGTGGTGCGGGCGGCGGGCTTCACCCCGCGCGGGTAGGGAAGGCCCCGGATTCCGGGTGGGGCGCGGTGCGGCAAACCCCGTGCAGACGCCGGGGGGCGGGGTGGTGTAAGGAGCGCGCCATGCCTCGCTATTTCGAAGGGGATTTCCTCCCCCCCCAGGGCCGGTTCGCCATCTGCGTGTCCCGGTTCAACAGCTTCATCACGGAGGAGCTGCTGAAGGGCGCCGTGGACACGCTGGTGCGCCATGGCGTGAAGGACGACGCCATCGACGTGTACCGCTGCCCCGGCACGTATGAGCTGCCCGGCCTCACCCGGCGCGTGGCGGAAGGCGGCCAGTACGCGGGCCTCGTCATCCTGGGCGCGGTGATTCGCGGCGGCACCCCCCACTTCGACTACGTGGCGGGCGAGTGCGCCAAGGGCGTGGGTTCGGTGGCGTTCAGCGCGGCGGCGGGTCCGAAGCCGGCGGCGGTGACGTTCGGCGTCCTCACGTGCGATACCGTGGAGCAGGCCATCGACCGTGCGGGCGTGAAGGCGGGCAACAAGGGCGCGGAGGCCGCTGTGGCCTGCATCGAGATGGTCAATCTCTTCGCGCGGATGACCGCCGCCGAACGGAAGGGCTGACCGCATGGGCGCGCGCAGAACGGCACGAGAGCGGGCGTTGCAGGCGCTCTTTCAGTTGGACATGGCCCAGGGCGCCGCCCGGGATGCCCTGGATTCGGCGTGGGCCGCCTCCGCGGATGACGGCAAGCCGGAACCGGACGCGGTGAAGTTCGCCAAGGAGATCGTCGACGGGGTGCAGGCCCACCGCGAGGAGATCGACGCGCTCATCGAACGCCACAGCCACAACTGGCGCCTGGACCGCATGTCCCGCATCGACCGCAACGTGCTGCGGCTGGGCATCTTCGAGCTGAAGTACCGCCCGGACATCCCCCGCAAGGTGACCATCAACGAGGCGGTGGAGCTGGGGAAGAACTTCGGCACGGAGGAGTCGAGCGCCTTCGTCAACGGCCTCCTGGACCGCGTCGCGGTGGCGCTCGGGAAGCCGTGAGCCAGACGACCACCCTGGACGTGGGCCTGGAGGGCCTGGACGCACTGGCCGGGGTGGACGCCCTGTGCCTCTTCGTGGCCGAGGACGACCGGCCGCTGCCCTCCACCGCGGGCTACGTGGACTGGCGGCTGTGCGGTGTCCTGTCCCGGGTGCTCCAGGGTGGCTTCTTCACCGGCGTGAAGGACGACTGGCTCCTGTTGCCCTCGGACGGGAAGTTCTCCGTGCCGCGCATCTTCGTGGTGGGCCTGGGGTCTCGAAAGCGCCTGGACGCGGCCGCGCTGGGTGAGGCCCTGTCCGGCGCGGCGAAGGTGTTGAGCCGCGCGAAGGTGGAGTCGGTGGCGCTGGAGGTCCCCGGGAGCACGGGCCTGAGCGACGCGGCGCGGGCGGAGGCGTACCAGAAGCAGTTCCTACCGGCCTTCAAGGGCGCCCGGGTGTCCCTGCTCGCGGACAAGGGGCTTGTCGGGTCGCTGTCATCCCGCAAGGGGTGACGTCCTGCGTCCGGGCGGGGGTTCTGGTAGCATCCGACCTCCGAGGCGTGCGCGCGATGAAGTTCAAGGTGCTGATTGTCGAGGACTCCAAGGTGTCGCGCGAGCACATCGCCGCGGCCGTGGAGTCCGTGGACGGCATCGAGGCCGTCGCCACCGCCAGCGGCTTCGAGGCGCTGAAGCTGCTGCCCCGTCAGCGCTTCGACCTCATCATCACCGACATCAACATGCCCGACATCAACGGGCTGGAACTCATCAACTTCGTCAAGAAGAACCCCAACTACCGGGACGTGCCGCTCATCATCATCACCACCGAGGGGCGTGAACAGGACCGCACCCGGGGGATGGCGCTGGGGGCGGCGGGCTACCTGGTGAAGCCGTTCCAGCCGGAGGACCTGGAGGCGCTCCTGCGGCGCTTCCTGAAGCCGCTGTGACGCCCGGAGGCAAGGCGCTGGCGGAGTTCGTCGCCGAGGCCACGGAGATCCTCGACGCGCTGGGCCGCGATCTGCTCGCGCTCGACGAGGCCCGCGACCAGGAGGCGGATCCGGAGCACATCAACGGCATCTTCCGCGCGGCGCACTCGCTCAAGGGCCTGTCGGGGCTCTTCGGCCAGGAGCGCATCACCCAGCTCGCGCACGCGGCGGAGGACCTGCTCGACCGCCTCAGGTTGGGCCGGCTGACGCTGGACGACCAGGTGCTGGACGCGCTGGTGGACGCGCTGGACACCTTCCAGTCGCTGCTCGGGGAGACGTCGCGGGGCGAGGAGGGCGAGGACCTCACCCGGCGCACCCGGGCCATGGAGGACCGGCTGGCGCGCATGGGTTCGCCGCCGCCCGTCGTGGAAGAGGATCCGCTGGAGCGGCTGGAGCTGGACGCCTCCGTGCGCGCCGTCTTCACCGAATACGAAGAGCACCGGCTGCGCGAGAACGTGCGGCGCGGGGTGGCACTGTGGCGGGTGCGCGCCGCGTTCGACCTCTCCGACTTCGACAAGGGACTCGCGGACCTCAACGCGCGGCTCAAGCCCCTGGGCGAGGTCATCAGCACGCTGCCCTCATCGCGCCCCGGTGGCGCGACCGGCATCGCGTTCGACCTCATCTTCGGCGCGAAGGTGTCCGCCCAGGAGCTGGAGGCGGGCCTCCAGGGCACGCCCGCGGAGCTGGAGCCGCTGGCCGTGCGCCCGCCGCAGGACGGTGAGGACGGCCCCGCCTTCGACCTGCCCCGTTCGCCGGACGCGGCGCCCCCGCCTTCCGAAACCCCTGACACCGGGCCCGTCACCGCGCCCCGTGCGAAGCGCAAGAAGAAGGGGCCGCGCTCCCAGCCGCTGGCGCTGGAGGCAGGCGAGACACGGCCGCTGCTGCCGGTGGACACCGCGACATCGGGGCCGGGCACCGCGCTGACCGGTGCGCCGTCGTCTGGCGTTACGGCCCTGCCTTTGGGAAGCCCTCCGCGCATGCGGGCGGTGGAGAGCCCTTCGGCCACGACGCTCGGGCTCCAGTCCGCCGCGTCCGCGCCGGTGCCCGCGGGGCGCCCCCGTCCGGAAGAGACCTCGCTGCGCTCGCTCACGCAGACGGTGCGCGTGGACATCGGCCGGCTGGACGGGCTCATCAACATGGTGGGCGAGCTGCTGCTCATCAAGGCCAACCTCCAGCGGCTGGCGGAGACGTCCCGGCAGGACGGGACGGTGGCGCTGTCGAAGCTGTTCGGTCAGGAGCTGTCGCGGGAGACGCGGCAGTTGGAGCGCAAGCTGGAGGCGCTGCAGGAGGGCCTGCTCGAAGCGCGCATGGTCCCGGTCGGCCAGGTGTTCGACAAGCTGGCGCGGCTGGTGCGGCGCATCGCGCGCGAGGCGGGCAAGGAGATCGACTTCGTCAGCACTGGCGGCGAGGTGGAGCTGGACAAGCTCATCGTCGAGGAGCTGAGCGATCCGCTGATGCACCTCATCCGCAACGCCATCGACCATGGCGCGGAGGGGCCGGAGGCGCGGCTGTCCGTGGGCAAGCCCCGGCGCGCGCTGCTGCGGCTCCGGGCTGAACAGAAGGGCAATCACGTCCTCATCAGCGTGAGCGACGACGGCTCCGGCATCGACGAGTCGCGGGTGCGCGAGGTGGCGCTCTCCCGGGGGCTCGTCACCGCGTCGCAGATCAGCGAGATGACGCGGCGCGAGCTGCTCAACCTCATCTTCCTGCCGGGCTTCTCCACCCGCTCCAGCGTCAGCGCGCTGTCCGGACGCGGCGTGGGCCTGGACGTGGTGAAGAACAACCTGGGCAACCTCTCCGGCATCATCGACGTGTGGAGCGAGCGCGGGAAGGGCACGGCCTTCCACCTGACGCTGCCGGTGACGCTGGCCATCGTGCGCGCGCTGGTGGTGGGCGTCAGTGGCCGCACCTACGCGGTGCCGCTCAACAGCGTGCTCGAAATCCTCTCCGTGCAGCCCCAGGACATCCGCACGGTGGAGCGCCGCGAGGTGCTGGACCTGCGCGGGCAGACGCTGCCCTTCCTGCGGCTGGGGCGGCTGTTCCTCCTGCCGGAGCGCGAGGTGAACCGCCACTTCGTCGTGGTGGTGGGCCTGGCGCAGCAGCGGCTGGGCATCGCGGTGGACGAACTGTTCGGCCAGCAGGACATCGTCACCAAGCCGCTGGGCGGACGCTTGAGTGGCGTCAAGGGCATCTCCGGCGCCACCGACCTGGGAAACCGGCGCACGGTGCTGGTGCTGGATGTCGCGGAATTGCTGGAAGAGGGCATCGCGCAGGAGCGACGCCGCGCCTGAGGCACCCGTGCCGGGGGGCTGCTATCTTCCGGGGCGTGTCCCGTTTCGAAGCCCTGCTCGACGCGTTCTTCTACCGCCCGGACGAGGACGTCAGCGGCCTCATGGACTTCGCCGCGGGCAGCGACGGACTGGCCTCGCGCGTCCTGGAGGAGGAGCCCACGGAGTACCTGGCCTTCCGCCTGGAGGCCGAGTGCTACGCGGTGCCCATCCTCACCGTGCGGGAGATCTGCAAGGTGCCGCTGCTCACGGAGATTCCGCGTTCGGAGCCGGAGTTGCTGGGTGTGATGAACCTGCGCGGGGAGCTGCTGCCCGTCTACGACATCAAGCTGCGGCTGCGGCTGGCGGACGCGCCGCCGTTGGTGGCGGGGCCGGACGCGGGCCTGCCGCCCCGGGCCGCGCGCATCCTGGTGCTCAAGACGGATGCCGGGCCCGCGGGCGTCTGGGTGGATTCGGTGGCGGGCGTGGTGCGGCTCAAGCCGTCCATGGTGGAGCTGTCGCCCGCGGGGCTTCGCGGAGACCGCGACTGCGTGGCGGGGCTCGGCCGCAAGGGCTCGCAGCTCTACATCCTGTTGGATCCGGAGCAGGCGCTCGCCCCATGACGGACCCCGTGAACCTGATGGCCCGCCGTCCGCGCGGCGTGACGGCCGACGACGCTCCGGCGCACGAGCTGGAAGTGCAACTGTGCGCCTTCTTCGTGGGCAACGAGGAGTACGTGCTGGACATCATGCGCGTGGAGGAGATCCTCCCGCCCC
>NZ_RAVZ01000539.1 GCF_003611635.1 Corallococcus terminator | reverse complement strand
TAGGATGTGTATAAGGGACAGGGGGGTGTTCACGGGACGGGCTCGACTCTTTCTGGACCCGACGTGCGAAGCAAGGCGCGCGGCGTTTGGCGGGGAGCCCCCGGCTCGGGTAGGAACGACCTTTCCCCAAGCGTTTCCCCAGGAGGAAGACCATGCCAGACGTCATCGTGGTGGGTGCGGGCCACAACGGACTTGTCACGGCGGCGATGCTCGCGCGCCGGGGCCTGTCCGTCACCGTGTTGGAAGAGAAGGCCATGGTGGGTGGCGCGTGCAAGACGGAGTACCCGTTCCGCACCGCGCCCAAGCTGGGCGTTTCCACCGGCGCGTACCTGCTGGGCCTGATGCCGCCGGAGCTGCTCCAGGAGCTCCAGATGGAGCTGCCCCTCAAGCGCAGGGATCCGCACTACTTCCTGCCGACCATGGACAAGCGCTACCTGCTCTTCGGTTCGGACGAGCGGGAGCTTGAGCGCCAGTTCCGCGAGTTCTTCTCCGAGGCGGACTGGAACGCCCACGTGGCGATGAACACGGAGCTCGGCGCGCTGCGCGAGGACCTGGCGCCCGCGTGGCTCCTGCCGCCCCTGTCCCTGGAAGCCACGGCGGAGCGCTACGTGCGCCCTGCCCTGCGCCAGCACTTCATCCGGCTGTGTCGCGGCACGGCGCGCGAGTACCTGGAGCGCTTCGGCTACCAGTCCGACTTCGTGAAGGCGATGTACGCCGTCACCGACGCGTTCTCCGGCCTGGACGGCGGCTATGACACGCCGGGCACGGGCATGAACCTGCTGGTTCACAACCTCTGCCGGCTGCCGGGCAGCGGCGGCACGTGGATGATCGTCGAAGGCGGCATGGGCACCGTCACCCAGCGCATCGCGCACCTGGCGCGCAAGCACGGCGCGGACATCCGCACGAATGCCAAGGTGGCGTCGGTGCGCGTGGACGCGGGCGTGGTGAAGGGCGTGGTGCTGGAGAACGGCGAGGAGCTCTCCGCGAAGGTGGTCATCTCCAACGCGGATCCGTTCCGCACGCTGAAGTGGGTGGATCCGGCCGCGGTGCCCGCCGACTACCGCCGCAAGGTGGACGGCATGTCGGCGCCGGGCACCACGCTGAAGGTGAACCTGTGCCTCAAGGGCCTGCCCACCTTCACCTGCCTGCCGGAGGACCGGGGCCAGTTCGGGCCCACCATCCACCTGCTGCCCCAGGGGGACGACGTGCTGGGGGCGCTCGCGCACGGCTACAAGGAGTCCAAGGCGGGCCGGCTCGCGGAGTTCCCCTCCATCGAGTGGTACGTGCACACCACCGTGGATCCGTCGCTGAAGGACGAGGAAGGCCACCACAACTCCGCCCTCTTCGTGGAGTGGGTGCCGGAGAAGCTGGAAGGCACGACGTGGGAGAAGGAGGAGGCGAAGTACGTGAAGCACCTTCTGTCCATCTGCGACCGCTTCGCCCCGGGCACCAGCGACCTGGTGCAGGAGTACTTCGCGCTGACGCCGCCGAAGATTGAGTCCCACTTCGGCATCACGCGGGGGCACATCCACCACGTGGACAACAAGCTGGGGTTCACCGACCGGCTGCCCTATGAGACGCCCGTGCAGGGGCTCTACTTCTGCAGCGCGGGCTGTCACCCGGCGGGCAGCGTCATCGGCGCGGCGGGCCACAACGCGGCCAACGTGGTGCTACAGGCGCTCGGACGCTGAGGCGGAGTCCGTCACACGGCGGGAGGAATGGACGTTCCATGGATCCTTCGTCCCGCCGTGTTTAGATGACATCCCCCATGAGCTACCTCGTCCTCGCCCGCAAATGGCGCCCGCAGACGTTCGATGACATGACCGGACAGGAGCACGTCGTCCGGACCATCGGGAATGCCATCAAGATGGACCGGGTCGCGCACGCGTACCTGTTCTGTGGTCCCCGAGGTGTGGGCAAGACGACGGCCGCCCGCCTGCTCGCCAAGGCCCTCAACTGCGAGCAGGGGCCCACGGCGAATCCCTGTGGCACCTGCCGGGCGTGCACGGAGATCACCTCCGGCACCAGCGTGGATGTGGCGGAGATCGACGGCGCGTCGAACAACGGCGTCGAGAATGTGCGCGAGATTCGCGAGAACGCGAAGTACCTGCCGCAGCGCGACCGCCACAAGATCTACATCATCGACGAGGTGCACATGCTCTCGGGGGCGGCGTTCAACGCGCTCCTGAAGACGCTGGAGGAGCCGCCCGGTCACGTGAAGTTCATCTTCGCGACGACGGAGGCGCACAAGCTCCCGGACACCATCCTGTCGCGCTGCCAGCGCCACAACTTCCGCCGCATCTCCGCGGCGCGGATGCTCCAGCGCCTCAAGGAGATCTGCCTCGCGGAGAAGGCGGGCATCTCCGAACAGTCGCTGTCGCTGGTGGTGCGTCAGTCCGAAGGCGGCATGCGCGACGCGCTAAGCCTGTTGGACCAGATTCTGGCGTCGTGCGGTCCCGACCCCACGGACGAGGCCGTCGCGGAGGCGATGGGCGCCATCGACCGCACGGTGGTGCAGGACTTCGCGGAGGCGCTGGTCCGCAAGGATGCGAAGCGCGTGCTGGGCCGCGTGGACGAGGTCTTCAACCGGGGCCTGGACCTGAAGCGGCTGGCGGAGGAGCTGGCGCTGCAACTGCGGCACCTGTTCGTCACCAAGTCGCTGGGCGAGGCGCCGCAGGAGCTGGCCGAGTCCGAGCAGAAGGCGCTCCTGGCGCTCGCGAAGGAAGCGGACACGGCGCAGTTGTCGCGCCTGTTCGACATCGTGCACGGCTGCATCTGGGACGTGTCGCGTGCGGCCCAGCCCCGGCTGGCGCTGGAGATGGCGCTGCTCAAGGCCATCCAGTTGTCCCCCGCCGGTTCGATTCCCGACCTGCTGGCCCGCGTGGAGCGGCTGTCCGCGGGACTTGGCGCGGAAGGCGCCACGAAGAGCACGTCCGGAGCGCCAGGAGGTCGCTCCGGTCCGTCGAACTTTCGCGTCTGAGGCCCCGTCCGAGCCTCCCCCGTCCCGTTCTTCGTCCGACGTTCGCGCGGCTTCCGCGCCCATGGCAGCACCCTCGCGTCCGGCGGATGCGCAGGGTCCTGCTGCGTATGCGGGCGCCACCGCGCGTCCGTTTGAAGGACAGGGCGCTCCCACACGCGCGTTCGAGCCCCAGGGTCCTGCCGCCTACGCAGGTGCCACGCCGCGTCCATTCGACGCGCAAGGTCCTGCCGCACACGCGGGAGCGGCACCGCGTCCGGTCGACGCACCTGGAACCTCGTTGCCCGCGAATGGAACGGCTCGCACGGGGGATGCGCCGGGCTTCGCGCATGTCGAGCCGTCCACCCGTCCGTCGGTAGCTCCCGGGTCCTTCGCGATGGTGGAAGGAGCGTCGGTAGCGCCTGCATCCATCGGTGCGTCCCCAGGGGCCGCGCGGATGCCTCCGGCCGCGCTCATGGAGGGACTGTCCCCTGTCGCGGCCCGTCCCCTCTCCTTCCTGCGCAATGGCGGCTCCGTGCCGTCTCCCGCCAGCGTGCCTCCCGCGCCCGTGGCGGTGATGGACGACATGTCCCCATCCGCCGCGCGACCGCATGCGTTCCTTCGCAACAGCGGAGGGGCCGCCCCTGCGATGGACGGCCCACCGGCTCCGGGCATCGTCGCGGACGACCTGCCCCCGTCGGCGGCGCGTCCCCTCGCCTTCCTTCGCAACGGGGGCGGAAAGCCGCTCCCGCCCCCCGACCCCGTGGAG
>NZ_RAVZ01000538.1 GCF_003611635.1 Corallococcus terminator | reverse complement strand
GCGGCGGAGTCCTTGGGGACGGGGAGCAGGGGCACGCGGCCCTCCGGGTAGAGGGCGGTGACGCGGTCACCGCGCAGCTCCAGCGCGGCCAGGTGGCGGCCGTAGTGGGTGGAGAGCCCGGTGTCGATGATGATGACGCGACCTGAGAAGCGGACGTTGAGGCGACCGTCCTTCGTGGGGGTGTGGCCCATCACCATGCGGCGGGCGCCGAAGCGCTCCAGCACCTGCGTGAGGCCCGCGTCCCACTTCGCTTCCTCGTCGGTGGCGTAGCCCCGGAACCACACCGGGCCGTTGGGGTCCACGGCGCCGCCCGGCGGCTGGCCCGGCGTCAGGTCCTGCCACACCCAGCGGTTCACGGCCTCCAGCGTCGTGCCCGGGACGCTGGGGGAAAGCCCCCCGTGCATGAAGAGCGTGTCGTTGACGCGGATGACGGCGGGGTGTTTGCGCAGCCACTGGCCATAGCGGCCGTCCGGGGCGTAGGCGGCGGCGTGGCCGTGGGTGCCCCGGGGCTCGCCCGGGCCGTCCGCGGTGGGCGACTGGTCGGCGAAGGAGGCGAGCTCGCCCGGGGTGACGTAGCGCAGGTCTCCGCGCATGTTCATGCACTCGTGGTTGCCCAGGAGCGCGTGCACGCGGCCACCGGCCTTGCGGGCCTCGGGCTCCAGGCGCATGAGCAGCTCGAAGGCGTCGCGGGTGTGGTCCCCCCGGTCGGGAAGGTCGCCGGTCTGCACGAGGTGCGCCTTGCCGCCAATCCAGTGGTCCTTCGCGTCGATGAGGCCCGCCAGCCGGAGCACCTCCTTGAAGGCCTCCACGTCGCCGTGGACATCCGCGACGGCGACGATGCGCTCCACGCCCTGGAAGACGAAGGGGTCCTCCGCCTTCGGGGCGGCGGCGGTGGCGAGCGCGGGCAGCAGCAGGCAGAGCAGGATGGGACGCACGGGCTTCCTTCTTCGCCGCGAGGAACACCGCGCGCGGCGGACAGCGGGGAAGCCTATCGCACGTCCCGCACCGGCCTACGCGCGCGCGGCGGTGCGGATGTCCGGCAGCGTCACTCCCTCCCCTTCACCGGTAGCGGGCGGGGATGGCGCGCAGGAACTGCGCATCCTTCCAATCCCAGGCGCGCGAGGGGTCGCGGTCCACGTCCGCCGGGAGGGAGTTCCAGGCGTGGACGTCATAGGAGTTGGAGGCGCGCCAGTGGACGAGCACGCTGAACACCGCCGTCACGGTGAGCACGCCCGCGAGGACGCGGTGCCGCGACGGGGCCTCCAGCACGCTCTGCACGGGGTACGCGAGGAAGTAGACGAGGTACGGCAGCGCGTCGGTGAAGAAGCGCGGGCCAACGGAGTGCCCGGCCCACCAGATGGCGAAGGAGGAGATGACCATCCAGTGCAGGACCAGGATGATGGCGAAGACGACCTCGTAGGGCTCCAGGGCCCGGCGGCGCCACCGCTGGACGAAGCCCACGACGCCCAGCACCAGGAACGGAGAGAAGACGAACAGGCCGCGCGAGGGGCTGACGAGGTTGGCGGCCAGGGCCATGAAGAACCGGCTGGCGAGCGGATCCAACGGATGCCGGTAGTAGGGCGACAGCACCGCGCCATGGACAGACAGGTTGTAGGCACAGAAGGGAATCGCCACGAGCACCGCGCCCGCGAAGTAGGCCGGCAGTTGGCGCCGGTATTTCAGCGCCATGAAGCCGGTGACGACGAGGACGCTGAGGGAGTGCGTGGGCCGGCAGACGTAGGCGAGCGCGACCCAGAGGCCCAGCAGGAACGCGGTGCGCGCGGTCTGCGCGGGCCGGGCCAGCAGCAGCATGATGCAGGCGATGGTGAGCAGGCCGGGCCCGTGCTGCCAGAGCACGCGGCTGGCGGTGGAGAACGCCGTGGTGCCCAGTCCGAAGAGCAGCACGGTGACGAGCGCCGCGCCCGGGGACACCCGCCTGCGCAGGGTGATGAGGAGCACCGCCGCCGCGGCGCAGACGTAGAACGAGGCGATGAGCTGTTCGGTGCGGTTGTAGGCGCCCAGGTCCACCCAACCGGTGCGCTGGAACAACTCCAGCCAGGCCAGCGCTTCGGCACCGAACGCCCCCAGGTGGGACAGCACCGGCCGCATCAGGGAGAAGAGCCCTTCGGCGGCGGCCACGAACGGGAGCGCGGAGACCATCACGCCCGGCGGGTACGCGTAGTACGTGTGGCCACCAGCCTCGTTGCGCGCATAGTCCGTGTCGGGCATGAACGTGGGCCGGAACTCGTCCAGGTCGGTGTTGCCGTCGTGGAGGATGCTGGCCGCGGAGGGAATGGACCACAGCGAGTCCGTCTGCATCCGCACCCGGCTCACGGAGTAGATGCCAAACAAGGCCAGACACATCAGCCAGAGCGCTAGCGGAGAGGCCGCGAAGGCACCGCGGGGCGATGGAGAGGGTGTCTGCACGGAGTTGCTTCTAGCGGATCTCCATGGCGGACGCGCGGGCAGAACCGGCTTGTCTTGCCCATGCCCATCCGCCGCGCGTCAATCCCTACCGGGTTCAGGGCTCGGAAAAAGGAGAGCCTGCCCTGGAATGCCTCTCACGGCGGGTGCTCCCAGGCCTAGCGCACGAGGATGTCCGGCCGCGCGAGCCCCTCCACCCGCACCGTGGGCCAGCGCGGATCCACGGTGAGCAGCTCCACGCCCGCGTCCGACACCACGGCGGTGTCCTCGATCTTCGCGCCGGGCAGCGAGGGGTTCCACGCCACCGCGTTGTGGGGCTGGAGCACCACCGCCGTGTCGGGGCGCGCGATGATGTCCCGGGAGAGGTAGCCGCAGGAGCCGCCCTGGTGGTGCAGCGCCTCCGCGCCGGGATGGCCGGCGGCGGCGTAGGCCCGGACGAGCGCCGCGTAGACCTGGCCCAGCGTGGCGCCGGGCCGACTGGCCTGGAGCGCGGCGGCCTCCACCCGGGCCACATCCGCGACCCACCGGCGCTCCTCCTCGGACGGGGGCCGGAAGTAGACGAAGCGGGTGAGGCTGGCAAAGAGCCCGTGCCTGCGGCCACAGAAGACGAGCATCGCCCGGCCGCCGAGCGGGTTCCGGGACGCGGTGGCGTGGCGGTACACCGGGAGGCGGCGCTCGTCGCCCACCAGGGTGAGCGCGGGGTGGATGCCGCGCGCCCAGAGCGCCTCGGCCCCCGCACCCGCCAGTTCGAAGCCTGTCCACTCCGGGCGCGCGGCGAGCAGCACATCGGTCATGGCCGAGGCGGCGTCCCTTCCGAGCTTGCGATACCGTTCGAGTTCCTCCGGCAGGAGCGAGGCGCGGGCGCGCGTCAGACTCTCGGGAAGCGACACCTCGCCCGCGACGGGACGATCCGAGCCCACCGGCCCCGGACCGCCGTGCTCCTTCACGAAGGCCTCCCGCCGCGCACTGTCCGTCCACGGATGCGACCACACCGTCAGGCCTTCGGGCAGCTCCTCCTTCGCCAGCCGCTCCGCTTCGATGTTGTCGGTGAGGGCCCATGCGCCCCCGGCGGTGACGAGCACCTCCGCGACGCCCGTCTCCGCCGCGAGGAGGACCGCGCTGGAGCCGCCACAGGTCATCCACGCGAACCAGTCCAGGCCCCGCAGCCGGAGGGCCCCCAGGCCGTGCTCCCCCAGGCTGGCGCGCACGAGCGCGAGCTTCTTCGTCAGTTCATTCATGGCAGCCTCGGTGGGAGGGGACGCTGCGCGAAAGATGGGGACGCCGGTCCCACCCTCGCAAGACGCGGGCCTCCCGCCCCCCCCGTTGG
>NZ_RAVZ01000537.1 GCF_003611635.1 Corallococcus terminator | reverse complement strand
GCCCACCACCGCGAACGTGTAGCCCACTTCCTTGGAGCCCCAGCCCAGCCGCGACTGCACCACCAGCGCGAATGCCACCTGGAGCGTGGTCATGGACAGGAACACCGCGAAGAACAATCCCAGCACCATGCCCAGCGCCTTGCGCCGGGGCGTGTCCTGCAACGCGGACCAGCGTGCCTGGGATTTCGCCTGGGCGCGCGCCTCGGGCGGGTGCGTCTCCGGCATCGCCACGAGCGCGCCCACGAAGCCCACCAATGCCAGTCCTCCGGCGAGCAGAGGCGGCACCCACGGCCCCAGGCCGGAGAACACCCCGCCCAGCGTGGGCCCCAGCACCATGCCCAGCCCGATGCCCGCGCCAATGCGGCCCATCGCCTTCGCGCGCGTCTGCTTCGTCGTCACGTCCGCGATCGCCGCCTGACACGCGGCGATGTTCCCGGACGTCGCCCCCGCGAGGATGCGCGAGGCGAAGAGCAGCGGCAGCATCTTCTCGTAGCTGGCCAGCGCGAACAGCACCATCGCCACCGCGTTCGCCAGCAGGCTCAGCAGGATGACCGCCCGCCGCCCGTGCCGGTCCGAGTAGCGCCCGAGCAGCGGCGTCGCCAGCAGTTGGGTGAAGGAGAAGCACCCCAGCAGGATGCCCACCGTCCGCGCCGAGCCACCCATCGACTGCACGTAGAAGGGCATCATCGGGATGACGATGCCGAAGCCCACCAGGTCCAGGAACACGGTGAGGAACACCACCGCCTCCACCCGGCGCAGCATGCCGGGCGTCGCGGCCTGGGCCGCGCTCACACTCACGCTCTCCGTCACCATCTCAGCCCATCCCCGGCGGATGGACGGGCAGCGAATCCGCGTACGCCCGGAGCAGGCGGCCCTCGTCGTAGGTGGCCTTGAAGCCGGTGGCCTCCAGGAAGCGCTTGTTGTCCACCACGATGGGGTATCTCAGGTGGTCCGTCGCGCCCACCGACAGCCGGGGGAAGCCCGCCCGTCCCATCAGGAGCGACATCAGCGGCGAGGGCAGCGGCACCGGCGTGCGGCCCGTGCCCTTGATGATGACCGACAGCGGCACGGGCGACGGGCCTGCGACGTTGAAGATGCCGCGCACGCGCTTCTCCAGCGCGAGCTGCAACGCCGTCACCACGTCCTCCTCCTGCATGACGTGGAACAGCGGGTCGTAGCCCAGCACCATGGGCACGCGCTTGCCGCGAATGAGGTTCGCGAGCGTGCCCGTGCCCGGCGTGCCCAGCGTGTACACCAGCCGCAGCACCGCGGTGGTGATGTCCGGCAGCCGCCACAGCGCCGTCGCCGCGTACAGGTCGGCGGCCACCAGGTCCGCCAGCTCAGGGATGGCCTCCAGCGCGCGCGGCGGCTCGTCCTCGGAGTGGTACAGCGGCGAGTCCGGCGCCGCGCCGTAGAACGTGTGCCGGCCCACGAAGAGCACCTGCTTCACGCCGTGCGCCGCGCAGTGGTCGAACACCGCCTTGGTGCCGTCCAGGTTGATGCGGCCGCGCTCGCCGCCCTGCACCGTGAAGGCCGTCACCGTGGCCATGTGCACCACTGCGTCCGGCTTCCAGCGGCGGAAGACGTCCTCGGCGGCGCGCTTGCGCACGTCCACCGGGTGCACCTCGATGTCCTTGGGGCCGTCCCGCCACGGACGGATGTCGAGCCCCGCGACCTGGTGCCCGCTGTCGCGCAGGCGCAGCGCCAGCCTTCGCGCGATGCCGCCGGAGATGCCAGGAATCAACACCTTCATGGCAGGAGCCTCCGGGCGCGGCGCAGGTTGCGCTCGGCACGGTGGTCCTCGATGAGCCGCGCGATGCTGTCCTTCACCTGGTTCACGTACCCTTCGATGATGTGGTCTTCCTCGTCCCCGGTGCCTTCGAAGACGAGCGGCTCGCCGTAGTGGATTTCAAGCCCCACCGGCAGCGGCAGGGGCAGGAGGTAGGGCGTCAGCGGCACGTACGGCACGCCCAACAGCTTCCCCAGCGCGTACGCGTTGGTCACCGTGGGGATGGCCGCGCCGCCGCCCAGGAAGGCGAAGGGGATGATGGGCGAGCGCGTCTGGAGCGCCAGCCGGATGAAGCCCGTGCCGAAGTCCACCAGCGAGTAGCGCTCGGTGTAGAGCTTCGCGGTGCCCCGGGCGCCTTCGGGGAAGATCATCAGCAGCCGGTCGTCCTCCAGCAGGCGCACGGCGTGTTCGGGCAGGCCGGTGAACTGGCCGGTGCGGCTGGCCCACAGCGAGGCCACCGGGAACCTGTGGATGAAGCGCTCCACCATGCCCTGCGCCAGCCGGGGCGGGTCCATCTCCAGCATCGTGGAGGTGAGCACCATCATCCCGTCCACCGCGACGCCGCCGGAGTGGTTGCCCACCAGCATGCCCCGGCCCTTCTTGGGGATGTGTTGCACGCCGGTGCAGCGCACCCGGAAGTAGTTCCGGTAGAGGAAGGCGAAGAACTCCAACGCCAGTTTCAGGTGCTTCTTGGAGATGCCGTACGGGTCGACGCCGTACTCGTTGAAGGGCAGCTCCAACCGCTCCACCCGGGCTGACAGGGACTCGCTCTGGGGCACGGGGCGCACCGTAGCACCGCGCGTGCGCTTTGCACGGGGGCCCCGCGTACCCCATTGTGGCCCCGACAGGCGCCCTGCATGGCGGGGTGCCCTGGGAGGCGCGCACGATGGCGGGGCAGTGGACGGGAATGCTGGAGGGAGCGCTCGCGTGGGCGAAGGCGCTGCCGGACACGCTCTCCTCGGAGGTCGCGGTGGACGTGGCCGGCCGGCGGGTGCGGTTGTCCCACGCGCGGGTGGAGGCGCTGTCGCGCCAGGTGCTCAAGGGCGTCAAGGCGCTGGAATTGCGCTCCTGGGACTCCCTGGCCAGCGTGTACGACCTGCGGCTGTCCGTGAAGGGCTGGAAGCTGCGGGTGGAGGCCACCCCGGAGCGCGTGCTGCTGGCCCAGGGACGCTACACGCTGTGGCTGGCCACGCCGGGCCGGGTGGAGCTGGAGGAATCTCCCGGTGCGTCATCGCTGCTGATGGGCGCGCTGCGCACCGGCGCGGGCAAGGCCGCGCTCAGGGCCCTGGCGGAGAAGCTGTTGCCGCCGGACCTCCGCTGGGATGGACAGGTGCTCCGGGTGGAGGGACGCCTGCCCCGGGACGGCGCGCTGGCCGCCCGGCTCTTCGAAGCCTCGTCCCTGGCGATGACCGCGGTGCACGCGTCCGAAGGGCTGTGGCTGTCCGCGGAAGCCTGGCCGGGTCTGTTGGACCTGCTCCAGGCGGCCCTGGACACCCGCGTGGGCGCTGCCTAGCGGCCCTCGCCGTCCCACACGTTGGCTCTGCCTTCCAGGGGGCCCCGCTGCGGACGGACGATGCAGAAGCGCTGGCCCGTGGGGGCCTCCATCACCCACCAGCGCTTCACGTAGGCGACGCGCTTCGCGCCCAGCGCCTCCAGGCGCTCCAGCTCCGCGTCCAGGTCGTCCGACTCGATGTCCAGATGGATGCGGCTTTCGTGGTCCACCTGCTGAAGCAGGAGCGAGGGTTCGTCGGCCGTCGCCTCCAACTCGCGGTAGTTGGGCGAGTCCGGATCCACCGGCTTCAGCTTCCGGCCCAACGCGGCGCTCCAGAAGCGTGCGGCCGCGTCGAAGTCGTCCCCCTTGCAGTCGATGACGAAGGTGCTGAGTCGGCTGTGGTGCATGGCTTCTCCTGGAGTCCGCGCAGGGGTGCGCCCAAGGGGGTGGGGGGAGCCCGGGATACACCGAAAAGCGGGACATGGG
>NZ_RAVZ01000536.1 GCF_003611635.1 Corallococcus terminator | reverse complement strand
GTCCCCAAGCCCCAGGCGGAGCGCCCTCCCCCGGAGTCCGAGTGCCTCTACGTGGCCGCCGTGCTCCGGGAGCCCCGGCTGCTCACCCGGGATGTCTTCCGCGTGTGTGATGAGTTGTCACACATGGGCCTGCGGATGGTGCTGGCCCAGACCACCTCTGGACAGGGGGTGGAGGAAGCACTCTTCGAGGCGACGGAGGTGGTGAAGCGAGCGCTCCTGGAGGCTGGTCGCCGGCTTTCCCCCGGGGGGTCGGAGCTGGAAGGGGAGTTCGTCCAGGTGTGCCGCGACATCATGGTGCGGCGGATCGACGAGCGGCTCGTTTATATAAAGCGGGCGACGGAACAGACGCCGGGGGCTTTTGATTTGACAGAGGAGACGCGGCAGTTGCTGTCCGAGCGCAAGGAGCTGCTGGCGCTCCGCAAGCGCGTCCTGGACGAGCTCAGGCCCGCCTCCTCGGGAACGGGAACAAAGGCACCAATGCAACCGGTTTGAGTTCGCGTTTGTAAGAAAGCTCGACTTTGCGGTAGATCGGCCGGCTCGCCCAGGCCAAAGCACCTGATTTTCTTAAGGAGAAGTACCCGAATGCCGACGCAGAAGCCCTCCAAGGCATCCGTGAAGCCCACCAAGAAGAAGGTGGATCCGGTGATCCGCAAGAAGAAGGCACCGGACAGCCCTGTGGCGAAGGTGACGAAGGCTGCGGATGCCGAGGAGAAGGAGCTGGTGGCCAAGGACGCCACCGCCGAGGCACCCGAGAAGATCAAGAAGAAGAAGGGCGTGGCCGCCCTCGCCGACGACGTGGACCCGGAGGAGGCCGCTGAAGAGGCCGCCGCCGCCGTCCAGGTCGACCCTGACGCCGTCGAGGACGACGTGGAGGAGGACCCGGTCGCCGAGCGCAAGGAAGTGAAGGACCTGCTCGCCGCCGGCCGCGAGAAGGGCTTCCTCACCTACGACGAGGTGAATGACGCCCTGCCCGCCGACATCGTGTCGTCCGATCAAATCGACGACGTGATGAGCATGTTCGGCGACAACGACATCGAGATCGTCGACGCGCAGAAGGCCGCGCAGTCGAACGAGATCAAGCCCACCGTCGCGGTCGAGGAAGAGAAGGAAGACCAGGACGAGGATGAGAAGGACGAGGACGACGAGCCGGGTGGCAAGTCCAACGACCCCGTCCGCCTCTACCTGCGCAAGATGGGCAGCGTCAGCCTCCTCACCCGCGAGGGCGAGGTGGAGATCGCCAAGCGCATCGAAGAGGGTGAGAAGGAAGTCCTGCGCGCCCTGCTCGCCTGCCGCGTCGCCGTGGCGGACATCCTGGACATCAGCAACCGCCTGAAGACGGGCAAGCTGCGCGTGCGCGACGTCATCAAGGACGCGCCCGAAGAGGCCCAGTCGGAAAACGCGGAGGAGGCCGTCGAAGAGGTCTCCGAGGCCGAGGCTCCCGCGCAGCTCGCTCAGAGCGAGCTGAACAAGATCGAGCAGATCTCCAAGCAGATCGAGCGCTTCCGCAAGTTCGCCAAGGACTGCGAGGTCCTGGAGGAGGAACTCTCCGGGAAGAAGAAGCTCACGGAGGTGCGCAAGAAGGAGCTGAAGCAGGAGGTGAAGGACCTTCGGACCAAGATGATGGAGGTCCTGGAGGAGATGCGGCTGAACAAGAAGCAGGTGGACCGCATCGTCGTGAACCTCAAGGGCCTCATCGAGCGCGTGGAGAAGGCCGAGGAGGAGCTGGGCGACCTGGAGCGTCGCTACAGCGTCTCCATGAAGGACCTGCGCCCGCAGTTGAAGGAGTCTCGCGAGAACCCGAACATCGCGAAGAAGCTCCAGAAGCAGCTCAACTTCACCGCCGAGCAGCTCGAGGTCCTGGACCGCGACGTGCGCACCGCGGTGCGGAAGATCAAGCGCGTGGAGGAGGAAGCCAACCTCCCCGTGGACGCCCTGCGCCGCAACTACGACGCCATCCGGCTGGGTGAGAAGCGGGCGGAGCGCGCGAAGAGCGAGCTGGTGGAGGCGAACCTGCGCCTCGTGGTCTCCATCGCGAAGAAGTACACGAACCGCGGCCTGCAGTTCCTGGACCTCATCCAGGAGGGCAACATCGGCCTGATGAAGGCGGTGGACAAGTTCGAGTACAAGCGCGGCTACAAGTTCTCGACGTACGCCACCTGGTGGATCCGTCAGGCCATCACCCGCGCCATCGCGGATCAGGCCCGCACCATCCGCATCCCGGTGCACATGATCGAGACCATCAACAAGCTCATCCGCACGAGCCGCTACCTCGTGCAGGAGATTGGCCGCGAGCCGACGCCGGAAGAGATCGCGGAGAAGATGGAGCTGCCGCTCGACAAGGTGCGCAAGGTCCTGAAGATCGCCAAGGAGCCCATCTCCCTGGAGACGCCCATCGGCGAGGAAGAGGACAGCCACCTGGGCGACTTCATCGAGGACAAGAGCCTCGTGTCGCCCGCGGACGCGGTCATCAACATGAATCTGGCCGAGCAGACGCGGAAGGTGCTCGCCACGCTCACGCCGCGCGAGGAGAAGGTCCTGCGCATGCGCTTCGGCATCGGCGAGAAGAGCGACCACACGCTGGAAGAGGTGGGCCAGGACTTCGAGGTGACGCGCGAGCGCATCCGCCAGATTGAAGCCAAGGCGCTGCGCAAGCTGCGCCACCCCAGCCGCTCCAAGCGCCTGCGCTCCTTCGTGGAGAGCTGACGCGAGGTCCGCTGACCTGATTGTCTGAAGGCCCCCGCTCCCGCTCGTCGTGGACCGGGGGCCTTCTTCATTTTTTCGTCCCGAGCTCTCCCGTGCCTCCCAAGAAGCCCGCTGAACCCCTGCCCTTCTCAGAGAACGTAATGCGCCAGGTGCGCACCATCCCCCGGGGGCAGGTGCGCTCGTACGCGCAGGTGGCGCTCTACGCGGGGCGGCCCGGCGCGGCGCGCGGCGTGGGACGGGAGTTGAAACACCTTCCGGGACAGGCCACGCAGGTGCCCTGGTGGCGCGTCATCCGTTCGGACGGGACGCTGGCGCCGCCGGTGGCCCACGAACAGGCGAAGCGACTGCGCGCGGAGGGCGTCACGGTGAACCAGCGCGGACAGGTGTTCCGCGTGGCGCTCGACAAGGCCCGCGACGACTGACGGCGGGCCTTGCCACACGCGCGGGCGCGGGGAGATAGTCGGCCCGCCGCCGCGTGAGGCCGTCCGCTCATGACGGGCGGGAGAGACGCGAGGGCCCTTAGCTCAGCGGTTAGAGCTGTCGGCTCATAACCGATTGGTCCCTGGTTCGAATCCAGGAGGGCCCACCTTCCTCTCCCCCGCCTGACGCCTGCTGAGAGCCCCTGGGTGTAGGATTCGTCCTTCACGGGACATGACCCGATAGCCTGGGAGCACTGATCTTGGATGCTCGGCACCGTTGCATCTCCCCTTCGCTCCTGGAGCAGGCCTGCGCTCGGGGCTGGGCACTCCCGAAGCGGTTGCGCGTCCGGTTCGAGCGCGCCTTCGGGGCCGAGCTGAGCGGTGTGCGCCTGCACGAGCACCCCCTGGTCGCGAGTTTGGGGGCCAAGGCCCTGTGCTGGGGAGAGCAGATTCTCTTCGCTCCGGGGGCACTGGAGCTCGACTCGGCTCGCGGGACCCGGATCCTCGCGCATGAGCTGGTGCATGTGCTGCAACAGCGCGCGGGGCGCGTCCCTCATGGGAACGGCGGGGCGGGGCTGCTCGTGGATGGGGCCCTGGAAGCCGAGGCCGAGGCCCTGGCGGTGCGGGCCCTCTCGGGTGAGCGGGCGCACTTCGCGGC
>NZ_RAVZ01000535.1 GCF_003611635.1 Corallococcus terminator | reverse complement strand
CGAAGGAGGAGGCCGCGTACCTGGCGGCGCTGGACCGGTACTCGGACCGCAAGGAGATCTACGACGGCTTCGACACGCGCGTCTTCGCGGGGGCCACGCTGCAGTCGCCCGCCTTCCGCGCCGCCCGAAGGCCTGAAGTTCGTCCCCGCCCGGTCGCTGTACAAGCAGGTGGACGAAGCCACCTTCGCCGTGGCCGGCCGCGCGCTGTCCATCGCGGAGTGGGACGTGAGCCACCGCTTCTGCGGCAAGTGCGGCACCCCCACGCAGCTCGTCGCGGGGGAGCGCGCCCGTCGCTGCCCGGCGGACCACACGCCCTACTACCCGCGCATCTCTCCGGCGGTCATCGTCCTCATCACCCGGGGCGACCAGATGCTGCTGGCGCGCAACGCGACCTTCCCCGAACCGTTCTTCAGCACCGTCGCCGGCTTCGTGGACCCTGGCGAGTCGCTGGAGGAGACCGTCCTGCGCGAAGTGAAGGAGGAGGTGGGCGTGGACCTGAAGAACGTCACCTACTTCGGCAGCCAGCCGTGGCCCTTCGGCCGCTCGCTCATGGTGGGCTTCATGGCCGAGTACGCAGGCGGCGAGGTCACCGTGGACGGCAAGGAGATCGCCGAGGCCCGCTGGTTCAACGTGGACGACCTGCCGCGCATCCCGCCCCGGTTGAGCATCGCCCGGCACCTCATCGACACCTTCATCGACCGGGTGAAGGCCCGCCAGTCCCCGTCCAACACCTAGGCCCAGGCCCGCGGAAGCAGACGACCGACCTGGAATTCCCCGCCCCCCGGGGTGCGTTCGTCCCGGGATGGACCGCCGGGCTTGACCCACGGCCCCCGGGTGCGCTTGATGCGCCCCTTTTCGCAAGCACGCCCATGCCCGCCGCACGCCCGCACATCGAGCCCCGCCGCGTCCCCACCGCCGACTCCGTGGTGGTGAAGGAAATCTACCTCTCCCTCCAGGGTGAGTCCTCTCACGCCGGCCTGCTCTGCGCCTTCATCCGCCTCACGGGCTGCCACCTGCGCTGCACGTACTGCGACAGCGAGTTCGCCTTCCACGGCGGCAACCGCAGGAAGAACGCGGACATCGTCACGGAAATCCTGGCGCTCAACACGCCCGCGGTGGAGGTGACGGGCGGCGAGCCGCTGCTCCAGCCCGGCGTGTATCCGCTGATGGAGTCGCTGCTCGACGCGGGCCTCAAGGTGCTGCTGGAGACGAGCGGCGCCATCGACGTGCGGCTCGTGCCGCCGGCCGTCCATAAAATCGTGGACATGAAGACGCCGTCGTCAGGCGAGTGCGACCGCAATGACTACCGCAACCTCGTGTCCATGAACGCCAACGACGAGCTCAAGCTCGTCATCGGTTCACGCGAGGACTACGAGTGGTCGCGCGCGCTCATCACCGAGCACAAGCTGGGCTCCAAGCCGTACAGCGTCCTGTGCTCCACCATCTTCGACAAGCTCCACCCGCGCGAGCTGGCGGAGTGGATCATCGAGGACCGGCTCCCCGTCCGCTTCCAGCTCCAGATGCACAAGTACCTGTGGGACCCCAACGCGCGCGGCGTGTGACAGGGCGTCCCGGGCCCTCAGAGCCCCTGGCGGAAGACCAGCACGCGGACGGCGATGACGACCCAAAACGCCAGGCACAGCAGGATCAGCGCCGACAGGACGCGCAGGGCGCGCGCCTGGCCCACCCACCGACGCAGCGCTCTCTCACGGGTGTGGCGGCTCAACTTCCAGGTGGAGAAAGCGACGCCGCCGCCCCCCGCCACCAGCGTCCACCCCAGCAGCATGAGCATCGCTTCGACCCCGCTCAGCCGACCGAGCTCCAGCGTCCACGACAGTTGAACCAGCGGCGCGGAGAGGAACAGCAGCCCCAGGACGTTGGCCACCAGCAGCCCCCGCCCCTCGCGCCACGGCCGCGTGTCCTGCCAGCGCCGCTCGGCGCACGGCTCGCAGTACGCCGCCTCCTCCAGCACCTCCGTGCACGCGCCGCACAGGAAACCGCCGCAGCGCGTGCAGAGCGCCACCGCGGCCACCGCCGGATGCTGGCCACAGCGCGCATCCGGGACGAGGGCGGAGGACGCGACCACGGGACGGGGACGCTAGAAGCCGGGAGGTGGGGTGCGCGCCGCCACCGCCGCGAGCCCGTGGGAGCCCATGCCCAGGAACACCGCCGTCAGCACCGTGCTGGCCAGGAAGCCGGCGACGATGAGGTTCTTGCGCGGGTGCTCGAACTGACTGAAGGCGTACACGAGCATGTAGCAGGGGATGAGCAGCACCATCACCCCCGTGCCCACGCTGCGGCGGAAGGCGTGGATCAACAGGGTGACCGCGCACGCGAGCGAGACGACCCCGAACAGGATGGCAAGAGGCAGGAGCGGCACGCCCCCTCCCTTAGCATGCCTTCGCCCCTTTCGCGGCGGGCGGACGCATACTAAGGACGGCCCGCCGCCCACCCGCCGAGGAGGTCCCTCCCATGGCCCTGTTCAAGACATTCCTCATCTTCATCCTGGCCGGCACCCTGCTGGGCACCCTCGTCGCGTCGCTGACGGCCCCCTCGTACATCGAGTGGAACAACAGCACGCCGCTCGCCGCGCAGACCATGTGCAACCTGCCGGAGGTGGTGCGCAGCGTGACCGCGTCGCTGATGCACTCGCAGTTGATGGGCGCGGCCATCGGTTCGGGCGTGGGCCTGGTGGCGGCCATCGTCGTCGCCCTCCGGGGCCGCTCGAAGCAGCGGCCCGGCTCCCCGCCCCCTTCCGCGACCGTCGCGGGCTAGCCCGACGCGCGGTCCGCCTCCCCGGCAGGCGCCTACTGCTTGGGGAGGACGTAGATGTCCGGCGACTGGCCCAGGAGCACGCCCCCGTTGCCGTCCTTCACCTCCACGAAGAGGCGGAAGGCCTGTTTCGGGTCCTCGGGCGGCGGCGGCACCGTCCAGGTGGGCGTCGCCACCGTGGTGCTACTGAACGCTCCGGCCGGGTTCGCGGGCGACTGCGTCCAGAGGAAGAAGATTTCGTCCTCGTCCTGGTCCTTCACCTCGAGTTGGAGCTGGATCTGCGTCCCCTCCTCGAACTTCAGGCCGCCCGGTGTTGAAGGCGAACCCAGGGGCCTGGGCCCCGCGGTGATGACGGGCTGGTGGTTGGCCCCGCCGCACCCCGGGCCTCCCAATCCCAACGCAAGCAAGACGAACAAGGACGAGCGCGACCTGAGCATGGACTTCCCCTTGCAAGGAACACCGACACCCTAGTTCGAGCCTCCACGGGCCGTACACCCACCCGGGAGCCCCAGGCGGATCATCACTGCACGATGAAACCGCCGGAAACACCCCGGCCACTGTCGCGCGGACCGCATCCCGTCGCGGATTTTAAATCCGCCCGCCCAACAAGGCGATCGGGCGTGCGTCTAGCGCCGCCCGGGACGCCGCGCGAAGAGCCGGAGCTTGTCCGCGCGCGTGAGCCGCTTGATGGCGGCCTCCCGGCGCAGGGCGGCACTCCGGTCCTCCGCGGGCTCGCTCCACACCAGCGTCACTGGCAGCCGGGCCCGCGTGTACGCCGCGCCCTTGCCGCGCCCATGCGTGGCCAGCCGGCGCTCCAGGTTGTTGGTGGCGCCCGTGTAGAGCGTGCCGTCGCGACAGCGCAGCATGTACACGGTCCAGGCGGCGGGGGCGGCTTCGGACACGACGCCCCACTCTACTTCCGCCAGGGACCGCGCCCTTTCAGAAAAGCTTCGGCCTCCGCGTGGGGCGGGCAGCCAGCCGAGCCTGATGGATGGGCCGCTTCCCGTTGCTCCTCAACTGCGTCTTTCGCACCCGCGCCATCACGTCCGACACCTGCGCCAGCGGATCCGCCCCCCAGGCGGCCAAGAGCTGTGTTTCGTGCACCACGCCTACCAACCC
>NZ_RAVZ01000534.1 GCF_003611635.1 Corallococcus terminator | reverse complement strand
CGCCCCCGCCATGCGGTGGTGCGGAACCTGCGCCACGCGAACAGTTACGAGGGCAAGGAATGGCTCGTCCTGGAGGGCAGCCTGGACGGAGAGCACTGGCAGCAGCTCAGCCGCACCGTGCTGCGGGAGCTCGATTCGTACAACGAGACCCTGAACTTCTTCCTGCACAGCGACTTCGCCGACCTCACCGAGCAGGAATCGCCCTACGGGGATTCCCCCATCCTCCTCGGAGACGTGGAGCCTGCCTTCGTCGAGCTGCCCCTCGCCGACGCGGCCCCCATCCGCTACGTCCGGCTCTCCGTGGAGCTGCTGGAATACAGCGGTGGCACGAACCCCGGGGCAATCCTCTCCCTCTCCGAATTGTCCGTCTTTGAATAGCACCGGCGCGCGTCTGACCATGCAAACCATTGGGATTGCTTGTGTGGGATGAAACCCGGGAGGCCCTTCCAACCGCATAAATCAAGAAATAAAGGCCACACCGTTCAAGACATGGGGCACAGAGCCCACCGCGCCCGGGGAGGGACCAATGATTGCGCTGACCTGGACGTACGGGCAGCTCCTCAGGGGCGTGGCGGACCTGGCGCGACGGGTGTTGCTGGTGCAGTTGCTCATCCTGGCCCCGTGCTTCTGGTTGCTGGAGCTGTCCCAGAACGTGGCCTTCCGCTGGATGAACGGGGACTGGGGTTGGGTGTACCCGGAGTCGCCGCACCGCGGGTTCTCCGTCGTCAGCCTGGGATTGTGGAGCGGCGCGGTGGTGGCGCTGTGGGCCCTGAACACGCTCTGGTTCCGGCCCGCCCGGATGGCCCTGTGGCAGCGCGTGCTGTGGACCACCGCGCTGTGCTGGCCGGGCCAGTGGCTGTGCGGCTTCATCGCGGCGGAGGTGTTCCACCACCCGTTCCAGGTGTGGCCCGGTACCCGGCTGCTCTACGTGAGCTTCAGCAGCCTGTTCTTCTGGGCGGCCAATGCGCTGCTGTACCAGTGGGTCGTGAGGGATCCCCAGCCCGTCGCGCCCAGGACGTCCGAGCCGGCGTCCGAGTCCCTCCAGGTGCCCGTCACGCGCGCGGAGCGTCCAGCGGGAGCTTGAGCCGCGCGCGGCAGCCGCGCCCGTCGGTGCGGTTCTCCAATCGCAGACCGCCGCCGTGGGCCTCGGCGATTTGCCGGCTGAGCGCCAGTCCAATGCCACTGCCCTGCGGCTTGGTGGTGAAGAAGGGCACGAAGAGGTTCGCGGTGTCGGACAGGCCCGGGCCCTCGTCCTCCACCCAGACCTCCACCGCGCCGGGCGCGTGCACCGCCCAGGAAACCCAGACACCGCCCTGGCCCCCGGCTTCCGACAGGACGGCGTCCACCGCGTTGCGCACCAGGTTGATGAGCACCTGCTCCAACTGGTCCGCATCCCCGGGCACCGTCAGCGCGGGGCCGGGGCGCACCGCCACCGGACGGCGCGGCTCCAGCGCCACCACGCGCCGCACCCAGGCCTCCACCTCCACCGTGCCCGGCGTGGGCGGGGGCAGGCGGGCCAGACGCGCGTGGGCGGACATGAAGCGCGCCAGAGCCTCCGCGCGGCGGGCGATGATGCCCAGCCCGTGCCGCGTGTCCTCCTCCCAATCCGCGGGCCGGGGCACCTGGGCCACCAGGTCCCGGAGCGCGTCCGCGATGGATTGGATGGGCGTGAGGGAGTTGTTGATTTCGTGGCTGAGCACGCGCACCAGACGGCGCCACGCCTCGCGCTCCTCCTCGCGCAATGCCAGACGCAGGTCGGTGAGCACCACCAACTGGTGCGGCTGGCCTCCCTCGCGGAACGTGCCCCGCCACAATTCGTAGGGGCCACCTTCCCGGGCAAAGGCTTGCGTCAGCCGGCGTGGGGCGGGACCCTCCAGCAATTCCTGCCATCCCAACGTTTCCGCCCGCTGCCCCACGAGCTGCGCGCGCGGCAGGCCCACCAACTGGACGCCCGCGCGGTTCACCAGCTTCAGCTTGCCCTCCGAGTCGAAGGCCAGCACCGCCACGTCGATGGCCTCCATCACCTGCGCGAGCAGAGCGCCCGCCTCCATCGCGCCCAGCCGCTGTTCGCGCAGCGTGTCCCCCAGCGCGTTGACCTCCAGCAGCACCTCGCCCAGCGCGTCGCCCGCGCGTCCGCCCCGCCCGCGCACGGAGTAGTCACCCTCGCGCAGCGCGGCCAGCAGGCCCGCCACCGTGTGCAGCGGCCGTATCACGCGCTCGCGCAACGCCAGACACGCTCCGGTTGGGACAGCCAGCACCAGCACGGACAGCGTCCAGCGCACCTTGGCACTGAAGTCCCCCGTCCACAGCAGCGCGAGCGACACGACGACGGCGGGCAGCGCCGCGAGGACCGCGAGCCCCATGACGCGCAGGTCGTGCGGCTGGGACCTCGACCAGAGCTTCAGCCCGAGTTTCAGCCCTGATCTCGGCTTGAGCTTCTGCCCGAGGTTCGGCCGGAGCCTCGACCCGAGCCTCGACCTGAGCTTCAGCTCGAGCTTCGGCCCCAGCTTCAACGGGCGCCCTTGATGCCGTAGTACTGGAGGCGCCGGTAGAGCGCGCTGCGCGACAGGCCCAGGGCCTTCGCCGCCTCGCTCACGTTGCCGTCCTGACGACCGAGGGCGCGTTCGATGAGGTAGCGCTCCACCTCCTCCAACGTCATCTCCTCCAGCCGCGCGGCACCTCCAGGGTTCTGCCCCGCGCGCTTGAGCAGCAGGTCCTCCGCCTCCACCCGGTCCCCTGTCGCCATCAGCAGGGAGCGCTCCACGGCGTGCTCCAGCTCGCGCACGTTGCCCGGCCACGGATAGGCCATCAGGGCCTCCAGCGCGTCCGGCGCCAGGTGGACGGTGGGGCGGCCGTAGCGCTGACCCTGGAGCGCGAGGAAGTGCGCGGCGAGCAGCGGGATGTCCTCGCGCCGCTCGCGCAGGGGCGGCAACTGCACCTCCACGGTGTTGAGCCGGTAGAGCAGGTCCTCGCGGAAGCGGCCTTCCGTCACCGCCCGGCCCAGGTCCACGTTGGTCGCGCTCACCACGCGCACGTCCACCTTGCGCATGCGCGACGAGCCCACCGGGTGCAGCTCTCCCGTCTGGAGGACGCGCAGCAGCTTGGCCTGCTGGCCGAGCGGCATGTTCCCAATCTCATCCAGGAAGAGCGTGCCGCCGTCCGCCAGTTCGAAGCAGCCGATGCGGTCCGTCTTCGCGTCGGTGAAGGCGCCCTTCACATGACCGAACAGCTCGCTTTCAAAGACGCCCTCCGACAGGCCGCCGGAGTTCACCGCGACGAAGGGCCGGTCCGCGCGGGGGCTGGCCGCATGGAGCAGGCGCGCCACCACCTCCTTGCCGGTGCCGTGCTCCCCGGTGACGAGCACCGGCGCGGCGGACGGCGCCACGCGTTCGATGAGCCGGCGCACCGGCAGCATGGCGCGCGACTCGCCCACCAGCGGGGAGCGTCCTCCCTGTTCGCGGCGCAGGTGCTGGTTCTCTCCCTCCAGCCGCCGGGTGCGCCGCAGCGCGCGGGCCAGCTCCAACTGCGTGCGCAGCGTGGCGAGCAGGCGCGTGTTGTCCCAGGGCTTCTGCACGTAGTCCCGGGCCCCCGCGCGCATCGCCTCCACCGCGCCCTCGACGCTGCCCCACGCGGTCATCACCACCACGGGCAGCAGGGCATCCCGCGCGCGGAGCTGGCCGAGCAGGTCCAGGCCCTCGCGCCCGGACGTCGTGTCGCGCGCGTAGTTGAGGTCCATCAACACCAGCTCCACGTCCTCGGCGTCCAGCGTGGCGAGCACGCCCGCGGGGGACTGGGCGCTCACCACCGTGTAGCCGTCGCGCTTGAGCAAGAGCCGCAGCGCCTCCAGCACGTCCGACTGGTCGTCGGCCACGAGGATGCGGGTGGGGCGCGGAGCACTGGAGGGC
>NZ_RAVZ01000533.1 GCF_003611635.1 Corallococcus terminator | reverse complement strand
CGCTCGGCTACTGGCGCGATGAGCCCCGCACCCAGGCCAGCTTCATCACCCACCCCCGCACCGGCGAGCGCCTCTACAAGACGGGCGACCTCGGTCGCTACTGGCCCCACGGCGCCATCGAGTTCCTTGGACGCGAGGACTTCCAGGTCAAGGTCAACGGCTTCCGCATCGAGTTGGGAGAGATTGAAGCCGCGCTCGCACTCCACCCCTCCCTTCGCGAGGCCGTCGTCACCGCCGTCGGTGAACCCGGGGCCAACCGCCACCTCGTGGCCTACGTGGTCGCGAAGGACGCGCCCGCCTCGGACGTCTTCCCGGTGTCGAGCGCGGATCCATCCCAGGCCGGCAAGACCTGGCAGGAGTCCATCGACGCGGGACTGGCCCAGGCCCGACAGCCGCAGCACGACGTGGATCGGGACGCGTTCATCGGACTGTGGCGGAGCCTGGATGCGCTGTACCTGACCGAGCTGTGCGACGCCCTGCGGAAGCTGGGCCTCTTCGTGGCACCGGGCGAACGGCACGACGTGGACGGGCTCATGGCCCGGGGCCGGGTGGCCTCGCGCTACCGCAAGTGGATGTCGCGAGGCCTGCGCGTGCTGGCCGAGGAAGGCGTGCTGCGCCAGGACGGGGAGTTCTTCGAAGCGGTGCGGCCCCTGCCCGCGGGAGGTTCGCCCGAGCTGGCCTCACGCGTCCGCGCCCAGCTTGCCGCCGGACTGGGCTTCTCCCCGAAGGAGAGCGACTGGTTCCTCCAGGGCGTCGCGGATCTCCCCCAGGTGCTCACGGACGGCGCGCGCTCCGCGCAGGTCTACGCCGCCGAGGAGACGCCGCTCGTCTACCGCAAGCTCTTCCAGCGCTCCAACGAGGTCCTCGCCAGCGTGCTGCGCGCCGTCGTGGCCACCGGCGTCCAGGACAGGCCGCTGCGGATCCTGGAGGTGGGCGCGGGCTACGGTTCGACGACCGAACACCTGCTGCCGCTGCTGCCACCCGCGCGCTGCCACTACACCTTCACCGACATCTCGTCGTTCTTCCTCACGGCCGCCCGGAAGAAGTTCGCGGACTTCCCCTTCGTCGAATACGGCCTGCTGGACCTGGAGGCGAGTCCCCGGACCCAGGGCTACGAGCCCCAGTCCTTCGACATCATCATCGCGTCGAGCGTGCTGCACGACACCCGCCACCTCAAGGACAGCCTCGGCAACCTCCGGACGCTCCTCGCTCCGGGCGGACTGCTGCTGGTGTTGGAGGAGACGAAGTTCTTCCGCTCCTTCGATCTGATCATGGGCCTGCAACAGGGCTTCGACCGCTTCGAGGACACGCGGTTGCGCGCCCACCACCCGCTCCTGCCGAGCGACCAGTGGGTCCACCTGCTGCGCGATGCCGGATACGCCCAGAGCGCGCTTTTGAGCCACCCCGGCTCCCTCGCCGACGTCGTCGGGTTCGACGTGCTGCTGGCGCAAGCACCGCTCTCCGTCCGCCGCTTCGAGCCCGACGCCCTGCGCGACCACCTCTCCCGGAAGCTGCCGGACTACATGGTCCCCGACTTCTACGTGCCGCTGGACGCGCTGCCGCGGACGAGCACCGGGAAGCTCGACCGCAAGGCCCTGCCGGCCCTGGCCGCGCCCAGGCCCTCCGCGCCCGAGGACCTCGCCGGTCCCCGCACGCCCACCGAGGAGTTCCTGGTGAAGCTCTGGACGGCCCTGCTGGGCCTGGAGCGGGTGGGCCTCCACGGCAACTTCTTCGAGCTGGGAGGCGACTCGCTGCTGGCCACGCAGCTCACCGCCCGCGTGCGCGAGGCGTTCGAGATGGAGCTGCCGCTGCACGGCCTCTACGCCCACCCCACCGTCGCCACGCTGGCGGAGTACATCGACACGGTCCGCCAGGCGCTGCGCGCCACGACATCCGTTCCCGACACGAGTTCAGAGCCCAGAGAGGAGGGTGAGCTGTGAGAAGCATCATGGAGGTGCTGTCCGAGGTGAACCGCCTGGGCATCAAGCTGTGGGAGGAGGACCATCGCCTGCGCTTCAGCGCGCCCCAGGGAGCGCTGAGCCCGGAGCTGCGCAACGAACTGGTGGAGCGCAAGGCGGAGCTGCTCGAACTGCTCCACACGTCGGTGGAGCTGCCGCGAGCGGTGCCGGATCCCGAACGGCGTCATGAGCCCTTCCCGCTCACGGACATCCAGCAGGCGTACTGGGTCGGTCGCGCGGGCGCCGTCGACCTGGGCGGCGTCTCCACCCACGTGTACTTCGAGCTGGAGGGGCGGGGGTTGGACGTGGAGCGCCTCGCTCGCGCGTGGAATCGGCTGGTGCAGCGGCACGAGATGCTGCGGGCCGTCATCCTCGCCAGTGGCCAGCAGCAGTTCCTGGCCCAGGTGCCCACCTACGTCATCGCCACCAGCGACCTGCGCCGGGTGGGCGCCGAAGAAGCGACGCGCCTCATCGACGACGCGCGGCAACAGATGTCCCATCAGGTGCTGCCGACGGATCAGTGGCCCCTGTTCGAGCTCCGGGCGACGTTGCTGCCGGAGGAGCGCGTCCGCCTCCACATCAGCATCGACGTGGTCATCGCGGACGGCGCCAGCATGACGCGCCTCTTCCAGGAGTGGTCCCAGCTCTACGCGCAGCCGGACCTCCCGCTCGCGCCGCTGGAGCTCTCCTTCCGCGACTACGTGCTCGCGGAGGAACGCCTTCGCGACACGGAGCTGTACACGCGCTCGCGCAACTACTGGACGGAGCGACTGGACACCTTCCCGTCCGCGCCGGAGCTTCCGCTCGCCAGCAACCCGGCCACGCTGGAGAAGTACCAGTTCCAGCGACGCAGCGGCCGGCTGGAGCCCGCGACGTGGCGGCAGCTCGCGGCGCGCGCGCGCAAGGCGGGCCTCACGCCCTCCGGCCTGCTGATGGCCGCCTACGCCGAGGTCCTCGCGACGTGGAGCAAGGGCAAGCGCTTCGTCCTCAACCTCACCCTCTTCAACCGCCTGCCGCTGCACCCGCAGGTCCACGACATCGTCGGCGACTTCACGTCCATCAACCTGCTGGAGGTGGACGGCGCGCTGCCGGGCACGTTCACCGACCGGGCCACCCGGCTCCAGCAGCAGTTGCTGAAGGACATGGACCACCGCTTCTTCGGAGGCGTGCAGGTGCTCCGCGAGCTGGCGCGCCGCGAGGGCGGCACTCCGCGCACGCTGATGCCCGTGGTCTTCACCAGCGGCCTCGCCCTGGGGAGCTCCGGCCAGGGAGCCTCCGCACTCAACGAACTCGGGACGCTGGTCTACGGCATCAACCAGACGCCGCAGGTGTGGCTGGACCTCCAGGTCCTCGAACAGGACGAAGGGCTGGCCATCAACTGGGACGCGGTGGAGGCGCTGTTCTCCCCAGGAATGCTGGATGACATGTTCGAGGCCTACCGCCAGCTACTGGAGACGCTCGCGGCGGGAGAGAAGGCCTGGACGGACGCCACGCTCAGCCTCACGCCCGCGGCGCACCTGGCCCGGCGCGAAACCATCAACGCCACCGGGGCCCCGCTCCCCGACGGCCTCCTGCACACGCCCTTCCTCCAGCAGGCCGCGCTGCGTCCCCAGCAGCCCGCCATCCTCAGTGGAGACCTCAGCCTCACCTATGGTGAGGTCGCGAAGCTCGCCACCGACCTGGCCCATCGGCTGCGGGACGCGGGCGTCCAGCCCGACACGCTGGTCGCGGTGGTGATGGAGAAGGGCTGGGAGCAGGTCGTCGCCGTGCTCGGCATCCTCATGGCTGGCGCCGCCTATCTGCCGGTGGCCGCCGAACTTCCCCTGGAACGCCGCCGTCACCTGCTGAGCGTGGGAGAGGTCCGCGTGGTGGTGACCCAGCCCTGGGTCGATGAGCGGGACGAATGGCCCGAGGGCTCGCGGCGGCTGCGCGTCGACCGCGCTCCCCTCGCC
>NZ_RAVZ01000532.1 GCF_003611635.1 Corallococcus terminator | reverse complement strand
ACACATCCGACCGGGGCAACCCCGCCGCCTGGAGGCACCTGCCCACCCCCGTCTCGTTGCCGTACCGTGACGCCGTGTCGATGAGCCGGTAGCCCGCCTTCAGCGCGGCCTCCACCGCGACCGCGGCCTCGTCGTCGTCCAGCGGCCACGTGCCGAACCCCAGTCGCGGAATCCAGTGACCGTCGTTGAGCAGGCGCGTGGAGGCGGGCTTCATGGTGACTCCTGGCAGGCGTAGACCTTCAAGGTGGGGATGCCTTGTCCCCACTTCCATCGAAGAGCCAGCAACCGAGCGCCGCGAGGACCGTCTCCCCGTTCACTTCCACTGCTTCGCGATGTCTTCCTTTGTCGGCTCCGGCTCCCTGTCAGGGAAGTAGCGCTCAGGGTGGAGGTCCCAGTCCACGCGGCTCACCCGCTCCCCGAATTCCGCCACATGGTTCCGGGCCCGTTCCACGGGCCAGGCGCGCTCACGCCCATCGGTGGTGGCCTGGACGACCCGGCCGTCCTGGAAGATGGCCCGGAAGATGAGCGGTTCGGAGCCACACCGCGAGCCCGTGGCGGCGCCCTCCAGCTTCCGGCCATCCACGAACAGCAGGTCGTACTTCACGGGGTTGTACTTGTCCCCGGAGGACCACGATCCCTTCTGACAACGCACCACCACCTCGCGCACCTCGCCCAGGAACGTCCGGGCATTCGCGACCGCCTCCGGACGCAGGCCGGGCGAATCACGCGGGTGCATCTTCTTCAGGGCGGCGTCCACGCTCTCGTTGAGCAGGTCGGCCAACGTCGGACTGGGGATGTCCCCCGGCATCTCCGGCGGGTTGAGGATGGGGCGCAGCAGGAGGAAGCCTCCCACCAGCGCGAAGGCCGAGAACCACATGCCCGCCAGCATCAGGCCGACCGGGAGCTTCTTGCCGCTCATCTCCACCCCACCGTGAGAATCAGGACGTCCAAGCCTGCCATGGGTGGCCTGGCGAAGCCCCCCTCGCACACCGGCCGGGCAGGGGTACGGGGAGCCCCTGCTGATGGGCGCCATGTCCCGGGATGAAACACGGCCGTTTTCGTCCTTCCGGCCCCCCCGGATTTGTGGTGTGAACCGCCCCCATGGCGAATACGCGCACTGTGACGGTCATCAACGGCGACGGCATCGGTCCCGAAGTCTCGGCGGCCACCATTCGCGTCCTTGAAGCGCTCAAGGTCCCCCTGGAGTTCGAGTTCAAGGACGCTGGCGCGGAGGTCGTGGCCAAGTTCGGCACCAACCTCCCCCACGAGACGGTGGAAGCGGTCCTCAAGAGCGGCGTCGCCCTCAAGGGCCCCACCGGCACCGTCGTCGGCGGCGGCCTGCCGTCCGCGAACGTCGGCCTGCGCAAGCGGCTGGACCTGTACTCGTCCCTGCGCCCGGTGAAGAGCGTCCCCAACGTCAAGACGCGCTACGAGAACGTCGACGTCGTCGTGGTCCGCGAGAACACCGAGGACCTCTACGCCGGCCTGGAGCACATCGTGGTGCCGGGCGTCGTGGAGGCGCTGAAGATCATCACGGAGAAGGCGTCCACGCGCATCGCGCGCTTCGCCTTCGACTACGCCCGGAAGAACGGCCGCAAGCGGGTGTCCGCCATCCACAAGGCGAACATCATGAAGCTGTCGGACGGCCTCTTCCTGGACTGCTGCCGCAAGGTCGGCCGCGAGTTCCCCGAAATCACGTACGACGAGGTCATCGTCGACAACCTCTGCATGCAGTTGGTGAAGGACCCGACCCGGTTCGACGTGATGGTGACGGAGAACCTGTACGGCGACATCATCAGCGACCTGTGCGCGGGCCTCGTCGGCGGCCTGGGCATGGTGCCGGGCGCCAACATCGGTGAGCGCACCGCCGTCTTCGAGGCCGTGCACGGCACCGCTCCGGACATCGCGGGCAAGGGCATCGCGAACCCCACCGCGCTGATGATGTCCGCGGTGATGATGCTGGAGTGGCTGGAGCTGAAGGACGAAGCCCGCCGCATGCAGGGCGCCATCCAGAAGGTCTACGGCGGCGACGGGAAGGTGCGCACCGGCGACCTGGGCGGCAGCGCCACCACGCGCGAGTTCACCGACGCCATCATCGCCGCGCTGTAGTCCGCGCGGCGGTCCCGGGGTGGAGCAAGCCCTCCACCCCTGTCTGGCACTTCACCCGATGATGACCTTGCGGACGCCCCGCGCTTCCAGGAGCGCGGGAAGCCGTTCGCGCTGGTCGCCCTGCAACACCAGCGAGTCCTCCTCCACCACACCGCCGCAGCCCAGGCCGCCCTTGAGCGCCTTGAGCCAGGTGTCGAGCTGGGCCGCGGGAAGCCCCAACTGCTCCACCACCGTCACCTCCTTGCCACCCCGGCCCTTGCGCTCCATGCGCACGACCGCGCGCGCGGGGCCCTTGGGTTCGGGCTTCCCCTTGGGCGCGGGCGGAGGCGGCCCCACGGGCAGCGCCTCTCGCTGCGCGGACAGGGCGGCGAAGGGGTTGTTGAAGGGCCCCGGGGACGCCGGGGCCTCGTCCTTCTTGTCGCGCTTGCCCATGGCGTGCGGTGACTCCTACGGGTGGGCGTGGCCCTCGTGGCCACCACCGGCGGCCGGCGCGCGAGCGGGCGGCAGCACGACGAAGGCGGCGGCGTTCGCGTCACCGTTGGCCAGCACCAGCGAATAGATGAGCGGCGCGGACGGCGGCACCTGCCGGCCATTCAACAGCACCAGCGGCGTGCCCTGGATGTTGAACTTCATGGCGTACTCGACGTCCTGGCGCAGCTTGCTCAAGGTCTGGGGGTTGCTCATGCACGCCTCCAACTGCGGGCGTGCCACGGAGCCAGACGTGGCGATCTCCATCACCTTGTCCGTGCTCAGGAAGGCCTGGGCGGCGAACAGCCGCTCGCGCAGCTTCCAGAAGTCCTTCGCGTCCTCCAGGCACACCATCGCCTTGGCGGCTTCACACCGCACGCTGGGCGCGTCCGGGCCCTGGCGGGGAATGGCCGGGTTGCACGCGCCATCCAGCGGGAAGTGCCGGGCCTCCACGGACAGCTTGCCCTCGGGCGAGGCGCGCTTGATGTACGCCAGTTCCTCCACCAGCGACTTGCAGTGGGGGCACTTGCTGTCGGTCCACTCCACCACCTTCACGGGCGCGTCCACCGGGCCGTAGATGCGGCGCGCGGGGTAGACGGCCGGCTCCGGAGTGGCGGCGCGATACGCGACGAGCGCGTTCGCCAGGTACTGCTTCTGCTGCTGGGGCAGGCTCGCCAGATAGACCTCCAGCGTCGGCGGCGTCACGGGCGGGGGCTCCACCTCGTCCCCGTAGAGAACCTTCGCGGGGGCCGTCGCGGTCGGCAGGAAGGCGCCGGCCTTCTGGGCGTGCGGGGTGGCGCGGCCGGGCATCTGCATGGCGATGAAGGCGACGGCGGAGATGCCCACCGTCCACTTGAGCGCTTCGCCCCACTCGCCCGACTGGGGCGCCAGGGGGCCGGGGAGGCCCTTCCAGGCGACGCCCGCGAAGGCAATCACCAGCGCATAGGTGGCAAGACACGTGGGGCACACCACGCCCACCCTGGCGCTGACGCCCGCGAAGACGACGACGGAGACGATGCCCGCGACAGCCAGCAGGCGCAGGCCGTTGGTGGCGGGGCGCACGGAGCGCTTCGCCTTCGCCCACGCGAGGTACAGCGCGCAGAGGCCCACCGCGACGAGCCCCCACACGAGGCCCAGGCCGGCAATGGGGATGCCCAGCGTGTCGTGCACGGCGCTGGCGAAGTCCGAATTCCAGACGGTCTCGCAGTTGACCTGCTCGCTGATACCGCAACTGGTGGAACCGCCCGCGCGCAGCGTGAGCAGCTCCATCCACTGGTAGATGGCGAGCCCGCTGGTGAGGATGCCCAGGACCAGCAGCGCGAGGGCGCCACGGGTGGGGACG
>NZ_RAVZ01000531.1 GCF_003611635.1 Corallococcus terminator | reverse complement strand
GTTCGGAAGCATCCCCCTGGGGGGCGGGCCGTGGCATAAGGGCGCGCCGCCTGATTCCCGGGCCTTTTCGGTACGCACATGATCCGTCTCGACAACATCGGTAAGCAGCACGGGCAGCAGCTCCTCTTCGTGGAGGCGTCGGCTGCGCTCCACAAGGGTGAGAAGGTGGGCCTCGTTGGCCCGAACGGCGCGGGCAAGACGACGCTGTTCCGGATGATGACCGGCCAGGAGTACCCGGACGAAGGGCAGGTCTCCATCGACCGGGGCGTCACCATTGGCTACTTCAGCCAGGACGTCGGTGAGATGGCTGGCCGCAGCGCGGTGTCCGAGGTGATGGACGGCGCGGGCCCGGTGAGCACCGTCGCGGCGGAGATGAAGCAGTTGGAAGCCGCCATGGGGGACCCGGACCAGGCGGACAACATGGAGAAGCTCGTCGAGCGCTACGGCATCGTGCAGGGCCGGTTCGAGGAGCTGGGTGGGTACGCGCTGGAGGGACGGGCGCGAGAGATTCTCGCGGGCCTCGGGTTCACCGAGGAGATGATGGACGGCGACGTCGGCGCGCTGTCGGGCGGTTGGAAGATGCGCGTGGCGCTCTCCCGCATCCTGCTGATGCGCCCGGACGCGATGTTCCTGGACGAGCCTTCCAACCACCTGGACCTGGAGTCGCTCATCTGGCTGGAGGGTTTCCTCAAGGGGTACGAGGGCGGCCTGCTGATGACGTCGCACGATCGCGAGTTCATGAACCGCATCGTGACGAAGGTGGTGGAGATCGACGGTGGCTCGCTGACGACGTACTCGGGCAACTACGACTTCTACGAAGGCCAGCGCGCGCAGAACGAAGCGCAGCAGCAGGCGCAGTACGAGCGTCAGCAGGCGATGCTCGCGAAGGAGATCAAGTTCATTGAACGGTTCAAGGCCCGCGCGTCGCATGCCGCGCAGGTGCAGAGCCGGGTGAAGAAGCTGGAGAAGATCGAGAAGGTGGAGCCGCCGAAGCGCCGCTCCACGGTGCTCTTCGAGTTCCAGCCGCCGCCGCGTTCAGGTGACGACGTGGTGAACCTGAAGAACGTCTACAAGGGCTACGGCAAGCGGACCATCTACGAGGGGTTGGACTTCCTCGTGCGGCGCGCGGAGCGCTGGGCGGTGATGGGCGTGAACGGCGCGGGCAAGTCCACGCTGCTCAAGCTGGTGACGGGCACCACGCAGCCGGACGACGGTTCGGTGGCGTTGGGCGGCAGCGTGAAGATGGGCTACTTCGCGCAGCACGCGATGGACCTGTTGGACGGCGAGAAGACGGTGTTCGAGTCGCTGTCGGATTCGTTCCCGCGCGCGGGCCAGGGGTCGTTGAGGGCGCTGGCGGGCTGCTTCGGGTTCAGCGGCGACGAGGTGGAGAAGAAGTGCCGGGTGCTGTCGGGCGGTGAGAAGGCGCGTCTGGTGATGGCGCAGATGCTCTACGACCCGCCGAACTTCCTGGTGCTGGACGAGCCCACGAACCACCTGGACATGGGCACCAAGGAGATGCTGATCACGGCGCTGTCGCGCTACGAGGGCACGATGTTGTTCGTGTCCCACGACCGGCACTTCCTGGGAGCACTGTCGAACCGCATCCTGGAGCTGACGCCGGACGGCATCCACAAGTACGGCGGTGGCTACACGGAGTACGTCGCGCGCACGGGCCAGGAAGCACCCGGTCTGCGCAGCTGACAGTAGAGTCCGAGGGCCCCGTGCTGGACACGGGGCCCCGTGGATGGGTGGACAATCCCTGTCATGCAATCCGAACGTCCCGAGTGCACGTGGTTCGTGAAGCCGCTTCACGAACGTCCTGATTTCCGGCTCATCGCCGCGTTTCTCTGGGGCGACCTGCACAACATCGATTCGGATGGGGACTCGCACAATCCCGCCTCACGGAGCTGGACCTGGCTCTACCTGAGCAGCCGGGAGCGTGCAGGCCAGCGTGTGGACCTCGGCATGGAGGAAGGGGCTGAGGCCTGCATGCGGATCCGTTCGGAGGTGCCCTGGCTTGCGGCGGCCGTCGCGTACTTCCTTGCGATGGAGGGGACGTCACAGGTCCGGCGTGGGGATGACACGGCTTGGGACGATGCATCCTCATGTGTCAAAGGTGCGGGCCCGTTCGACCTGGGCGCTGCGATGGAGCGTGCGCGCGTGAGTGTGTGGCGAGAGTCCACGCTCGAGGATCCGTATCCGAACCTCCGTCGGTCGCGTGCTCCTGCTGGAGGGCCGTCGTGAGCAGCACCGGAATGGTGAGACTCGAACATCCCCTTCTTCGCCTACGGCGTCACTCGAACAGCTTGCTCGCGAGCCGCGCCAGTCGCTGCGCCTTGCCCCGGTAGGGTGGGAAGAAGAGGTTCGTGAACGCCGTGCGTCCCTGGCGCACCACCGCGCGCTCGTGGCTGAACGCCTTGAAGCCCGTCTCCCCATGGTACGCGCCAACGCCGCTCTGCCCGATTCCACCGAAGGGCAGGTGCGGGTTCACGTTGTGCAACACCACGTTGTTCACCACCGTGCCGCCCGCGCTCGTCTCCTTCAACAGACGCTCCACGGTCGCCTCGTCCTGGCTGAACACATACATCGCCAGGGGCTTTCCTCCCGCGCGCACCTGCATCACCACCTCGTCCAGGGACTCGAAGCGCAACACCGGCAACACCGGCCCGAAGATCTCCTCCTCCATCACCGGCGCCTCCGGCGTCACGTCCGCTAGCACCGTGGGCGCGATGTACCGCGTCTCCGCATGCACGCCGCCGCCCGCCACCACCCGCGCGCCTTGCGCCACCGTCCGGTCCAACAGCCCGCACACCCGCCGGAACGCCCCGTCATCCACCATCCGGCAGAAGTCTGGCGTCGCCCGTCGTGCCTCCTCCGTCTTTCCGTAGAAGCGCTCCAGCGCGGCCTTCAACCCCGCGAGCAGCGCCTCCTCCTTCGACGCGTGCACCCAGACATGGTCCGGCGCGATGCACGTCTGCCCCGCGTTCAGGAACTTGCCCCACACAATCCGCTCCGCCGCCGTGTCCACGTCCGCGGACGCATCCACGATGACCGGCGACTTCCCACCCAGCTCCAGCGTCACCCCCGCCAGGTGCCGCGCCGCCGCCTCCATCACCCGCCGGCCCACGCGCGGGCCTCCGGTGAAGAAGAAGTGGTCGAACGGCAGCCGCAACAGCGCCTCGCCCACCTCCGGCCCGCCCTCCACCAGCGCCACCTCGTCCGCGGGGAACACGTCCCGCAGGAGCTGCGCCAGGAAGCGCGCCGTGCCCGGCGTCTTCTCACTCGGCTTGCACAGGACGGCATTGCCCGCCGCCACCGCCGCCACCAGCGGCGACACCAGCAGGTGGAACGGGTAGTTCCACGGCGCCAATATCAGCACCACGCCCTTGGGCTCCGGGTGCACTTCGCTCTTCGTGCCCGCGAGCAGGAGCGGCGCCCCCACCTTGCGCGGCTTCATCCACGCCTTCAGGTGCTTCTGCACGTGCGCCAGCTCCAGCAGCACGGGGAGGATCTCCGTCGCCTCCACCTCCGCCGCGGGCTTGTGGAAGTCCTCGTGCAGCGCGTCCGCCAGCTCCTCACGCCGCTCCAACAGCAGCGCCTTGAGCTTCTCCAGCCGCGCCAGGCGCTCCCTGGGCCCCGTCTTCGCCAACTCCCACCGGCGCGCCTGCAGGCGGTCGAACACCTCCTGCAGGTGGCCGGGGACCAGGGCCTCTTCCACTGACACCACGCGCATGCCGGCTCCTCTTTCCCTCATCAGGCCCACCCTGCCGGGTGAACACCCCGCGAGCCGGCGAATTGCCTACTCCAGCATCCGGGTCGCGCGGGAGGCCCATTCCTGGGGCTTTCCCCGATACGGCGGGAAGAACACCGACGCCAGCGACTTCATCCACTGGACCATCACCGCCCGCTCATGGCTGAAGGTCTTGAACCCGTAGTGCCCATGGTAGTTCCCCAGCCCGCTCATCCCCAC
>NZ_RAVZ01000530.1 GCF_003611635.1 Corallococcus terminator | reverse complement strand
GCTGTACATGCGGGGCGTCAACCGCGAGCTGCCCCTGTTCATCGTCGGCCTGTCGTTCGCGGCGGCGGAGGGCGGGGCGCGGCTGCACCTGTCGCCGCTGCTGGTGTCGCTGGCGGCGGGCGCGCTCATCGCGAACCTGGACGAACGCGAAGGCCGGCGCATCCACCATGCCATCCAGCAGGCGGGCCTGCCGGTGTTCGCGCTCTTCTTCGCCGCGGCGGGGGCGGGCCTGAAGCTGGACGCGCTGGTGACGGTGGGCCCGGCGGCGCTGCTGCTCGTGGGCCTGCGGGGCCTGGCCATCTGGGCCGCGTGCCGGAAGTTCGCGCCCGCCGGGGACCCGCGCCTCAAGCGCTACCTGTGGATGGGGCTCATCTCCCAGGCGGGGGTGACGTTCGGGCTGGCGGCCCTGGTGTCGCGCACCTTCCCCACGTTCGGGCCGCAGGTGGAGGTGCTCATCGTCGCGATGATCACCGCGCACGAACTGGTGGGCCCGGTGCTCACCCGGCGCGCGCTGCTGGGCAGTGGCGAAATCCGTGCGGAAGAGGCGGGCGGCGGCGCATAGTTGGGGCTCGCCGCCGTCAGCCTGTCCCTGCCAGGAGTCGCGCCCGTCATGCCCCCCGCCGTCGCTCCCATCCTCGAGGTGGACGTGGACCACCCCTCGCCGCGCCACATCGCTCGCGCGGTGGAGGTGCTGGAGAAGGGCGGCCTCATCGCCTACCCCACGGATACCTATTACGGCCTCGGTTGTGATCTGAACGCGAAGAAGGCCATCGAGCGGCTGTACCAGCTCAAGGGCCGCGACAAGAAGAAGCCCCTGTCGCTCTTGTGTCCGGACCTGTCCGACGTCGCCCGCTACGCGCACGTGAGCAACTTCGCCTACCGCGCGATGAAGGGCCTCACCCCGGGCGCCTTCACCTTCATCCTGGAGGCCACACGCCTGGTGCCGGAGGTGATGATGACGAAGCAGAAGCAGGTAGGACTGCGCGTGCCGGACGCCACGCTGCCCCGCGAGCTGGCGAAGGCGCTGGGCCGCCCGCTCATCACCACGTCGGCAACACATACCGATGGTACGGTTTTGTCAGACGCCCGGGACATCAAGGCCGTGCTGGGACACGGATTGGAACTCATCCTTGACGGCGGCGTGACATTGAACGAGCCGTCCACGGTGGTTTCACTCATAGGCGATACGCTTGAAATTCTCAGGCAAGGCAAGGGTAGGCTGGAAGCCTGAACCCGAACCAGAGGGGGGAGCCTTGGCCGAGGGGGACCGTCCAGAAGCGCCAGTGATTGTCGACGTACCGGAGCGGGTGCCTGGGGCGCTCGCGCTGCTAGGGCTGTTGATGCTGCGGCCCATTGATTTGCACTACCGCCTGCGCGAGGCCGGCATCCGTTCGCCGGCGGGGCGCATTGGCCAGTTGTGGCGCGAACAGGCGGAAGGAGGCCGCGCGGCCGGAGCCTTCGTCTGGCGGATGCTGCTCTTGCTGGTGGTGCTGTCGCCGGGCCTCACGGTGCTGGCCGGGCTGGGCCTGCACGTGATGGGCGTGCCGATGCGGGGCGTGTGGTTCATCTCCGCGACGCTGTGTTCCGCGGTGGGGCTGGTGGTGGCGCTGGTGTCGGGGCTCGCGTCGGGCGTGCTGTTGGGGTCGCTGGCGAGCATGTCGATGCTGGCGGGGCTGCATGCCACGGCGGGCGGAGCCTTCGGTCCGGAGTCCGGGGGCATGGCGGCGATGGCGGTGGGCGTGTGCCTGGGCATCGTGTCCGGCCTGTCGGCGGGGAGCATCGGCGGGCTGGCGAATGGGCGCGGGCCGTCCGTGCGCAACGTGCAGGTGGCGGCGATCGCGACGAGCGTCGTGCCCATGTTCGTGTGGAGTGGCGCGGCGTCGGTGTCCTTCGCGGGCGCGGTGGCGGCGAGCGCGCTGGTGGCCTTCCTGGCGTGCGCCTTCCGGCTGCCGTTCTACGCGCTGGAGGTGCTGGCGCAGGCGGTGGCGTACGCGGTGGAGCGCTTCACGGGCCGGCCCACGCTGCGGTGGGTGCCGGTGCGGCATCACAACCTGAGCTACCTGCCGCACCCGTTCCTGGGCCGGCACCTGGCGCTGGCGGTGCGCTCCAGGCCCGCGGAGGTGCTGGCGGTGGCGGATGCGTGCCTGCGCTCGCCGGGCAACATCCTGGTGGGCTGGCCGTGGGTGGTGGAGGCGCTGGAGCGCGCGCATGCGCAGGAAGCCGCCGTCGAACCCCAGGGGTGAAGCCCTGGGGCCGACGGTTGTCGTGCTACGGGGTCGCGGACTGGAGCTTCTCGACCTGGCTGACGACCTTCGCACCCACGGCGTTCGGGGCGTAGGTGACGCGAACGGTGTCGCCGGGCTTGATGGCGTCCAGGGTCGCCTTGAGCTCCTGCTTCGGGTTTTCGATGACGTAGGTCAACGGCGGGGCGGTGTTGGTGGCGCCCGACAGTTGGATCGACGTCTCCGACCTGCTCTTCACGGTGCCCTCCTTCGTCTTGGCGGACGTCGCCTGGGGGGCAGGCTGGGCCAGCGCCGTCGTGCCCATGCTCCCCAGCGTCAGTACCGCCATCCACAGCCATTCTTGTGCGCGCATCGGGTTGCTCCTGGTTTCGGGTGGACGGAAGACAGGCCATGTCATCGGCCCGCTCCGGTTGAAGCCAACGTTGCCCTGAAGCTCTGACGGTTCCATCGGCGTCCGGTCGCGCGGATTCCTCCCTCAAGGACGATCGACCTTCCGGTCCTGGTGACGCTCCGGGGGTGAAGGTCGTGACGGTGGGAGGTCCGGGGAGTTGCCCCCGGGTGTTCCTTCGCTACCCTGGGCCCATGGAAGGACTGCTCGACGCGTTCATCGCCTTCATCCGTGCGGAGCGGGGGTTGTCCGGCAAGACGGTGGACGCCTACGCGGCGGACCTCACCGTGTACTTCGAGGACCTGCGCTCACGGGGCAAGGACGACGCGGCCCGCGTCACCCAGGAGGACGTGCTCGCGCACCTGACGACGCTGGGCAAGCAGGGCCTGAGCCGCCGCAGTCAGGCGCGGCACCTGGCCGCCATCCGCGTCTTCCACCGCTTCCTCGTCGCTGAGCGGCTGGCGGACAAGGACCCCACCGAGGACGTGGACACGCCGAAGTCCCCCCGCAAGCTGCCCATCTTCCTCACGCTGGAGGAGGTGGAGCAGTTGCTGGCCGCGCCCGACGAGCGCACCGTCACCGGCATGCGCGACAAGGCGATGCTGGAGGTGCTCTACGCCACGGGCCTGCGCGTGACGGAGCTGTGCACGCTGGAGCTCAACAACGTGCAGCTCACCGCGGGCTACCTCATCGCGAGGGGCAAGGGCTCCAAGGAGCGCATCGTCCCGCTGGGCCGCGTGGCGATTGAAAAGGTCCAGACGTTCCTGGCGCTGTCGCGGCCGGAGCTGCTGGGCAAGCGCGACGCGAAGGCGCTGTTCGTCACCCCGCGCGGCGGAGGCTTCACGCGGCAGGGTTTCTGGAAGCTGCTCAAGCGCTACGCGCTGAAGGCCGGCATCCTCAAGCCGCTGTCACCGCACAAGCTGCGGCACTCGTTCGCCACGCACCTGGTGGAGCGGGGCGCGGACCTGCGGGCGGTGCAGCAGATGCTGGGCCACGCGGACCTGGCGACGACGCAGATCTACACGCACGTCAACGGCGCCCGCCTGCGCAAGGTGTACGACGAGTTCCACCCGCGCAGCGACGCATTCAAGCCGAAGCCCGCCGCGCGCAAGCGTCCGCCCACGGCGTGACGGAGGCCGCGCGAGGGCGCGGTGGGATTCAGGGCCCGCGCTCCTTCAGCCCCGGCGTCACCGGCGGGTCAGGAGGTCCCAGGTCGCGTGCCGTGGGAGCGACCAGCTCCTCCGTCACCTCCCGGAGTTCGCGCTGGCTCAGCGCGGGGCCTCGGCGCCCGCCATAGGGCTCCACCCGCAGCGCCACTTCGGGGACCTCGGTGACCGGGGCACGCAGTGCGCTGGGTGCGGGGT
>NZ_RAVZ01000052.1 GCF_003611635.1 Corallococcus terminator | reverse complement strand
GGGCGGGGGAAGCCGTCAGTCTAGTACGCGTACCGAACGACGTCCTCGCGCACCTTGGACACGATGCCGCCCCAGTTGCCGTTGGCGTGGTGGTTGTATGCCTCGCCGTCATCACGCAGGGAGACGGAGTGGAAGCTCCACTTCGCACGGCCGTCGCTGCACGCCGCAGTGCCCGTGTTGAGCGTGCCGCCGCAGAACCAGTCGCCCGGGTTGCAGTAGGACCCGTTCCCGTTGCCGGACACACCGCCGGTGGAGTGGTAGGACACCGCCTCGTCGTCCTGGCCGGGGAGGATGCCGGAGTACGCCGTGCCCTTGGCACCGGCGAACATGTAGAACCAGACGTTGCGCGTGGTGTTGTGGTTGAACATGGCGCGCGCCGTCGTGGTGACCAGGTCGCTCACCAGCGGGTCGCTCACCGCCCAGTCGCCGTGGTCCGCCAACTCGCTGCCGCCGCCCGCGCCGGACGCGATGTCCACCCACTTGATGTTCCAGCCCGTCTGCGTGGAACCGTCCGTGTTGCCGCACTCGCCGTTGGCGTTGGGCGCCGCGTTCTTCTTGCTGCGCGCGCTGCCGCCGTACAGCGACAGGGCGTAGCCAATCTGCAGGTCACCCGCGCTGTGCGCGGCGATGTAGCACCAGTTCGTGCCCGTGCAGAAGCAGTCCAGCGCGTTGCGGATCCGGTAGTTCTCCGTGCCGATGCGCTGCGTGCCATTCCAGTTGACCGCCTTCTTGTTCACCCCCGCCGCCGTGCCCGCCGGTCCCCAGTAGCTGAAGTCCGCGTAGTTGCCCGCCTTGGTGTTGTTGCCGTTCTTGCCGTGGATCCACAGGGTGTAGTTGGTCGCGGCGGCTTCGGTGCTCACCAGCAGCGTCGCGGCGGCCACGGCCGCGCCAATCAGCGTCTTCATCGGGGTGTATCTCCTGGGGACTCTCTCAGAGGGATGAGAGGGCTTGCCGCACGGCCGCAAGCCGGGCGAGGGGACAACCACTCTAGGGGTTGTCTTCAATGAAGGCGATAAGCCGAAAGCCCAGGTGATACGGAAAAAAGCTAACGCATTGCGCCGGCCAAAAGTGTCACACCGGGGTATCAAGGACCCCGCTGTTCACGAAGCGCTCCAGTCGTATCAATGCTTCCGGCAGGTTGGCTCGACCCAGGCCCAGACGGAAGTGATTGCCTTCAAAGGCATACACGGTTCCAGGTAACAAAAGCACGCCCTCGCGGGCGATGAGCGCTTCGGTGAAACGACCCACCGGGATGTTTCGCGTCAGACGGGGGAAGGCCACGCTGCCGGCGCGCGGACGCACCCAGCGGAAGGTGTCCGGGTGGCGGGCGAAGAAGGCATCCAGCAACGCGAGGTTCCGGGAGAGCAGGCCCCGGCTGCGCGCGAGCACCTGCTCCCGGGCCTTGAGGGCGATGAGGGACAGCACCTCCGAGGGCGCGCTGTTGCAGAGCGAGGTGTAGTCCTTGAAGGCCCGGCACTTCGCCAGCAGCTCCGCGTCCCGGCACGCGAGCCACCCCACGCGCAGCCCCGCCAGACCGAAGGCCTTGGACATCACGCCCAGGCTCACGCCCTTCGCGAAGCACGACGCCGCGGGCGGCAGCGTGTCCGCCGGGTCGTACTCCAGCAGCCGGTACACCTCGTCGGAGAAGAGGTGGATGCCGCGCGCTTCGCACAGCTCGCACAGGGCCTGGAAGGTGGCGCGGTCCGGCAGCGAGCCCGTGGGGTTGTGGGGGAAGTTCACGACCACCATGCGCGTGTCGGGGCGCAGCGCGGCCTTCAGCGCGTCCAGGTCCAGCGCCCAGCCGTCGGCCTCGCGCAGGGGCAGCAGCGTCACCTCCGCGCCCGTGGCGCGCGCCACCTCGTAGAGGGACTGGTAGCCGGGCCACGTGACGACGGCGTGCGTGCCCGGGCCCAGTTGGACGTTCATCGTCACGAACAGGGCCTCCTGCGCGCCCGCGAAGGTGAGGATGTCGTCGGCCCCAAGGCCCGGGTACACCCCGGCGATGGTCTCGCGCAGCACGGGCAGGCCGGGCGTCTCCGTGTAGCCGAGCGTCAGCTCCTCCCACCGCGTCCGATCCTCCGGGGAGGCGAGCGCCAGCAGGTCCGCCATGCGCCAGCCCTCCACGTCGGAGGCGCACAGCAGGTAGGGCGCGGAGAACTCCCAGCGCGCGAAGTACCGCTCCAGTTCGAAGTCGGGGATGTGCATGACGTCCTCGCGTAGCGCTCGCCTGCCTGCCCGGTGGTGGAGCGGGCCCGTGGGCCTTGCCGGACAGGCGAGCGGACGGGCGTGCCGCCGGGAGCAGCCGGTGACGCATGCATAGCTTGAGTCGCGACCCGTTGAAGCGCTTTCCCACCCCGCTGTGAGTCCCAAGGGAGTTCGCATGGCCTCGACGAAGATTCCCCTCACGCTCCTGGACCCGGACGGCGGCTGGGTGAATGCCCCCGTCCACGTGTCGGAGCTCGATGGACTGCCTGTCCTCCTGCACTTCTGGACCATGGACTGCGAGGACTGCTCCGCGCAGTTCGAGGCCGTGAACCAGTGGGTGGTGGAATACGGGCCGCGCGGGCTGAAGGTGATTGGCGTGGACGTCACCCACTCCGAGACGGAGCTGCGCGACACCAACAAGGTGGAGGGCTTCGCGCGCGAGCACGGCCTGCGCTACCCCATCGCGATGGACGACGGCTCCATGGCGAAGTCGTACGGCGTGGACAAGCACCCGGCCTTCCTCCTGTTTGGCCCGGACGGACTGCTGAAGAACCGCATTGGCGGCAAGGACGCCGTGCGCCGCGTCCGCGCGCTGCTCAAGAACCTGCCCGAGGGAGAGCACGAGCTGACGGGCCAGGTGTCCGACGCCGAAGAGGCGCAGGTACCGGCCAGTCCCTAGCCCCCTGGCGCATCGCCTTCCTCCCCTTCCCTTCTGGAGTCGCACCATGGCTGAACGACGTCACCGCGAGCGCAAGGGCCTCTCCCTCGGAGCATTCGCCGCCGGAGTCGGCGCGGCCGTGGGCCTGGGCCAGATGCTCCGTCCGCGCTACAGCTTCAAGGACCGCACGGTGATCATCACCGGAGGCTCACGGGGCCTGGGGCTGGTGATGGCGCGCCTGCTGCTCAAGGAGGGCGCGCGCGTGGCCATCTGCGGACGCGACAACGAGACGCTCCAGCGGGCCCGCGCGGAGCTGGAGCGCGAGGGCGGCGACGTGCTGGCCGTCCGGTGCGACGTGCGCGACCAGGTGCAGGTGGACGCGATGGTGGGCGCGGTCCATGAGCGCTGGGGCGCGGTGGACGTGCTCATCAACAACGCGGGCATCATCATGGTGGGCCCGCTGGAGTCCATGACCCTGGTGGACTTCGAGGAGGCCATCGACGTCCACCTGTGGGGCCCCCTGTACACGACGCTCGCGGTGACGCCGGACATGAAGCGGCGCGGCGAAGGCCGCATCGTCAACATCTCCTCCATCGGCGGGAAGGTCAGCGTGCCGCACCTGGTGCCGTACTCCGCGAGCAAGTTCGCGCTGGTCGGCCTGTCGGACGGCCTGCGCACGGAGCTGGCCCAGGACGGCATCAAGGTGACGACGGCGTGCCCCGGCCTGATGCGCACGGGCAGCCCGCGCAACGCGTCCTTCAAGGGCGACCACGAGAAGGAGTACGCGTGGTTCCACATCAGTGATTCGACGATGGGCGTGTCGATGGGCGCCGAGCGCGCCGCGCACAAGATTCTTGAAGCCTGCCGTCGCGGGGACGCGGAGGCCCTGGTGGGCATGCCCGCGAAGCTCGCCGCGGCGGGCCGCGCCCTGGCCCCCAACCTCACCGCGCGCGTGCTGGACGCCGTCAACCGCCTGCTGCCCCAGGACAGCAATCCGGACCGCTACCGGGGCAGCGACAGCGAGACACCCCTCTCCCGTTCGTGGCTTACGGAGATGAGCCGCCGCGCGGCGGAGCGCAACAACGAGAACGAGGTGTCCCTGCACTGAAGGCCGGGACACCCCGCCGTTCCTTGACGCCTACGCCTTGCCGTCCATCTCCGCCAGCTCCATGCGCCAGTGGCCCCGGTGCTCATACGCCTGGGCCAACTGGTCGTTGAGCGCGGCGAGCATCTTCACGTTGCCGTCCTGCTCGTAGCCCTTGAGGGCCTCCTCGCAGGCGGGCACGCGCGTGAGGAACGTCTTCAGCGCGTCCAGGCTCAATTCCTTCACATACATCCCGTACCCCAGCTTCTCCAGGTACAGGGCATTGAGCACCTGTTCGAACTGGCCTCCCACCGGGATGCTCAACAGCGGCTTGTGCAGGTAGACGGCTTCGCTCATCAGCGTGTAGCCGCCGCCCGCGACCACCGCGCGCGCCGTGCGCAGGTCGTCGATGAAGCCCGCCTCGCTGAAGGGCCGGTAGGTGAGGTTTCCGTCCACCAGGTCCTCCTTCAAATCGCGGCGCAGGCCGTACACGCGGCATGGGACGCCGGACTGCTTGAGGATTTCGGGCAGGTGCGTGTTCGTCGTCGCCGTCTGGTACACGAGCAGGTGCTCGCCGCGCTCCGACTTCGCCGACAGGATTTCCGGCCGGAGGATGGACGGCGCCAGCGTGGTGCGGCGCTTGCGCAGGGGCGGGTAGAAGAACGTCGTCGCCAGGTAGTGGAAGGCGCCGGGCAGCTTCGCCTTCACGATGGCGCGCGTGGCCTCGAAGCTCTCCTCGTGGCCCGCGAGCAGCGACGGCTCATGCTGGCAGCGGTTGATGACCTGCATGTTGTCCACGCTGATGACGGGCAGCCGGTGGTTCTTCGCGAACAGGTAGCTGAACGTCTCGAAGTCGCTCACCACCACGTCCGGCTTGAAGCCCTCCACCAGGTCGAAGTACTGGCGCACGTTCTGCGGCCAGCCCTTCACGGCGCCCTGCAGGTTCTGCAGCACCGTCTGCCACTTCTTCACCGAGTTCCCCTCGTAGGCGATGGTCAGGCCCCAGATGCCGTGCACGTTCTGGAAGCGCTGGGACAGGTAGCTCTGCGCCCGCCCCGACACCACGATGTGGACCTCGTGTTCCTTCGTCAGCGCTTCGAGCAGCACGCGCGAGCGCGTCGCATGGCCCATCCCTTCGCCGACGACCCCGTACAGGATTCGCATGGTCCGGAAGCATACGCGCCAGCGGCCTTCATCGCCCCGTCCCACCCGCGTCGGTGCTAGGCCTCGCGTCCATGACCGCCCTGCCCTCCTCCCGGGGTACCGCCCTCCTGCGCGCCGCGTCGCTCGGGTTGGTCGCCGGCCTGCTCCTGGGCGGGCTCCTGCTGCTCGCCCGGGGCGCGAAGGGCGTCTTCTTCCCGGCGGACTGCACGGGCCTGACCGACCCCGAGTGCCAGTTCACCCGGGAGAGCGACCGCGACCTGGGCCGGGTCCAGACGCTCTCCGGCGGCGCGCTCGTCGCGCTGGGCGCCGCCCTCTTCGCCCTCACACGCCCCCGACCTCCCGTGCCCCCAGCGTCGGGTGGCGACGCGCCACCTCCAGGGTCCGATGACACCAGCGCTTGAGACGTTGAGAGCCTTCATCGGGAAGGCTTTGCCGCGACGCACAAGCAGGCAGGCACCTTTCGCCTTCAGGTCATTTTCGATCAGTGGGTAGAGCTACTAATTACTACTGGCCCGACCATTAGGTTTGGGGGTAGGAGACCGCCTTATGCAGCTCGAATCGTTGAAGATGTTCTGTGACGTGGTCGAGACGGGCTCGTTCTCGCGCGCGGCGCAGCTCAATCACGTGACGCAGTCCGCGGTGAGCCAGCAGATTCGCGCGCTGGAGAACCGGTACGAGCAGAAGCTGCTCTCGCGCAGTGCGCGTCAGGTGACGCCCACGCCGGCGGGCGAGCGCCTGTTCCGGGGCTGCAAGGAGATTCTGGCGCGCTTCGCGGAGGTGGAGCAGGAGATCCGCGAGCAGGCCACGGAGGTCGCGGGCGCCACCACGGTGTCCACCATCTACTCGGTGGGCCTGCACGAATTGAACGTGGTGCAGAAGCAGCTCTTGAAGTCGCACCCCAAGGTCAACATGCGCCTGAACTACCGGCGCAATGATCAGGTCTACGACGACGTGATTCTGGGTGCGGCGGAGATTGGCATCGTGGCCTATCCGCAGCCGCGCGCGGGCGTGGACATCCTGCCGTTCCGCGACGACAAGCTGGCCGTTGTGTGCGCGCCCAACCATACGTTCGCCTCGAAGACGAAGGTGAGCGTCACGGCGCTGTCGGGCGTGCCCTTCATCGCCTTCGACCGCGAAGCGCCCACGCGCAAGGCGTTGGATCGCCTGTTCCGCGAGAAGAACATCGACATCAATCCGGTGATGGAGATGGACAACGTGGAGACCATCAAGCGCGCGGTGGAAATGGGCCTGGGCGTGGCCATCCTCCCGCTCGCCACGGCCCACGCGGAGATCAAGGCGGGCTCGCTGGTCGCGAAGCCCTTCGCCGAGGGGCCGGTGTCGCGCCCCATCGGTCTGCTCATCCGCAAGGGCAAGTACCTGGACCGCGCGTCCGCCGCCGTGCTGGAGGCCTTCAAGCAGGCCGCCCTTCTTCCGCAGGACGACTGACCTCCGCTTCGAAGGCCCTCGCCCGGCGCGCGCTCAGTACATCTTGCGCAGCCGGGCGGCGAAGAAGCCGTCGTAGCCCTCCGGACCCGGCAGCGTGCGCAGCCACGCCTGGGCCAGGGGCAGCTTGAGGCCGGGCAGCACGGGCGGCTCCGCCGTCCACTCCGGGTGGCTGCGCAGGAACATGTCCACCTGGTCCTGCCCCTCCTGCGGCTCGGGCGTGCACACCGCGTACACCAGCAGGCCCCCGGGCGGCACCGCTTCCTGGCAGTTCTCCAGGATGCGCCGCTGGAGCGTGGCCAGCCGGGACACGTCCTCCTCCTTGCGGCGGTAGCGCAACTCCGGGTGCCGGCGCAGCGTGCCCAGGCCCGAACAGGGCGCGTCCACCACCACCGCGTGGAATTCGCCCCAGGCCTCCGGGAACGGCTCCGCGGCGTCGTGCGCGAACGCCTTCAGCCGGCCGGACAGCCCCAGCCGCTGGGCCTCCGCGTCGATCTTCCGCAGCTTGTTGGCGTGCAGGTCCACCGCCACCACGTCGTGCGTCTCCGCCTGATGACAGGCCTTGCCGCCCGGCGCGGCGCACGCGTCCAGCACGCGCGCGGACTCCGGAATCTGGCCGTAGACGCCCACGAGCTGCGCGGCCTCGTCCTGCACCTGCCACAGCCCTTCCGAATAGCCGTACAGGTCCTCCACCTTGCCCACGGGTGGCAGGATGATGCCCACGGGCGAGGACTCCGTGGGGCGCGCGTCCACGCCCACTTCCTTGAGCTGGGCGAGCAGCGCGTCGCGCGTCACCTTGGACGTGTTGGCGCGCACCACCACCGCGGGCGGCAGGTTGTTGGCCACCAGCATCGCTTCGGCGCGCTCGCGGCCGAACTGGCGGATCCACCGCTCCACCAGCCAGCGCGGATGGCTCTCGCGCACGGACAGGTACTCCACCGCGTCCTTCTGGGACGGCAGCGGCGCGGAGGGCAGTTCCGACAGCTTGCGCAGGATGGCGTTGGTGAAGCCCGCCGCGCGCGCGAGGCCCACGTCCTTCAAGGCCTGCACCGTCTCCGCCACGGCGGCCCGCGCGGGCACGCGGGTGTGGAAGAGCTGGTAGGCGCCGATGCGCAGCGCGGCCAGCACCTTGTCCTCCAGCGCGTCCAGCTTGCGGTCCGCGAAGCGGGTGATGGCGTAGTCCAGCGCCATCTGCCGGCGGGTGGCGCCGTAGGTCAGCTCCGTGACGAGCGACGCGTCGCGGGGGTCCTTGGGCGGGTGTTCCGACAGCGCCGTGTCCAGCACGACGTTGAGGTAGGCGTCCGTGGCGCGCACGCGCGCGAGGATGTTGATGGCGAGGGTACGGGCGTTCATCCTTCTTCCAGCCGGGTCATCAAATCCACCAGTTGCTCGTCCGACATCCGCGTCGCGGGCAGATGGGACAGGGTGAGGCTCTGGAGACTGTCCTCCAGGAGGTCGCGGTGGCCACTCTCCGCGGGTTCGCCACGCTGGACCTGCTGATACTTCGCGCGTGCCCAGGTGGCCAGCTCCGCATCACTGAGTCTTCCGGCCAGCCGGTCCGCGATCTTCTGGCGCACCAGCGCCCGGGTGAGCAGGTCCGACGCGGGCGTGGCCCCCGCCTTCGCCGCGCGGCCCAGCGTCTTGCCCGCCTTGCCTTCCGTCTTCGCGTCGGAGGACGTCGTGGACTTGCGGCCCAGCGTCTTCAGGTGGCCGCCCGCCTCCACCGTGCGCGCCAGCGAGCGCGTGGGCGAGGCCAGCGGCGTGGGGTCCGACGTGCCGCCCTTGAGCGGGTGCACCCGGCCCACCAGCTTGGGCGTCGGCCGCGTCGTCCCCTCCGACGGAGCGCCCTTGCCCTTGCGCCGGCCCAGCGTCTTCACGGGGCCCGGGATGGCGGGGTTGAAGATGCCGCTCGCGAAGGTCTCCAGCGCCTGGAGGTAGGGGTCGAAGCCGTGCAGCCCCAGCACCTGCATCGCGCACGCCTCCGCGACGATGGACTCGCGCGCGGGGGGCTTGAGCAGCACCTCGATGGCGGGCAGGCCCACCGCCTCCAGCGCTTCCTTCAGCGCGTAGGACGTGAAGTAGCCCGCCGGGTTGATGACGATGCCCTCCACGTGCTTGCGCTCGGCGTGCAGCGTGTCGATGAGGACGCCCTCATGGTTGGACTGGACGATCTTCAGCTCCAGGCCCAACGCCTTCGCCTTCTCACGAAGGGCCGCGTCGAGGTCCGACAGACGGCCCCCCGCGACGTCCTCCAGCTCGCCCAGGAGGTTGAGGTTCGGTCCGTGCAACACCAGCAGCTTCATGCCCATCGATGGAGACTCCCTAGGCTTCGATGATTCCATGGGGCGCTCGGGGCGCGCTCATGACGAAAACGGCTGACTGCCCGGTTGCAGTTTGTGGCCAGAAAGAAAGTCGGACGCGCGCATCACGCGCTTGCCCTCTGGCTGGACATCCAGGAAGACGAGCGAGCCCTCGCCACACGCCACCTCGATGCCCTCCGGCCCCGCGGACAACACCGTGCCGGGCTCACCTTTTCCCGAGGCGGGCCGCATGTGGTGCACCTTGAAGACCTTGCCCGACAGCAGCGTGTACGCGCCGGGCCACGGCGTGAAGGCCCGCAGGCGCCGGTCCAGCTCCACCGCGGACTTCGTGAAGTCCAGCTTCGCGTTCTCCTTGTCGATGATGGGCGCCAGCACCATGCCCTCGGACGGCTGGGGCGTGGGGGTCAGCTCCCCGCTCAGGTAACGTGGAAGCGATTCGCGGAGCAGCTCTCCACCCAGCGCGGCCAGCTTCGGGTACAGCGTGGCGCTCGTCTCATCCGGGGCGATGGGCAGCCGCTTCGTCGCCAGCATGGGGCCCGTGTCCAGGCCTTCGTCCATCACCATCAGCGTCACGCCCGTCTCCGTGTCGCCGTGCGCGATGGCCCACTGGATGGGCGCGGCGCCCCGGAAGCGCGGCAGGAGCGACCCATGCACGTTGACGCAGCCCTTCACCGGCAGGGCCAGCAGGTCCTTGGGCAATATCTTTCCGTAGGCCGTCACCACGCAGACGTCGGGCGCGTACTGGCGCAGCTCCTCCACGAAGGGCGGCGTGCGCAGCTTCTGCGGCTGGAGCACCGGGAGGCCCTTCTCCAGCGCGCGCTCCTTCACGGGCGACGCGATGGGGGCGCCGCTGCGGCCCTTGGGCTTGTCCGGCTGGGTGACGACGGCCACGACGTCACCCACGTCGAAGCAGGCCTCCAGCGAGGCCACGGCGAACTCGGGCGTGCCCATGAAGACGATGCGGGGTCGGCTCATTGTGAAGGGAGTCCCTTGGGGAAGAGGGGGCGTGGTTTTCAGGCCACGGACTTGAAGGTGGCGGGCGGCGCGGACGTGTCCACCGCCTGCCGCTTGCGGGCGCGCAGGGACTCCAGCGTGGCCAGGGCCTCGCGGGCCTCGGGCGTGGCGCCCAGGTCCTTGAGCACCGACAGCGCCTGCTCCAGCGCCAGGGCCTCGTCGGCCTCGCGCTGACGGATGCGGTCCACCGCTTCGCTGAAGCGCCCGAAGAAGGCCCGCAGTTCGTCCTTGCGACGCAAGGGGCGCAGGCGCGGATAGCGGCCGGCCGCGAGCGCCGCGACGTAGAGGCTCATCACGTGAACGGGCCCTGCCACACGGTGCGTGAAGAGCAGGCCGAACAGGCCCAGCGCGATGCCCATGCCCACGGTGCCCACGCCGGTGAGCCACCAGAGCGTTTCCACGCCTGACAGCCCGCCTTCGGCGGACATCCGCAGCACCTGGTTCGCGAGCACGCCGAACAGCAGCATGCTCCCCGCCCCCATCCCCGTGAGCAGCAGGATGTATTTGAGCTGGAACTCCCGGTCGAGCAGGTACGTCCGACGCAGGATGTTCGGACGCGACGCGTTACGACTGTCTTCAGCGAGGGCCATGTCGTTGACCAGCGTACCCCAGGAGTCGCTGGAGGTTTGCGTCCTTCGACACGTCGGGTCTACACCCGACGGCAGCGCAGACTTTTGGACGCAAAGGAGCCCCATGCCCATGTCCCGCTCATTCGTCGCCCTGTCCCTTGCGGTGTCCTGCCTCACTCTAGGTGGCTGCACGAAGCAGGACCCGAAGACGCCGGAGTACTGGCAGTCCAGTCTGGAGGGGGCCAAACGCCCGGATGACCGCGTGCGAGTCATTGAGTCGATGCGCACGTCGGGCAACGTGAACGAGGCGTTCCTGCCCTTCCTCCACGCGCGGCTGGCCTCCGAGCGCAAGCCGGAGGTGAAGGCGGCGGTGGCGCGGACGCTGGGGGACTTGCACCACCCCTCCTCGCTGGAGCCGCTGACGGCGGCCATTGATCCGTCCGCCAGCGATTCGTCCGAACAACAGGTGAACAAGGCGATTGTCGGCGCGCTGGGGAAAATCGGGGATGCGCGCGCGGTGCCGTCGCTGGTGCCGCTCTTGCGCAACAAGGACAACTACACGCGCATCGAGGCCGTGCAGGTGCTGGGGGCGCTGAAGGCGAAGCCGGCGGTGGATTCGCTCATCGCGATGGCGACGGACGAGGCCGCGGAGCCCTTCCTCAACAAGAAGGCCATCGAGGCGCTGGGGCAGATTGGCGACCCGCGCGCCATCCCCGCGCTGCTGCGCACGCTGACGAAGGAGCGCCGGGGCGTGTCCTTCTACGTGGAGAGCAGCTTCGCGCTGTACCAGATGGGCGCGCCCGCGGCGGATGCGCTCCTGCCGGCGCTGGAGGGCAAGGACGCGGAGCTGCTCAACTGGGCGAAGGCCCAGGGCGTCAACCCGGCCAGCTACCCGATGAAGGTCGCGCAGGTGCTGGGGGACTTGAGGGAGAAGCGCGCGGTGGCGCCGCTGGTGAAGCAACTGTCGTTCTCACATTCGGATCCGCAGATTCAGGCGCTGGTGCGGATGCAGGCGGCGGATTCGCTCGGGCGGATGAGGGCCCCGGAGGCGGTGAAGCCGCTCTCGGCGCTCGTGTCGGAACCGGACCCCACGGTGCGGGATGTCTATGTGCGAGCGCTCTCGCTGGTGGGCAGCCGCGACGCGCTCCCCGCGCTGGAGAAGGCGGCGGGCAGCCCGGACTGGTACGCGCGGGAGGTGGCCTTGAAGGGCATCGCGCTCCTGGGGGATGCGCGTGAGCAGCCGATGCTCGCGAAGCTGGCCGCGGCGGAGCCCGCGCGGACGGCGTCCGACTGCAAGGTGACGGGCGAGGAAGGCTGCGAGGACGCGGCGGCGCTGGGCAAGAAGCGCGCGGACCTGATTTTGGGCCATGGCGCGGTGCTGGAGGCGGCGCAGGCCTGTACCGGCGACGCGGGCTGCTGGTCGCAGCGGCTGCCCAAGGCGGACGCGGTGATGCTGGAGCGCGCGGCGCTGGAGCTGGGACGTTCGGGCGCGGCGGACCAGGGCCCGACGCTGGCCACGCGGCTCACCGAGAAGAACACCGAGGCGCGCGCCACGGTCATCCAGGCGGTGGACTGGCTGACGGATGAGCCCTCCGCGGCGAAGAAGCTGCGCGAGGCGTCGCTGCCCGCGATGCGCAAGCAGTTGGAGGACGAGAAGGGCAACACGAACTTCGTGCGCGTCAACGAGGACCTGCGCCGGCTGCTGATCAAGCTGGAACGGGCCTGACGTCGGCCTCCGCCGCGCGCAGCGCCGGTGGCATGCGCTCCACCGCGTGGTGGAGCACGCCCAACTGCCGCACCAACCGCGACACCTGCGTGCGCTCCAGCGCGTCCACGCCTTCCACCGGAGGCGCCTCGCGCTTGAGCCCACCTGGCACGCGGCGCGCCACCAGCGCCGAAGCCAGCTCCTCCAGCGCGTCCGACGCATAGCGCACCACCGGCCCCAGGTCCGACTGCGCATGCCAGGCCCGACTCGCGGCCAGCGCCGTCACCGCCGCCGTGAAGCGCCGCGCGAAGGTGATGAGCGCCATGCCCGGCTCCAGCTCCTTCGCCGGCCCCTTCCACTCGCTGAGCAGCCGCTGGAAGGACGCCTCCGCCGACAACAGCGCCACGCCCACCTTGCGCCGCGCCTCGCGCAGGGCCGGCTCCGTGGGCACCGGCGTCCGCGCCACCTCCCGCAGGTAGTCCCGGTCCGCCCGCAGCACGGAGGCCACCTCCTCCGGGAAGCGCGCGTGTTCGGGACTCGGCCACAACAACCGCATGCCCACCAGCGCCAGCGCTCCGCCCAGCAGCGTGTTGAAGATGCGCACGCCGGCAAGCTGCCAGTCCCCCGTCTGGATCTCCGCGAGCAGCACCAGCGCGGGCGCCAGCAGCACCTGGAAGACGGTGAAGTTCAACGGCCGCACGCTCACCGACACGCAGATGAGCACCACGATGGCCACGAGCATCAGCCACCGCGCGGGCAGCATGTGCACGAGCCCCATCGCCAGCACGCTGCCCACCAGCGTGCCCGCCACGCGTTGCAGCCCCTTCTCCATCGTGAGGCCCGCGTACGGTTGCAGCACGACGATGACGGTGATGGTCACCCAGTACCAGTGGTCGAGCCCCAGCCCCTCCGCCACCGCCGTCGCCACCGTCGCGGTGAGGCCCAGTCGCAGCGCATGCCGGAAGACCACGGACTTCGGCGTCAGGTGGTCGCCCAGCACCGCCCACCAGGAGCGCTCATGGCCCGGCTCCGCAGCGAAGGGCTTCGTGTCGCGCTCGGGCAGGGGCCCGCCGCGCTCCAGCCGGGAGGCCACGTCCAACGCCACCGCGCTGTGCTCGCGCAGGCGCCCCAGCAGGCCCGCGACGTGCGCGTACTGTGAACGCGCCGGCTCCGGCGGACCGCCCGCCTGGACCACCCGGGTCACCCCTTCCGCGTCCCAGGCGGCCGGCACCGGCACCGTGCCCCGCACCAGCGCGCCCACCACGCCCCGCAGGTCCACCGCCAGCGACCGCAGCGCGCGCTGCGCCTCCAGGCGGGCTTCGCGGCAGGCCCCGTCGCGCGGCGCCTCGTCCAGCGACTCCGACATCGCGGTGAGCAGCAGCGACAGCGCGTCCGCGTCCTCCAGCAACACCAGCAGGTGCTCGCCGCGTCCGCTCTCCTCCTGCCGCCCCTGCCGCGTGGCCCCCAGCGTGGCGCGCGCCGTCTCCAGCGACTGCCGCATGCGAGCCGCCCGCTGCACGGACTCCCACGTCCCCACCCGGGACGGCCCCTCCAGCGGCCAGTCCGCCACCGCCTCCGCGCCGCTCGCCAGTTCCTCGTAGCAGGTGGCGATGGCGAGCCGCGCCGGGCGGTAGGGCCTCAGCGGCCACAACACCAGCGACAGGAACATGGACCACAGGCCACCCGCCACGAAGAACGCCGCCTGCATCAGCACGGCCTCCGGGCCGCGCGCGGGCAGGGCCAGCGACACCACGAACAGGTTCGCCAGCAGCATGCCCAGGATGCCCGGCGTGTCCCCGAAGCTGCGCGCGAAGCCGCACGCCGTCACCCACAGGAACGTCAGCGCCACGTCCACCCACAAGGGACTCGGCAGCGCGATGATGAAGCCCACCAGCGCGCCCAGCACCGTCATCGCGCCCATCGCCTGGGCCCGGGTGCGGTACGGCCCGCCCTTGTCCACCAGCGCCACGAACAGGCCCGCCATGCCCGCCCATGACGCCTGCGGCAGTTGCAAGAGGGCGGAGACCAGCAGCGGGACGCCCAACGCCAGCCCCGTGCGCAGCCCCGCCGCCACCGCGGGTCGGCCCGGCTGGAAACGGAAGAGGCCGGCGACGTGACGCGGCAGGTGTCCCCGGGCTGAACGCCCACGAGGCGCCACCCACCCTTGCGCCGGCTCGCCCTCCTCCCCGCGCATCCTCGCCGCTCCTCCCCTGGCCAGAGTCCCTGGGGAAGATGGGACGCGCGGGCACTTCGGGCCGCCCCCGCCTGCCCGCATGCTCCGCGGGCGAGCGGGTGCCAGCCGTCGCTTCAGCTTCGCTGCGCGTAGTACTCGACGATGAACGGCTCGTTCACGTCCACGGGGATCTCCTCACGCTCCGGCAGACGCACGAAGCGCATCCCCTCTCCCGAACCCAGCACCTGCACGTAGGCGGGCACCTGACGGGACTTCATCCGGCTGAAGGCGTCCTGCACCGCCGTCAGCTTCAGGTGCGCGGGATGGAAGCGCACCTCGTTGCCCGGCTTGAGGCGGATGCTGGGGATGTCCGCGTTGCGGCCATCCACCTGGAAGTAGCCGTGGCGCACGAACTGCCGCGCCTGACGGATGCTCGTCGCCAGGCCCGCGCGCAGCACCAGCGCGTCCAGCCGGCTCTCCAGCAACTGCATCAGCACCTTGCCGGTGTTGCCCGGCGACCGGCGCGCTTCCAGGAAGGCGCTGCGGCACTGCTTCTCCAGCAGGCCGTAGTACAGCTTCAGCTTCTGCTTCTCCCGCAGCCGCTGCGCGAAGTCGCTCACCGACGTGCGCGCCGTCGCGCCGTGCTGACCGGGCGGATACGGCCGCCGCAACACGGGGTCCTTGTCGGGGTCCTTCGCGCTGATGCGCGAAAGGGGGATGCCCAACCGCCGACACATCTTCCCTCGCGGTCCCAGTTCACGTGCCACGGCGTGTCCTCCGTCCTACCTGTTGGCTCGAGCCAAGTTGAAGTTGATAATCACTATCAATTTCAATAACCGCAAAGGAGGCGGGCGGTCAAGCTTCCAGCCACTGGGGGTGGGTGGACGGCGGGCCGGGAAGCGCTCGAAAATGAACCGAAATACAGCCCCGCGGGGTCACCTCCCTACCGGTCGGAAGGTTCTCTGCGGGAAATGTGGGACGAAAGCTTCACCAATAAAATCATCAACTTAAAGCACCAATCCCCCTGTCAGGATTCAGCCCACACGCAACCTTCGGGCGGCTGACACGAGAATCAATTTGTAAGTCTTCTTCCCCCCGAGAAAACCACCATGGCTCTTCGCACCGACCTCTCGAAGCCCGCCGTCATCCCGGCCCAGCGCACCGACACCAAGGCGACGAACACCGTCGCGAAGCCCGCGGGCCCGGTGGGCATGAGCTCGCAGTCCAGCTTCAGCACCGGCGCGCCCAGCAAGGCGAAGGCGACGGTCGCGCTGAACGGCGTGGGCACGAAGGTGACGCCGGGCCCGGTGGACCTGAGCAGCCCCCAGGCGCAGCAGGCCGTGCAGCAGACCGTGTCGTACGTGAACCAGAAGAACCCGCAGCTGTCCGGCATCACCGGCGGCGCGTCGTTCTCTCCCCGATCCGTGGAGCGCGACCAGTTGGGCATGACGCACGTGCGCCTGGACCGCATGCACGAGGGCGTGAAGGTCTCCGGTGAGCAGGTCATCGGCCACCTGGACGCGAAGGGCCAGTTCGACAGCCTCACGGGCAACGTGTCCGACATCCCGGTGGGCCTGGGCAAGGCGCCCACGAAGCTGACCGCGAAGGACGCGCTGGCGACGGCGCAGAAGGACTTCAACGGCACCACGACGCGCCAGCCCACCGTGGAGCGCGAAATCGTGAAGGGCAAGGACGGCCAGTACCGCGCGGCCTTCCACGTGACGCTGACGGACACGTCGGTGGGCAACGGCAAGGAGCCCCGCTCGATGAACTACTTCATCGACGCGAACACCGGCGAGTCCATCAAGCAGTTCAACACCATCAGCCACGCGGAGCGCCCGGGCGCCACCCGCGCGGGCGGCAGCTCGGCGCCGTCGAAGACGCCCGCCCCCACCACCGGTGACACGGGCCGGGGCACGGGCGTCGTGGACGACACGACGATGTACAGCGGCAAGGTGGACCTCTCCACGACGAAGAACAAGGACGGCACGTTCTCGCTGGAGGACAAGACGCGCGGCAAGGGCATCGTGACGTACGACGCGAAGAACCTGGAGAACGCGTCGGGCACCACGGGCTTCACCGACAAGAACGACGTCTGGGGCGAGAAGACCGACCCCGCGCGCGCCGCCACCGCCGTGGACGCGCACTACGGCGCGGAGATGACGTACGACTTCTACAAGGACATCCTCGGCCGCGACTCCATCGACGGCAAGGGTGAGAAGCTCGTCTCCTACGTGCACACCGACAAGAACCTGGTGAACGCGTTCTGGGACGGCGAGAAGATGAGCTACGGCGACGGCGACGGGAAGGACTCCGGCCCGCTCACCACGCTGGACATCGCCGGCCATGAAATCAGCCACGGCCTCACCGAGCGCACCGCGGGCCTGGAGTACGAGGGCGAGTCCGGCGGCCTCAATGAGTCCTTCAGCGACATCATGGGCGCGGGCGTGGAGTGGTACGCCAGCCAGAAGAACAGCGCGGTGAAGTCCGACTGGGCCGTGGGCGAGGACGCGTGGACGCCCAAGAACGGCGACAACACGGACGCCCTCCGCTACATGAACGACCCGACGTCGGACGGGTACTCCATCGACAACTACAAGAACTACCCGAAGATGACGGAAGTCCACGGCTCCAGCGGCATCGCCAACAACGCCTTCTACCTGCTCACCGAGGGCGGCAAGAACAAGACGTCCGGCCTGGAAGTGAAGGACGGCATCGGCATGGAGAAGAGCCTGAAGATCTTCGGCCGCGCCCTCACCACGTACATGACGCCGCAGACGAACTTCTCCGAGGCCCGCGCCGCCACCGTGAAGTCCGCCACCGACCTGTACGGCAAGGACTCCGTCGAAGTGAAGAAGGTCCAGGACGCCTGGACCGCCGTCGGCGTGAAGTAGTCGCTCTCGCTTCAAGGCCCGGACGGGCCTTCCCCCTCCCGTCCGGGCCTGTCGTTCCCTGCGTCAACGCCTCACTGCTTCGCCATCGCCGCTTTCTGTTCCGACTTCGCGTCGCGGAGGTGCTTGCCGGAGACGTCCACCGTCACCTGGAAGAGCGTGCCGGTGAATTCGAAGGGCGCGGCGTAGAGCTTGCTCACGGAGGAGCTCTCATCCCGGCCGCACGTCAGTCCCTCCCCCAGGCTGAGGATGAGCGGCATGGTGGCGGTGATGTCGCTCTGGGCCACCAGGTCGTCGTTGATGTAGAGCCGGCCCCGTCCGGGCGCGCCCCGCCCCGCCTTCAGGTCGGGCTTGCCAGTGGGCTCGAAGGAGAACTTCAACTCCGAGCGCCCCTGCGGCACCTCCACTGCGGACTCGATGTGGAACTCCTGTTCGCCGACGAAGTTGTAGACGTAGTGCAGCTTCCCGTCCTGGACGAAGAAGGTGTAGCCGCCGGTGAGGCCGCCGTGGCACAGCAGCACCCCTTCCGCCTCGCCGCTCAGGTCCACCTCGGCGGTGATGGTGTGGGGGCGGTTGAGCACGTGAACGGCCACGTTCTCTGGCGTGGGTGAAGTGCGCGGGCGGTACACGTAGCGCTTGCGGTCCTGCGTGATCTGCGGTCGCTCCTGCGCGAACACGGCGCGCGTCGGCGATGCGAGTGGCAGCACCTGATAGCGCCCGGCCTCCGTGTACCAGAGGGCGATCATCTCGATGAGCTTGCCCCGGTGCTCCTCCGCCACGTTCTTCGTCTCGGAGGCGTCCTCGGAGACGCGGTACAGCTCCCAGCCCTGCGCATCCAGCTCGCGCAGCCGGTCCTCGGTGAGCGTCGATTCGCCGAAGCCCTCCCCCGCCTCCGTGAAGGACGGCCCGGGGAACGGACACACCGCGCGCCAGCCGTCATGGTAGAGCGCGCGGTTGCTGAACATCTCGAAGTACTGGGTGTGGTGCCGGCTCTCCGCGTTCCCGTCGTTGAACGTGTGCTTGAAGCTGACGCCTTCGATGGGGGACTGGGTGACGCCCCGGATTTCATCCAGCGGCTCCAGCCCCAGGCAGTCCAGCACCGTGGGCACCATGTCGATGGCGTGCGCGTACTGCGCGCGCACCTCGCCCTTCGCCTGGATGCCCTTGGGCCAGTGGACGAGGAACGGGTCGGTGGTGCCGCCCCGGTACACCTCGCGCTTCCAGCGGCGGAACGGCGTGTCCCCCGCCCAGGCCCAGCCCCACGGGTAGTGGTTGAAGTACTTCGGCCCGCCCAGCTCGTCGATCGCCGCCAGGTTCTGCGCGAGCGACTCCGGCGTGTTGTTGAAGAACTTCAGCTCGTTCACCGAACCGTGCGGACCGCCCTCCGCGCTGGCGCCGTTGTCGGACAGCACCATGATGAGCGTGTTGTCCAACTGCCCCGTGTCCTCCAGGAACTTCAGCAGCCGCCCGATGTGATGGTCCGTGTGCTCCAGGTAGCCCGCGAACACCTCCATCATCCGGGCATAGAGGCGCTTCTCCTCTGGGGGCAGCGCTTCCCAATCCTGCACGTCGGGATCATGGCGGGACAACTGCGTGCCCTTGGGCAGCACTCCCATCTCCAACTGCTTCTGGAACACCCGCTGCCGGTACGCGTCCCAGCCGTCGTCGAACTGCCCCGCGTAGCGGTCCGCCCACTCCTTTGGCACGTGGTGGGGGGCGTGCATGGCGCCCGTGGCGAAGTAGAGGAAGAAGGGCTTGTCGGGCGCGACCTGCTTGGTGTCAGCGATGCAGTCGATGGCCTTGTCCACGAGGTCCGGCGTGAGGTGGTAGCCCTCCTCCGGCGTCGCGGGCGCGCGGATGGCATGGTTGTCGTGGACGAGGTCCGGGTAGTACTGGTGGGTGTCCCCGCCCAGGAAGCCGTAGAAGCGCTCGAAGCCGCGACCCAGCGGCCAGCGCGAGTACGGCCCGGCGGCGCTCGTCTGCTCCGCGGGGGCCAGGTGCCACTTGCCCACGGCATACGTGTTGTAGCCGGCTTCCATCAGCATCTCGGAGAGGAAGCCGTTCTCGAACGGGATGGTGCCGTTGTAGCCGGGGTAGCCGAGCGACGTCTCCGTGATGGTGCCCATCCCGTTGGAGTGGTGGTTGCGCCCGGTGAGGATGCACGAGCGCGTGGGCGAGCACAGCGCGGTGGTGTGCATGTTGTTGTAGAGCAGCCCTCCTTTCGCCAGCCGGTCCAGGTTCGGCGTGCGGATGGGCGATCCGTAGCAGCCCAGGTGCCCGAAGCCCGTGTCGTCCAGGATGATGAACAGGACGTTGGGCGCGCCGGGCTTCGAGCGCAGCGGCGAAGGCCATGCGGGAGAAGACTGCTCCCAGGTGCGACCGATGACACCGGGAAAGGGTCTGCCGGGTTTGTATTCCTTGAGGGACATGAGCGGACGCGCCTCCACGCGAAGCGAAGCCCCGCCTGGCCGCCCGGGACTTACGGGCACGCCGACGGTGACCTCGTGAACGAGAGGTGCTCAGTCCCGGGGGAGGATGGACCTGCCCTCCAGGCGGAGCCGGGCGGCCCCGGCCCCGTCTGCCTCCTTCCGTCACGATGGGCGCAGGATGCCCATCATGACGGGGACCGGCTCAGGTCACCGGGAAGGGGTTGCGCTCGGTGAACTGGCGCTGGTGGAAGTACGGGTACGGCCAGGGCGTGGTGCTGGCGGCATCCAGCGTGGCCACCTGCGCGGGCGTGAGGTTCCAGCCGATGGCGCCCAGGTTCTGCCGGAGCTGCTCCTCCGTGCGCGCGCCGATGATGACGTTGGACACCGTGGGCCGCTGGAGCACCCAGTTGAGCGCCACCTGCGGCACCGTCTTGCCCGTCTCCTTCGCGACGACGTCGAGCGCGTCCACGACCTTGTACAGGTACTCCTCCGGCACCTGCGGGCCGCCGCTGGCGGTGGCGGGGTTGTTCAGGCGGCTGGTCTCAGGGCGCGGCTGGCCCCGGCGCAGCTTGCCCGTCAGCCGGCCCCAGCCCAGCGGGCTCCACACCACCGCGCCCACCTTCTGGTCCTGCGCGAGCGGCATCAGCTCCCACTCGTAGTCGCGGCCGACGAGCGAGTAGTACGCCTGGTGCGCCACGTAGCGGGCCAGGTTGTAGCGCTCCGACACCGCGAGCGACTTCATCAGGTGCCAGCCAGAGAAGTTGGAGCAGCCGATGTAGCGGATCTTCCCCGCGCGCACGAGGCCGTCCAGCGTGTTGAGCACCTCCTCCACGGGCGTCATCGCGTCGAAGGCGTGGAGCTGGAACAGGTCGATGTAGTCCGTCTTCAGCCGGCGCAGGGAGGCCTCCACCGCGCGGGTGAGGTGGAAGCGCGAGGAGCCCACGTCATTGGGGCCGGTGCCGGCGCGGAACGTCGCCTTGGTGGAGATGATGGCCTGGTCGCGCCGTCCCTCCAGCGCCTTGCCCAGAATCTCCTCCGCGAGTCCGGCGGAGTAGCCGTCCGCGGAGTCGAACATGTTCACGCCCGCCTCCAGCGCGATGTCCACCAGCCGCGTGGCCTCCTTCACGTCGCTGGAGCCGAAGCCCTTGAAGAAGTCGCCCGCGCCGCCGAACGTGCCCGTGCCCAGGCTGAGGACGGGGACCTTGAAACCAGAACCACCCAATTGCCGATGCTCCATGACGTTCACCTCGCAACGAACTGGAATCCGGCGGCCCACGTAACGGGACGTGGCGCGGCGCGCAACCCTGTTCGCGTGCCTTCAAGTCCCGCGCGTCGTGCTTGAAGCAACCCGGGGGCGCGCCCATCATGCGCGCGCCTCCGCGCTCCAAGCGAAGGGGCAGGGATCCGCCACGTGAGCACGTCCGCACCCGCCTCCGGCCGCCCCGCCGGGGGCTTCGCCGCCATCCTCCGGGCCCTGCGCTACCTGCGCCGCTACCGCCTGGAGTCCCTGGGGGCCCTGCTGTCGCTGCTGCTGGTGTCGGTGGCGAACCTGGGCGCCCCGCAGATGATCCGCATCGCCATCGACCAGGGGCTCGCGCGCGGGGAGCGGCGTCCGGTGTGGCTGGCGGTGGGGGGACTGGTCGCCATCGCGTTGGGGCGGGGCCTGTTCAACTTCCTCCAGGGCTATCTGGCCGAGCGCGCGTCCCAGGGCGTGGCGTTCGACCTGCGCGACGCGCTCTTCGCGCGCATCCAGCGGCTGTCCTTCAGCTACTACGACCAGGCGCAGACGGGGCAGTTGCTCACGCGGCTCACCAGCGACGTGGAGGCGGTGCGCACCTTCGTGGGCAGCGGCGTGGTGCAGTTCGCGGCGTCGGCGGCGATGCTCGTGGGCTGCGCGGGACTGCTCCTGTGGTTGGATCCGGTGCTGGCGCTGGCGGCGCTCGGGTCCGTGGCGCCCATCCTCTTCGTGCTGCGCTCGTTCGTGACGAAGATGCGGCCCCTGTTCGGCCAGCTCCAGGCGCTGCTGGGCACGCTCAACACCACGCTCCAGGAGGACCTGCGCGGGCTGCGCGTGGTGCGGGCCTTCTCCGCCGAGGCGCGGGAGATGGCGCGCTACGGGGAGACGAACGCGAAGCTCCAGGCCCAGAACCTCAAGCTGGTGGATGCGCTGGCCAATAACTTCCCCTTCGTCACCTTCTTCTCCAACCTGGGGACGCTGATGGTGGTGGGCGTGGGCGGCTGGCGCATCTTCCACCAGCGGCTCACGCTGGGGGAGCTGGTGGCCTTCAACAGCTATCTGGCCTTCCTGTTGATGCCCCTGATGACGCTGGGCTTTCTCGCGTCCAGCCTGTCGCGGGCCAGCGCCTCCGCGCTGCGCGTCTTCGAACTGCTCGACACGGCGGTGGAGGTGACGGACCGTCCAGGCGCGGTGCCGCTGCCGCCGCTCCAGGGCCGCATCGAATTGCGCGACGTGCGCTTCCGCTATGCGGGCAGCGAGCGGGAGATCCTCCGCGGGCTGAGCGTGACGCTGGAGCCCGGACAGTTCGTGGCGGTGCTGGGAACGACGGGCTCCGGCAAGAGCACGCTCATCAACCTGCTGCCCCGCTTCTACGACGTCACCGGGGGCGCGGTGCTGCTGGACGGGCACGACGTGCGGGACGTGACGCTCGCGAGCCTGCGCTCGCAGATAGGCGTCGTGTTGCAGGACGCGCTGCTGTTCTCCGGCACGGTGCGCGACAACATCGCCTACGGCCACCTGGACGCGACCCGGGAGCAGGTGGAGGCGGCGGCGGAAGCGGCGCAGGCGGCGGAGTTCATCCGCGCACTGCCGCAGGGCTACGACACGGTGGTGGGCGAACGGGGCGTGGGGCTTTCCGGCGGTCAGCGGCAGCGGCTGGCCATCGCGCGGGCACTGCTCACCGACCCGCGCCTGCTCATCCTGGACGACAGCACGTCGGCGGTGGATGCCCAGACGGAGGAGGCCATCCAGGGGGCTCTGGACACGCTGATGCGGGACAAGCGCAGGACGGCGGTGGTCATCGCCCAGCGCATCAGCACCGTGCGGGACGCGGACGTCATCCTGGTGCTGGACGAGGGTCGCATCGTCGCGAAGGGACGGCATGAGGAGTTGAGGGCGTCCAGCGAGCTGTACAACGACATCCTCGGGTCGCAGCTCCAGCCGGCGCGCCAGGAAGGTGCGGCATGAGGCGGCCGGGTGGCATCGAATCGCTCGCGGAGCTGGAGTCCGACCGGGCCCAGCGGCGCGGGAAGGTGTTGCGTCGGCTGGTGGGCGAGCTGCGGCCGCATGGGCGCCTGATGGGCGTGGCGCTCGTCTTCATCCTGGTGGGCGCCCTGTGTCAGGCGGCGGGGCCGTACCTGGTGAGCCAGGCCATCGACCACGACATCGGCTCGGGGGACGGCCGCGGGCTGCTCCAGACGCTGTCGATGCTGTTCGTCGTCTACGCAGTGGGCGCGCTGGCTCAGCGGGCGCAGACGTGGCGGGTGGGCCACACCGGGCAGAAGGTGCTGGCGGAGCTGAGGCGGCGCCTCTTCGAGCGGCTCCAGCAGCTTCCGCTCGCGTGGTTCGACCGACGACCGCTGGGCGACCTGATGAGCCGGCTCTTGAGCGACGTGGACACGCTCAACCAGCTCTTCGCGCAGGGGCTGACGCAGTTGTTGGGGTCGGTGCTGGGGCTGGTGGGCGTGCTCATCGCGATGCTGGCGCTCAACGTCCGGCTGGCGCTGGCGTGCTTCTCCCTCATCCCCGTCATCGTGCTCACCACGTGGTTCTTCGCGTCGCGGGCGCGCAGTGCCTACCGCAAGACGCGCCAGACGGTGGGCGATGTGACGGCCAACCTCCAGGAGGAGATTGGGGGCGTGCGGCAGGCGCAGGCGTTCAACCGCACGGAGAAGAACATCGAGCGCTTCCGCGACCGCAACGCGGCCAACCGCGACGCGAACGTGGCGGCGGTGGGCATCACGTCCGCGTTCTCGCCGGCCATTGATTTGCTGTCCACGCTGTCCACCGCGCTGGTCATCGGCTACGGCGGCGTGCTGGTGCTGGATGGACGGCTCACCGTGGGCGGCGTGGCCGCGTTCCTCATCTACGTGCAGCAGTTCTTCCGGCCGGTGCAGTTGGCCGCGTCGGTGGCCACGCTGATGCAGTCCGCGCTGGCGGGAGCGGAGCGCATCTTCGGCATCCTCGATGAAACGCCGGAGCCGCCGGACGCACCGACGGCGGTGGCGCTGGGGTCGCTGAAGGGCCAGGTGGTGTTCGACCGGGTGTCCTTCGGCTACGACCCGGAGCGGCCGGTGCTGCGCGACGTGTCCTTCCACCTGGAGCCCGGCCAGACGCTGGCCCTGGTGGGACGCACGGGCGCGGGCAAGACGACGGTGGCCAGCCTGGTGCCGCGCTTCTACGACGTGACGGCGGGGTCGGTGCGCATCGACGGGGAGGACGTGCGGCAGGTGACGCGCTCAAGCCTCCGCCAGCGGATGGCGATGGTGCTCCAGGAGCCGTTCCTCTTCAGCGGCAAGGTGGCGGACAACATCGCCTACGGGAAGCCGGGCGCCACCCGCGAGGACGTGGAGGCTGCGGCGAAGGCGGTGCATGCGCACGACTTCATCACCCGGCTGCCGCAGGGCTACGACAGCGTGATTGGGGAAGGCGGCGCGACGCTCAGCCAGGGACAGCGGCAACTGCTCGCATTCGCGCGAGCGGTCATCGCGGATCCCCGGGTGCTCATCCTCGACGAGGCGACGGCGAACATCGACACACGCACCGAGGCGCTCATCCAGCTCGCGCTGGGGCGGCTGCTGGCGGACAGGACGAGCATCGTCATCGCGCACCGGCTCAACACCATCCGGAACGCGGACCTCATCCTCGTGATGGATCAGGGGGCCGTCGTCGAGCGAGGCACCCACGACGAGCTGCTCGCGAAGGGGGGCCTGTACGCGGACCTCTACCACCAGCAGTTCCGCGACACGCCCGGGAAGACCCAGGCGCTGGGCTGAAGCGCGCAGGCCTCATCCCGCGGCCTCACGGCATGCAGGGATGGCATGCCGATGTGCGTTCCCCCGTTCGCCATCGGTTCCCCTGCGTGGTGAAGACGACTCATGAGCACGGCGGAGGTACGAGTGGGTTGCGCGTACGCCCTGCCTCCGTTACCCAGCGGGCAAGGGTGCGGCCCTGCCGATGGCCGGGTCCCGTGCGCTTCGCGGGGGCGGTCGCCGTCTCCAGCATTCATCTCGGTGGGGCCCGGCCCCGCCCCCATCTTCCCAGGGAGCAGGCATGGCAGGCAGTCGAGGGACCGCGTTGGTGACGGGCACGTCCGCGGGAATTGGAGAGGTGTACGCACGGCGGCTGGCGGCGCTCGGGCATGACCTGGTCCTCATCGCCCGTCGGGAGGAGAGGCTTCACACGCTCGCGGAGAAACTGACGGCGGCGCACGGCATCCGAGCGGAGGTCATGCGAGCGGACCTCACAACGGATGTGGACATCCACCGGGTGGCCGAGCGCGCGGCCGGCGAAGACATCACCCTGGTCATCAACAACGCGGGCGTGGGCGGCTACGGCCCCTTCGCGCAAATGGACCCCGCGGTGCTGGAAGGCCTCACGCACCTGCACATCCTGGCGCCCATGCTGGCCACCCGGGCGGCGCTGCCGGGCATGCTGTCTCGCGGGAGGGGCGCGGTCATCAACGTCGCCTCCCTGCTCGCGTTCTCCGGCGCCCTGCCCCCGGTGCCCCTGCCCCACCGGGCCACGTACGCGGGCGCGAAGGCCTTTCTCGTGCACTTCACCCGCACGCTCGCGGGCGAACTGCGCGACACGCCAGTGCGGGCCCAGGTCGTCTGTCCGGGAATGACCGCCACCGAGTTCAACGGCGGCTATGTCGGCGCGATGCCCCCGGAGGACGTGGTCACCGCTTCGCTGCTGGCATTGGAGCGCAACGAGACGGTCTGCGTGCCTGGGCTGGAGGCCGAGGAGGCGCTCGCGGCCCTGGCGCAGGCCGAGGCCGGAATGTTCCGGGGCAACAAGAACACCCTCGCCCGGCGCTACCGGACGGGCACGCCGTCCTGAAGCATCCCCATTTCAATTCAAGAACAGCATCCCCTTGCAGGAGGAAGCACCATGAGCGGCACTTCAACGCGTCCCGTGGAAAAGAGCGGCACCTTCAAGCTGGGCGGAGACCTGCCCATCCACCGTCTGGGCTACGGCGCCATGCAGCTCACCGGCCCCGGCATCTGGGGCCCGCCCAAGGATCGGGCGGAGGCGGTGCGCGTGCTGCGGCGCGCGCTGGAACTGGGCGTGGACTTCATCGACACGGCGGACTCCTACGGGCCCTACGTCAGCGAGGAGATCATCGCGGAGGCCCTGCACCCGTACGCGAAGGGCGTGGTGGTGGCGACCAAGGCGGGCCTGGTGCGCACGGGCCCCAATGAGTGGCACCCGGTGGGCGCGCCCAAGTACCTGCGCCAGGAGCTGGAGCTGTCGCTGCGCCGGCTGAAGCTGGAGCGCATCGACCTGTACCAGTTGCACCGCATCGACCCGAAGGTGCCGGTGGAGGAGTCGCTGGGCGAGCTGAAGGCGCTCCAGAAGGAAGGGAAGATCCGCCACATCGGCCTGTCGGAAGTGTCGGTGGAGGAGATCCAGCGGGCGCGCAAGGTGGTGGACATCGTGTCGGTGCAGAACCGCTACAACCTGACCGACCGCGTGCACGAGAAGGTGCTGGACTACTGCGAGAAGGAGAAGCTGGGCTTCATCCCCTGGTTCCCCCTGGCGACGGGTGGGCTGGCGAAGCCGGGCGGGACGCTCGACGCGGTGGCGAAGAAGCACAACGCGACGCCTTCGCAGATTGCGCTCGCGTGGCTGCTGGAGCGCTCGCCCGTGATGCTGCCCATCCCGGGCACGTCCTCCGTGAAGCACCTGGAGGAGAACGTCCAGGGCGCGGAGCTGAAGCTCGGCAAGGAAGAGCTGGCCGCGGTGGACGCACAGGCGTCGGGCCGCTGAGCTTCGCGCGTCACTTCCGCTTCACGTAGCGCAGGAGGAGCGTCACCAGCTCCTCCTGGAGCAGCCCCTGGGACAAGGCCTCGGGGCGCTCCACCACCGCGCGGTGGATGACCGCGTGGGACACCGTGTCGATGAGCCAGTGGGCGAGTTCCGGATCCGGAACATCGGTCGCGTACTCGCGGAACGCCTCCATCATTGGCGCGTCCTCCGGCCCTGCGGTCCGGGCTCGGCGCGCGGGCAGCTCCTCCGTCAGCGCATGGTGCAGCTTCGGGTTCACCGCGTGGGCCGCGAAGCCCATGGACACCAGCGTGCGAATGAGGTCCTCCAGGCTCTGGAACTTCCGCGTCGCCAGCACCTCACGCACCGCCTTGCGCTGCTCCTTCACGTGTCGGCGCGACACCTCCGCCACCAGCGCCTCCTTGCCGGGAAAGAACTGGTACAGCGAGGCCACGTTGACGCCCGCTCGCTCCGCGATGCGGTTGGTCGTCAGCTTCGCGTACCCGTCGCGCACCAGAATGTCAGCAGTCGCCTGCACCAGCGCGTCCACCGTCGCGCGCGAGCGTTCCTGCAGGGGCGTCTTCCGAGGGGAAAGCTTCGCGCGCGGCATGCCGGACTCCTGGGGCGGGAACGCAAGCTGACAACATAAGCTCTTCCTTACATTCTCATCTCCATCGCGTCCGGGGCGCCAGGGCTCCTCGCGACAGGAGATGGCCATGCCTCACCCGAAACCCCAGGTGCTGATTGTCGGCGCCGGTCCCACGGGCCTCACGCTCGCCTGTGACCTCGCCCGTCGCGGGGTGCCCCTCCGCATCATCGACGCCGCCCCCGGACCCTTCGTGGGCTCACGCGGCAAGGGGCTCCAGCCGCGCACGCTGGAGGTGCTGGACGACCTGGGCGTGCTGAAGGCCGTGCTCGCGGCCGGCAATGCCTATCCCCGCCTGCGCATCCACTGGCGGCGCCTCGTCGTGGGCCGCTGGACGATGATCCCCCGTCATCCGGTGACGCCTGACGTGCCCCATCCCGACCCGTGGCTCGTGCCGCAGGCCCGCACCGAGGGCATCCTGCGCGAGCGGCTGGGCGTGCTCGGCCACGCGGTGGAGTTCGGAACAGCGCTCACAGACTTCACCCAGGACGACACCGGCGTCAGTGCAACCCTCACCCACGATGGCGCTTCGGAGGTCGTGCGCGCGGAGTACCTGGTGGGCGCGGATGGAGGCCACAGCCGCGTGCGCAAGACCCTGGGCGTGGGCTTCCATGGGGAGACACACGAAGCCGAGCGCATGGTCGTGGGCGACGTGCGTGTGGACGGGCTGGGCCGCGACCACTGGCACGTGTGGCCCTTCGCGAAGGGCGGCATGGTGGCGCTGTGTCCCCTACCCGGTACGGACCGCTTCCAGCTCACCCTTCAAGTGAAGCCCGGCGGCACCGTGCCGGACCTGACCGAAGCCGCGCTGAACCAGCGCCTCCAGGAAGCGGCCCGCCCCGGCGAAGGACTCCGCCTGCACGACGCGAGCTGGCTGTCCGTGTACCGCCCCAACGTGCGCATGGTGGACCGCTACCGCGTGGGCCGCGTCCTGCTCGCGGGCGACGCCGCGCACGTGCACCCTCCCGCCGGAGGCCAGGGCCTCAACACCGGGGTGCAGGACGCCTACAACCTGGGCTGGAAGCTGGGACACGTCCTCGCCGGTGCGTCCCCGGCGCTGCTCGACACCTACGAGGCGGAACGGCTGCCCATCGCAGCGCACGTGCTCGGCCTGTCCTCGAAGCTCTACCAGGGCCTGCGCCAGAACAGCCTGCGCTCACAGCAGCGGGGCGCGGAGACCCGGCAACTGGGATTGCATTATCGCGGCGGTCCGCTCGCGCCCCAGACGGACGGCGACACGTCCCGCCTGCGCTCGGGGGACCGGGCCCCGGATGCGCCGTGCGTGGATGCAACAGGCAATCCCTTTCACCTGTTCGACGCCTTTCGCGGGCCCCACTGGACGCTGCTCGCCTTCGGGCCGGAGCACGCGGACACGCCCGCATGGGCCCGCTCGCGCTTCGGAGACACCGTGCGCGCCTTCCACGTCCGCGCGAAGGGAACCTCCAGCGACGCCGACGCCCTGCTGGACGCCAGCGGACACGCGCACCGGGCCTACGACGTGGGCTCGGGCGCGCTCGTGCTGGTGCGCCCGGACGGTTACGTGGGCCACGTCTCCCGTCCGGGCGCACGCGCCGCGGTGGAGCAATACCTGTCACCGCTCATGCCGGAGCCTTCCCGGCAGACAGGTCGCCTGGCCTTCAACACCGCGAGCGAAGCGCTCACTCCACCCGGACGATGAGGTCCGTGAAGGACTGGCTGGAGGCCGACGCGGCCTTGCACTCTCCACCGCCGACAAGGTGCGCGCCCATGTCGAAGAGGACCTGCACGTCCTGGGTCCCCGGAATGGGAATCACCGTCTCCGGCGCCGAATCCGAGGGGGCACTCAGGTCGCGCACCTTCACCGGCGCGACGCCCGGGACACCGCTCCACTTCCAGAGCGCGAAGGGCCCGCTGCTCTCGTCATGCGGACCACTGAGCAGCAACACCGCCTGGTGCGCGGCCGACCACGCCATGCCGCGAAGGCCCTGGCCTCCCAAGTCCAGACGAATGGCCTGCCCGAACCGCGCCCGGGAGCCCGCAATGACCGCGTCCGGATTCGTCAGCGTGACGACCAATGCGCTCGAACCCGCCTGGGGGTTGCGAAAACCGATGGCGAGTCCTCCCGAGGGCAGCGCCGCGAGTCCCTCGATGTTGGTGCCCTGCTCCTTCGGCGCCAGCTCCGGCACCGTCGACTCCGAAAGCCGCGAACGGGACGCGAGCAGGGAGATGACGGTCGCATCCGGCTGGTTCCAATTGCTGGCATCCAGCATGTCCTTGAGCAGGTTCGACGACACCCCCGCGACCTGGAGCGACGCCTGGGGCGCCGTGCCGGACACGTCCAACGCGAAGAACTTGTAGCGCGAGGCCTGAAGCACCCCGTTCTTGTTCCGCGCCTGGGAGGTCGTCACGAAGATGCGGTTGCCCACGCGCGCCGCGTCCTCGAAGTCCGCCTCGTCCGACGACGACAGCCCCAGGGCGCTGTTCAGCTCGCGGGTCTGCACGGGAGCGCTTGCCTGCCCCCGGACATAGACGCGCGCCGTCTGCGACTCGTCGTTGAAGTTCAGGAAGTGGGTGCCGTCCAGGGCCACGCCGCCGGAGCCGTCACAGGTGCCCGCGTAGGTCGTGGTCCCCGTCACGGGGCCCGGCCCGTCCAGGTCCCAGGTCACCGTCAGCTTCGGGCGGGAGGCCCGCGTTGAATACTCGCGCGAGCGGACCTCCAGCCGGTTGTCATGGTCCTTGTCGGAGAGCACCACGCCGTGGTTGCTGGCGGGCGCGCTCACCCACTTCTGCACCACCGCGAGGCCCTGCGCATTGAGCGGCACGGTGTACGTCCCGGTCGACGCGGCCCGGATGGACCCCAGCAGGGCCGTGTTCCGGTCACCCGCGCCATCCGCGCCCTTGGAGGCCCAGTCGTGGGAGCTGTCCGCCTGTTCCCAGGTGACCTGTCGCTCCGTCCAGGCGCGCGTCAGCTCGAAGAAGCCGTAGGCCTGATCCGCCTTGTCGGACACCGTGAGGACGATGGAGGCCGAGCGGACGGTCGCGTTCGTGGGGATGGCGGACACGTCCCACTGGAAGAGGATTTCGTTCTCGTTGCCGCTGCCCGCGGGCGTGTCACCGCTGGCGGAAAGGCTGCTGTCCGTCCCATGGTTGGCGTTGGAGTCCTCCTCTTCAATCATCGCGTCGCGGGTGCCCGCGTAGGCGGTGGAGGGGGACACGCCATCCTGGAACGACGTGCTCTGCGTCACCGCCTGGGACGACTCCGCGAGGGACTCCGGGCCGGTCGCTGTCGGCCCACAGCCGCCCACGAACAGGATTGCCGCCATCGTCGCGCACTTCCCGAACCGCTTCGCTCCACGCATGCGTGCCCCTTCCAGGGTCGAGGAACCTGGACGCGCACGCTCGCCCTGACGCGCTTGGAGCATCGTGACGATTGGGTTGATTCGAAGCGACGGGACGGGGCCACGAAGGGCGCCCTACCCCACCTCGCGCTCCACGCTGTCCTCCGCGTCCAGGTCCAGGTCCGCCACGGCGGGCCCCTCCTGGAAAGCGCTGGGCAACAGGCTGAAGGGCAGCACCTTCGCCAGGGCCGCCAGGAGCAGGATGCCTCCGGGCGCGGCGAAGATGGCCAGCGCGGGGATGGCCTTGGCCACGTCGATGAGCTGGGCGCGCATGCGCTGGCGCTCGTCGGCGGTGAGCTTCTGACGCCGGGCCGCCTTGGTGAGCAGCACCGCCAGGTCTCCCGTCTCGCGCGCCTCCTGCATCAGCCGGTGGAAGTTCTTCTCCAGCGTCTCCTGCATGCCGGTGATGAGGTCCTCGCCCATGGCACCCGCCGCGTCCGACACGGTGAAGACATCCACCAGCGAGCGGTGCCGCGCGTAGAACTCCGCCATCTCCAATTCCAGACGTCGCAGCTCCGCCTGGGGCACATGCAGCGCGCCCGCCAGCGTGTCGATGAAGGCCCGCTCCCGCCGCGTCCGCCGGCCATCCACCAGCGCCGCCAGCAGCGTCTGCTCCAACAGCAGGTGGCGCATGTCCACGCTGCGCACCTGGCGCACCACGTCCCGCACGTCGCGCTTGCGCTCGAAGGACTGGCGCACCGCGACCTTCACCTCGCCCTCCAGCGCGTGCGGCAGGCGCAGGCCCTCCACCTGCCGGAGGATGGCGCGGCGCGCGGGCAGTCCCGGCTCCCGGTCCACGCACGCCAGCGCGGTGAGCACATCCACCAGCAGCGCCTTCTGCCGCGCCGCGAAGTCCAGCCGCCGCTCCGCCACCACCCGCGACAGCCGTCCGCGCGAGAACAGGTCGATGGCCTGCCGGCAGAACAACTGCGCATCCGCGTACTGCGCGCCGTTGTGCAGCACCAGTCCGTACACCGGATCCCCGGCCAGCGACGGCGCCCGCTTGTCGAGCGCGTCCTCCACCCGCCCCACCATCCGCCGAGGCACCGGCAGGCCGGCCGCCAGCCGCGCGTCCAGGGCGAGCGCCAGGTCCAACTCGCCCGCGAGCACCGCGAAGAGCACCAGCAATTGCTCCACCCGGGGGCCTTCGGGCGCGTCCATCACCCGCGCCAGGTCCAGCGCCATGCGCGCCAGCGTGCGCACCACGGCGTGGAACAGTTCGTCCTCTACCGCGCGTGCCGGGACGTCGAAGGGTTCACCGCCGTCCACCGGCGAGGGCAGCGGCACGGGCGTGCCGTAGACCAGCCCCGAGGCCCGCAGCGTGCGGCGCAGGAAGGCGCGGCCCCGGGCCCGGCCGGAGACGGTCGTGACCTCGGACGGAGAGGGCACCGCGACGGGAGCGGACGCGTGCGCGGCGACCACGTCCGCGAGGAGCGTCGCCAGCCAGGTCCCCCGTCCAAAAACCAGCACCGCCACCGGTACACCCCACGAGACGCGCGGCCGGACCCCTCCGGTGCGCGATGAGGCGGGGAATAACCCACTCGCATTCGGGATGCCACCCGGCCCCGGTCGGCGGTGGACGTCCGCCAGCGGAAGCTGGCGATGGTGGAAAAAGCACCGCGCCCGACCACCGGTGTGGGTGGACGGGCGCGGGGATTTGCTTCAGCGGCGGACTACAGGGCGGTGGTCTTGCCGGGCTCCAGGGAGAGCACCTTGGCGGTGCCCCGGGCCTTCTTCACGGCGGCGGTGAGCGCGTCCGGGGTGCCGGTGAGGGCGGGGAAGGTGCCGTAGTGCATGGGCACCACGGTCTTCACCTTGAGCAGCTTCGCGGCAACAGCCGCCTGGGCGGGGTCCATGGTGAACTGGCCACCGATGGGGAGCAGGGCCACGGTGGGCTTGAACTGCTCGGCGATGAGGGCCATGGACTGGAAGGCCCCGGTGTCACCCGCGTGGTACAGCGTGGGGCCGTTGGCGATTTCGATGACGAAGCCCAGGGACGCGCCGGAGTACTGCGCCGGGGCCTTGGGGTCCGCCTGGTAGCTGCTGGAGTGCACCGCCTCCACGAGGTGGATGGTGGCGTCCTTCACCTGGAAGGTGCCGCCCACATTGCCCACCATGCTCTGCGCCTCCGGGAGGGCCAGCAGCGTCACGAGTTCGAAGGAGCCGAACACCTTCGCGTTCGTCTTCTGGGCCAGGGCCTTGGCCTCGCCCACGTGGTCGAAGTGACCGTGGGAGACGAGGATGGCGTCCACCGCCTCCGGCCACGTCGCGCCCTGGGGCGCCTTGGGGTTGGTGAACCACGGGTCGATGGCGATGACCGCGCCGCCCGGCGTCTTCACCACGAACGCGGCGTGACCCCACCACGTCACCTCCGTCTTGCCCGCGGTCGCCGTGGCTGCGGCCTTGCCCGCCTTGGGTGCAGCCTTGGGGGCGGCCGCCGGGGTCGTCGGCGTGCCCTGCGCGAACGCCGCGCCCGTGACACCCAGCACCGCGCCCACCACCACTGCCATCAGCTTGGTCCGCATCGTTGTCTGCTCCAGGAGGGAGGAAAGGGACGACATGTCGCCGTGCCGCCTTGAAGGCGCCGCACGGCCGGGGCGCCACATAGCACCCTCCGGGGGAGCAGGAAGGGGCTGGGATGTCCGGCCGCCGCGAGCCGGACAGAATGCGCGCCCTGGGGATTGCGGCCCCCGTGGCGGGAGCAGCGCGCTACGCTCGATTCCAGCGTGGACCATCGATTCCAAGTCAGCCTCCGCGGGGTCATCGACCTCCTGTCCCACCACCTGTACAGCTCGCCCGGGGTGTACGTGCGGGAGCTGCTCCAGAACGCCACGGACGCGCTGCGCGCCCGGCAGCAACTGGAGCCCGGAGCCTCCGGTTCGGTGGGGCTGGAGCTGCGGGAGAAGCAGGACGGCGGGCCGCCCACCCTGCTCTTCACCGATGAAGGCGTGGGGCTGACGGAGGAGGAGATCCACCGCTTCCTCGCGACCATCGGCGAGTCCTCCAAGCGCGAGGTGCTGGAGGCGCGCCGCAACGACTTCATCGGCCAGTTCGGCATCGGCCTGCTGTCGTGCTTCATGGTGTGCGACGAGCTGCTGGTGGTGACGCGCTCGGCAAGGGGGGACGGCCGCACGCTGGAGTGGCGGGGCCGGCATGACGGCACCTACGACGTGCGCGTCTCCGAACACCCGCTGGACGCGCCCGGCACGCATGTCTACCTGGTCGCTCGCGAGGACATGGCGGAGTGGTTCACGCCGGAGCGGGTGCGGCAGCTCGCCCGCCACTACGGGGGGCTGTTGCCGTTTCCCGTGCGGCTCACCGTGAACGGCGCGACGGAGCAGCTCAACCCGGACGGTCCGCCCTGGCGTCGCCTGTACGAGACGGCGGGAGAGAAGCGGCAGGCGCTGCTCGCGTACGGGCGAGAGGTGTTCGGCACGGACTTCCTGGATGTGATTCCGCTGCGTTCGGCGGCGGGGGACGTGGACGGGGTGGCGTTCGTGCTGCCGGCGTCGCCGCACTTCAACGCCAAACAGAAACACCGCGTGTACCTGAAGCACATGCTCCTGTCGGAGAGCGCGGAGAACCTGCTGCCGGAGTGGGCCTTCTTCGTGAAGTGCGTGGTGAACGCGAACGGCCTCAGGCCCACCGCGAGCCGCGAGTCCTTCTACGAGGACACGGTGCTCTCACAGGCGCGCGAGGCGCTGGGACAGTCGCTGCGCCAGTACCTGATGGACCTGGCGCGCGAGGAGCCCCGGGCGTTGCAGCGGTTGATTGCGCTGCACGGGTTGTCGGTGAAGGGGCTGGCGCTGGATGACGACGACTTCTACCGGCTGGTCATCGACTGGCTGCCCTTCGAGACGTCGCTGGGGATGATGACGTTGGCGGACTACCGGCGTTCGTGGCCGGTGGTGCGCTACACGCCGACGATGGATGGATTCCGGCAGGTGGCGCGGGTGGCGGCGGCGCAGGGCCTGTGCGTGCTGAACGCGGCGTATACGCATGACACGGCGCTGCTGGAGAAGCTGCCGCACGTGGTGTCAGACGCGCAGGTGTCGGCCTTCTCGTCGGCGGACCTGCCGCAGACCTTCGAGGAGCTGACGCTGGACGAGCGCGAGGCCATCTACCCGTTGCTGCGATTGGCCGAAGGGGTGCTGGCGCCGTTCCGCTGCGGGGTGGAGGTGAAGAAGTTCTTCCCGGCGGAGGTGCCCACGCTCTACAGCTCGGACGCGGAAGGGGCGTTCCGGCGGGACGCGGCGCGGGCGAAGGAGGAGTCGGACGACCTGTACGCGGGCGTGCTCGACGGGGTGATGGCGGGCGCGGGGGGCGGCGAGCAGGCGCAGTTGTGCCTCAACCTGCACAACCCGGTGGTGCGGCGATTGGCGGCGGTGGAGAGCCGGGAGCTGCTGAAGGTGTCGGTGGAGATGCTCTACGTGCAGGCGCTGCTGTTGGGACAGCACCCGCTGAACGCGCAGGAGATGGCGTTGTTGAACCACGGCCTGCTGGGCCTCATCGCGGCGCGACTGGATGAAGGCGGAGGCTCATCGGGGCCGGGCTCGCGAGGGATGCACTGATGGGGGACTGGCGCCAGCAGGTGGAGGCGTTGCGCGAGCAAGCGGAAGGACTGCCCGAAGGTGACGCCAAGGTGCGCACGCTGGAGGAAGCGGTGCGGCTGGCGGACACGCACGGGGATGTTCCCCTGGGGTATGCGCTGCGTGATGGGCTCATCGACGCGGCGACCTTCGGAGGGTTTCCGGACAAGGCGCTGGTGGCGTTCGCCTGGTGCCGGGGGCAGCAGAAGAAGGACCCGCAGCGGTTCGACCCGGAGGACATGCTCTGGAAGCAGAAGTGGGTGGTGGGGCGGCTGGACGAGTTCCCGCACATCAGCCGCAAGCAGATCGCCGACGCGCTGGATGACGTGGAGCAGAGCTTCGCGAAGCTGGACGCGGGGCAGCGGGCGGCGCTGAAGCTGCGCTACCAGATGGCGCGGGACATGGGCGACACGGCCGAGGCGGAGCGCCTGTGGGAGGCGTGGCTGGTGGCGCCCCGGGATCACCTGACGGACTGCCGTGTCTGTGAATTGGACGACGAGTTGGACCACCACGTGGACCGGGGTGAGTGGGAGCAGGCGGTCAAGAAGGCCAAACCCATCCTGGACGGGCGTCAGTCCTGCGCGGAGATCCCGCACCTGACGCTGGGCACGCTGCTGTATCCGTTCTTCAAGCTGAACCGGCTGGAGGAAGCGCGGGCCTGCCACGTGCGCGGCTATGCGATGGTGGCGAAGAACCGCGAGTTCCTGGCCACGGTGGGCGAACACCTGGAGTTCCTGGCGCTGACGGGCAACCTGTCACGCGGGCTGACGGTGCTGGAGAAGCACCTGGGCTGGGCGTTGGAACACTCCAGCCACCGCGACCGGTTCACCTTCTACGCGGCGGGGTCGTTCCTGCTGGGACAGGTGACGGCGGACGGCCGGGAAGAAGTGAGCCTGCGGCTGCCCAAGGCGTTCCCGCTGCACGCGGTGGACGGTGGGTACGCGACGCGGGCGCTGCGGGACTGGATGGAGACGCAGGCGCGCGACATCGCGGCACGGTTCGATGCTCGCAATGGGACGGCACGGTTCATGGAACTGCTGGCGCGCAATGAAGTGCTGGCGAAGGAAGCGCGGCTGTTTCCGCTGGATTGACTGGTCTCATCAATGAGTGCGCAAGAAGCCTCGCTCCGACAACAGATCGAGGATGCCTTCTCGGATGTGCCCCGTCCCGATGACAACCGCATCGCCTATGCACCGGATGCCTGGGAGACAACGGAACTCATCAGGGATTTCCGAGGCCTGCATTGGAAGGATGTTCCAGCGGAACGGATCCGTCAGCATGCGGCGCATCTGTCGCTGTTCAGTCTGGAAGCGATTCACTACTACCTTCCAGGCTATCTGCTGGCAGCGCTTACGGACCCCGACGTCCGCGACTTCCTCCTGTCCCAACTGAGCATCCCGGATGAATCACACCCGGAGCTGCGAGCCCACTTCAAGAGTCGGTTCGGCGCCCTCTCCCCTGAACAGAGGACTGCGGTCCAGATGTTCTTGCGGAGGATGCGAGACGAAGCGTCAGGCCCCATCACACGCCAGCACTGGTCCCAGGCGCTGGAGACCTATTGGAATGCCTCCTGAGTTCAGGGGGATTCAGGCCCTGCGTCAATTGCCCTCTCACGCTTGAGCCCCAGTGCCTTGACGGCCTTGAGATAAGCCATGGACCTCATCTCCGGGCACCGCAGGACCGCTTCCTGGAACACCTGCGGCGGCACGTATTCGTGGGCATCGATGTAGTGAGCAATCATCGTCGGTGCGACGAAGACGCGCTCCAACCCCGGAACGAAGACGTTCTCCGCTCCGATGGAGACCGTCATCCCCTGATACGTGACGCCCCCATGCCCTCCCGTGAACCGACAGAACGGGCATGGATGACGTCCCGCGAAGACCGCCGGCTGCCAGGGCTGCATGCACAGCCGGATGAGCCCCGCGAAGAAGTCTTCTCCGACAGCCCCCTTCGTGAAGGCGTGCTCGCTGTCGAGCCAGCCCACCGCGAGCAGCGACTCCTCCCACCGGCCAAAGTAGGAGCACGGAGAAAGATCCTGGAAGTACGACATGTCGATCTCCACTCTGGCGGAACGGTGCTCCGTCAGCGCTTCAGCTTCGAGAACGGATTGTTGAACGGCTCCGGCTTCTTCTGCGCCGGGCCCTGACTCCCCTGCCCCTGCTGCGCCGGAG
>NZ_RAVZ01000529.1 GCF_003611635.1 Corallococcus terminator | reverse complement strand
CGCTACAGCCCCGCGCTTCATGCCCCGCGCCCCATCTGGGGCGACGCGGGCACGCGGACTGCAATGACTCCCGACACACGGCGGGAGTCGCGAGGTCCTGAGGTCAAGGGGGAAAGCCTCACGAGTCCAAGGCAGGGGTCGGGTTGGCGGACGGCACCGTTCGCGGCCCGACCCCCCTTTGTTTCAGCGCTGCAAGTCGATGCGCACCCATTCGCCCTGCTGCGCGCCCGCGAGCACCGTGCACCCGAGCTTGCGGAACGCGGCCTCCACGTCCACGCGCTGGTGCGCGAGCACGCCGGCCAGCACCAGCCGGTCCTTCGCCTTGGCGACGATGAGGGGCGCCAGTTCAATCAGCGTGTTGGCCAGGATGTTGGCGAGCACCAGGTCGAAGGTCTCCGGCACCTGCGTCAGCTCACGCTCGGAGATGTCCAGGTCCGGCGTCGCGTTGTCGGTGCAGTTCTCCCGCGCCAGCTCCACGCAGACGGGGTCGTTGTCGGTGCCCACGACAAGGCCCGCGCCCAGCTTCTTCGCGGCGATGGCGAGGACTCCCGTGCCGGTGCCCACGTCCAGCACGCTCGCGCCCGGGTGCGTGGCCATGAAGTCGTCCACGGCCGCCAGACACAGCGCGGTGGTGGGGTGGTCCCCCGTGCCGAAGGCCATCTTCGGCTCGATGACGATGCGCAGCTTGTCCTTGGGCGCGTTCTCCGCCTCCCAGGGCGGGCCCACCCAGAGGCGGCCCACCTGCACGGACTTGATGAGCGACTTCCACTCATTGCTCCAGTCCTGCTGGGGCTGCTCGTCCAGGGCGATGCGCGCGTTGGGATGGGACTCGGCGACCGCGTCGCGAGCGCCCTCCGCGGTGTCGCGGTCCTCGAAGTAGGCGACGACGATGGCCTCACCCGGGGCCGGCGCGCGCACGCCCGGCATGATGGGCATGTCGGAATCGCGGACTTCCAGGCCCAGGGCGCCGGACTCGTGGAGGAGGTCCTGGAGGATCTCGGACGCTTCCTCCGCGATATCCACGGTGAGTGAAAGGTAGGTCTGGGACATGCGCCCCTTCTACCCCAGCCGGTGCGGCGTGGAAGCGCCGTTGGACGCTCCCACGCACGTCAGCCCCGACCCCGGCCGTGTCGCTACGGCCCCACGACGGCCATCGCCACGCGGTCGAAGTCGATGACCCGGCGGGCCACCTCCTGCACGTCCGCGGCGGTCACCTTCGCCACGTGCTCGGAGTAGTGCAGGAAGTTGTCCAGTCCCACGCCGTAGCAGGTGTCCAGCGCGAGCAGCGTCGCGCGGGTGCTGTTGCGCTGAAGGTCGATTTCGTACGAGCCGATGATGTGCTGCTTGGCGCGCTCCAGCTCCGCGTCCGGAATCGGTTCGTCGCGGATGCGCTCCAGTTCCTTGCGCATGCCCGCCACGGCCGCGTCCACCTTCTCCGGGCTCGTGCCCATGTAGACGGCGAAGTAGCCCGGATCCAACCCGTCCATGGAGAAGCTGCTCACGCTGTAGGCCATGGAGCGCTTGTCGCGCAGCTCGACGAAGAGCCGGCCGCCCTGACCCGACAGCACCGTGGACAGCACGTCCAGCGTGATGCGCCACCGGTCCGTCAGCCGCGCCGCCTGGAAGCCCATCACCAGGTGCGTCTGCGCGCGCGCCAGCTCCTTCTTCTCCGAGCGCGGAGCCGAAGGAGGCGCTTCCGGCAGCACCTGCTTGGGTGCCACCGCGCCGCCGCGCGATTTTCCGAAGAATTCGAGCGCCAGCGCCCGCACCTCCTCCACGCGCACGTCGCCCACCACGCTGAGCGTCATCTGCGAAGGGTCCATGTGCTGCCGGTGGTACGCGCGGAGCTGATCCGGCCCCAGCTTCTCCACCGACGCCTTCTCACCCGTGAGCGGCAGGCGGTACGGGTGCTCGCGGTACAGCGTGCGCGCGAACAGTTCGAAGGCGAGGCTGGACGGCTTGTCCTCGCGGGTGAGGATGTCCTGGAGCAGCAGCGAGCGCTCCCGGGCCACCTCCTCCTCGCGGAAGGACGGGTTGAGCAGGCAGTCCGCGAACAGCCGGAAGCCGGGCTCGAAGTAGCGCGACAGGAAGTCCGCCTTCAGGCTGACGGAGTTGCGGCCGCCCTGGGCGCTGACGTTGCCCGCGTAGATGTCACTGAGCTGGGAGATTTCATCCGAGCTCAGCGTGGTGGTGCCGCGCGTGAGGGTGCGGCTCACCAGGGTGGTGATGCCGTTGTCCTCGGCCGTCTCGTAGCGCAGGCCGCCGGTGAAGGCCGCGCGCATGGAGAACAGCGGCACGTGGGGCTCCACGCGCACCACCAGCGTCGCGCCGGAGGGCAGCTTCTCCTGGTACACCTCCGAGCGCGCGGACGCCGCCGTGCTCCGGGCCGGACGCGCCGGGGCGTCGGGGGGCACGGGCCGGGCGGTGCGCTCCGGGGGCGTGAGGCCGGGGCTCTTCGCCGCTTCGTCCAGCGCGGCGTTCACCACGGCCTCCGTCAGCTCCGCGGAGGGCGGCACGAGCGCGGTGACGACGGCGTGCTCCAGCCGCAGGTACTTCTGGGCCACGCGGCGCAGGTCCTCGAGCGTCAGCCCGCGGATGTGCTCCATGTAGCGGGCCTCGGACTCCAGGCCGCCGGGGCTCGTCTGGTACGAGCCCAGGTTGCGCGCGGTGCCCTGCACGGTCTCCTTGCGGTAGACGGACTCCGCCTCCACCGCCGCCTTGAGCGTGCGCAGCTCCTCCTCCGGCACCAGCGTGGTGCGCAGCGCCTCCAGCACGCGCGCCGTCTGCGTGAGCGCCTTCGCGGCCTGGGCCGGCGGCAGCGTCAGGCCCACGGAGAAGATGCCCGGGTCCTTGGGCGTGTACGCGGACGCGTGGATGTCATTGACCAGGTGCTGACGGTGCTTCACCTCGCGCACCAGCCACGACGACTCACCCTGGCCCACGACCATCGCCAGCATGTCCAGCGCGGGCACGTCCGGGTGCTCCAGCTCCGGGATGGCGAACGACAGGTGCAGGTACGCTTCCTTCACGTCCTCCGTCTGCACGTGGACGCGCCGGCCGGTGGGCGCGGCGTCCCGGGGGCGCTCCACCGGGCCCGCGTAGGGCCGGCCCCAGTCACCGCCGAAGATCTCTTCCACCCACTCGCGCAGCTCCGACTCGCGCAGGTCGCCCGCGACGGACAGCACCAGGTTCTTGGGCGTGTAGTGCCGGTGGTAGAACTCCAGCACCTTCTCGCGGGTGAACCCGCGCACGCTCTCCTCGGTGCCGATGACAGGCAGCCGGTAGGGGTGCGTCTGGAAGGCGGTGGAGAACAGCGCGCGCGAGGCCCGGCGCGACGGAGAATCGAAGCTGCGCTTGATCTCCTCGCACACCACCTCGATTTCGCGCGCCAGTTCGTCCTTGTCGAACGCGGAGCGGCGCACCGCGTCCCCCAGGATGTCCAGGCCCGTGCGGGCGAACTGGCTGGCGATGACGATGTGGTAGACGGTCTGGTCGAAGGACGTCCAGGCGTTGATCTCCCCGCCGTGCGCCTCGATGTCGCGGGCGATTTCACCGGGGCCGCGCCGCTCCGTGCCCTTGAAGAGCATGTGCTCGTGCAGGTGGGCGAGCCCGGCCTGGTCGGGCCGCTCGTCCGCGCTGCCGGCCTTGACCCAGACCTGGAAGGCCGCGACCTTGGCGGCGTGCTGCTCTTCGAAAACGACGGTGAGACCGTTGGGCAGGGCGTAGCGGATGGCCATAGGGAGCGTCCGAAGCTGTCACCGCCCCCCCGGGGAGGCAAGGCGAGGTGTACGAGGTGTGATGTTTGCCCCATTGGCTAACGCCCGGCGCCCCCCGCGTCGAGCGGACCGTGCCGCCTTCCTCCCGCCAGGCAGGCGAAGCGACGGCGGGTGTGTCGCGTAACTGGTGGAAACCCCCCGCCGCCAGTAACCTGGGAAGCGCACATGCCGTCCCCTCCGGATGAGGCGGATCCGTTCGCGGACCTCAAGGATTTGCTGGATGACGGCGACGCCCCGGTGGCGACGCCCGCCCCGGCGCCCTCCAGGCCCATCACGGTTCCCAAGCCTCCCACCAGCG
>NZ_RAVZ01000528.1 GCF_003611635.1 Corallococcus terminator | reverse complement strand
GTTCCCGTCGTGCGCGGGCATGGAGGGGTGGCCGTATTCGATGTCCGGAGGCGGCTTCGGGTGCCGGCTGGATTCGAACCCGGGCGTCCTGGCCGGACGTGCGCCTTCCGCCTGCTGGGCCCGGGCGGCCTGGGCGCGCAGCGTGTCCACCTCGCGGCGCAGCCGGATGACTTCGGCGGAGAGCTGGGCGTACGAGTCGCGCACCAGCCCGTTGAACACGCGCTGCCTTCCCAGCGTTTCGTTGATCAACACCTGGCACGACTTGCGGAAGGCCCACTTGGCCAGGAGGACCACCTGGCCCGCGCCTCCACGGTGCGTGTGCAGGGGCAGGGCGCGCGTGGTGTCCGCGTTCTCCTCCAGCGCGTGCATGTTGAACGACAGCGGATCCACGCGCGGCTCGACGCCGTCCTCCGGCACCTCCGCCTTCTCCGACGTGGGCAGCCCGCGCGTGCGCAGCCGCTCTTCGATGCGGGCCACCAGGGCCCCCGTGGGAATGTCCCGTCCGAGCAGCTTCATCGGTGTGTCTCCTCGACGATGCGCGCCATTTCTTCCCGGTACGCCGCGACCACCTGGGGCCACGTGTGTCCCTGCGCGTAGGTGCGGGCCCGCTTGCCCAGCGCGTCGCGGGCCTCGCCCACTTCGCGCAGTCCTTCAATGAACGACGCCAGCCCCCGGTACACCCGGCCCGCGCCACTGCGCTCCACCTGTCCCACCAGCACGTCCGAGTACCCGTTCACCAGCACCGGCGTCCCGTGCGCGAACGCCTCCAGCGTCAAGAGTGACAGGCTCTCGAACTTCGACGGCACCACCACCGCCAGTGCCCCGGCCAGCGCATCGTGCTTGTCCTGCTCCTCGATGCGCCCCACGTGCCGCACGCCTTCACCGTGCAGCTCCATGTGCGCCTCACCCGCGAGCACCAGCTCCGGCGCGTCCGCGTAGCGCTCCCGCAGCTTGCGATAGAACGTCAGCAGCTCCGGTATGCCCTTGCCCGGCTCCAGCCGGCCTACGTAGAGCAGGTAGCGGCCGTGCACGCCGTGCTTCTCCCGGAAGCGCTCGGGCGCCGCCGGCAGGGCCTGCACCCCCACGCCCACCACCCGCGCCCGCGCGTGCTCCGGATGGAAGCGCCCGAACATGGCGACCTCCTCCGGCGTGTTGCACATCAGCACCCGGGGCCGGTTGAACACGTCGCCGTAGACGCCGAAGCGGATGGGCGGCTCGTCGTGCGCGGTGGGCACCAGCATCGCGCGGTCCGCCACCAGCGGCAGCCCCATCACCGTGGGCGCGTAGAGGTACGTGAAGAACAGGTAGCCGTCGTAAGCGTCCTGCGTGGTGGCCAGATGGTCGATGAGGCCCGGGCTCAACGGGCCCTGCTCCGCCACCCACTGCTCCTCGCGCAGCCGCTCGTTGCTCCGGTCGAACACCTGGCCCGACAGGCCGTTGAACGCGGGCATGTTGCGCGTGCGCGTCACCGGGAAGCGCAGGACCTTCACCCGGCCCATGCGCTCCTCGCCCGGCGGGAAGACGTTCTCCCACGTCAGGTGGTTCTTCGCGCAGGTGGTGAGCACCGTGATGTCCCAGTGCGGCGCCAGTCGCTCCGCCACCTGGGCCGCGTGGCTCTCCGCGCCGCCCGTCACCTCGCCGTAGCGTTGCACCACCAGCGCCACACGAGGCCGCTTCGGGGTCCGGCGGGGTCTCGGCGGTGGGGACACCACGCCCGCGAGCGCCTTCTCCAGCGACACCTGCGTGGCGGCGGGGGAGAAGTGCTGGAGCCGGCGCGTCTGGCCTTCGATGACGGACTGGCGCAGCGCCAGGTCCTCGCTCAGGTCCACCGCCAGCTCCGCGAGGAACGCGAAGCGCTTCTGGTCGAACCCGATGCCCGCGCCGCCCATCGTCTCCGGCACGGCCGCCGCCGCGTACGCCATCACCGGGACCTGCGAGGCCATGGCCTCGATGATGGGCACGCTGAAGCCCTCGTGCTCGCTCATGGAGACGAACACGGACGCGGAGCGGTACACGGCCACCAACTGCGCATGCGTCAGGCGGCCCAGGAACTCCACCCCGCCCAGGGCCTTCGCCTCTTTCTGGAGCCCCTTGAAGTAGCGGCTGCCCGCTTCGTACCCGCCGACGAGCAGCAGGCGCGCCTGGGGGCGGATCCGCAGGAGTTCGCGGTGCAGCGCGAGCAGGTCCTCGAAGCGCTTGTGCGGCATCACCCGGCTCACCGACACCAGGGTGGGGCCGGGGCCCGACAGGCCCGCGAGCATCTCCGCGTCCGCGCCGGAGGCGGCGAAGCGCTCCGGTTCGATGAAGAGCTGCACGGTGTGCACGTTGCGGTGGCCCGCGACGCGCAGCTCCGCGCAGTTGTAGTCCGAGTCCCCGATGGACACGTCCAGGAAGGGCGCCATCGCGGCGACCTGCGCGCGGCCCGCGACCAGCGCGTGCTCCAGCGGCGTGCCCGGGTAGAAGCGCGCGGGGCTGATGTTGTGGAACACCACGCCGCGCTTGCAGTCCATGTGCATCAGACGTCCGCTCAAGGGGGACGCGATGCCATGGTGGTACAGGACGAGGTCGTCCGGTTTCGGGCGCAGGGCGAAGACGTGGCGGGCCATGCCCTCCAGGCCCGCGCCGACCTCCTCCGCGTAGATGTCGCCCGCGTGCCCCATGCGGCGCAGCAGGAGTTGAAGGTGCAGCGCGGCCTGCCCGGAGGCATCGCCGGGGCCGAAGCTCGGGATCAACTGGTGGACCGCCATGCGGTCCCGTGTCTAGCACAGGGGCATGGTATGAGGCGGCCCCGTGTCGACCCTCGGACCCATCGCCCTCGACGCCACCCTCTGGGACGAACCCACCACGGGCATCGGCCTGTACACCCGCTGCCTCGCCGACGCGCTGGAGGCCCAGGGCGTCGTCCTGGACCGGATGGGCGCGCGCATGTCGGGCGAGCACCCCCGAGGCGTCCAGAAGCGGACGGCGTGGACGCTGGGCACGCTGCCCAAGGTGCTGCGGGAATCTCCGCCGCCCGTCTACCACGCGCTCGGCAACTTCAACCTGCCGCTGCGGCGCGTGCCGGGCACGGCCTACGTGCTCACCGTGCACGACCTCGTGCCCCTGGACCTGCCGGACACGGTGTCCACCCCGTACCGCTGGCAGTTCCGGCTCTGGCTCGCGCGCAGCCTGACGACCGCGGACCGGCTGGTGTGCATCAGCGAGCGCACGCGCGAGGACCTCCTGCGCCGCTTTCCGCAGGTGGAGCCGCGCACCGTGGTGGTGCCCAACGGCGTGGACCACGTGACCGTGCCGGAGCTGGACGCGGAGGGGGAGGACTTCCTGCGCGCGCTGACCCTGCCGAAGGACTACGTGCTGTACGCGGGCTCGCTCGATGTCCGCAAGAACGTGGACCTGGTGTTGGATGCGCAGGAGCGGCTCGCCGCGCAGGGCAAGCCCTTCACGCTGGTGCTCGCCGGACAGGGCTGGTTCGGCTCCGGGAAGGTGGAGACGCGCATCGCGCGGCTGCGCTCCGAAGGGTTGGACATCCGAGCCCTGGGCTACCAGCCGCCCTCCACCTTCTACGCGCTGATGCGCCGCGCGGCGCTGTTCGTCTTCCCCTCGCGCTACGAGGGCTTCGGCCTGCCGCCCCTTGAGGCCATGCGCCTGGGCACGCCCACCGTGGTGTCCACCGCGGGCTCGCTGCCGGAGGTGTGTGGCGCTGCCGCGCCCGCGGTGGATCCGGACGACGCGGAGGGACTGGCGGCGGTCATCCACCGGCTGCTGGGCTCACCCGGGGAGCGCCGTGCGCTCTCGGAGTCGGGCCTCCATCAGGCCGCGAAGTTCACCTGGGCCCGCACCGCGGAACTGACGCGGGCCGCTTACGATGCGGCGCTCCGTCACCGCCGGTAGTCCACCGGTCGGAAGCAGACGGCGCCCGCCAACCGGCCCGGAAGGGCCCCTCTGGGAGGAACATGCGACTGCTCGTGTGGAGTGGAATCGTCTGCGGAATGCTGCTCGGGTGCGCCAGCTCCAACACCGCCCGCAAGGCGGATGAGGCGCAGGAGCCCCAGCCCACCGCGCCCGTGGAGCAGGAG
>NZ_RAVZ01000527.1 GCF_003611635.1 Corallococcus terminator | reverse complement strand
CCCCCGGGCTTGAGGCACGGGCCCGGCCGGCCGCTCGCCCCCGAACACACCGTCCCCAGGGGAGGGGGAGCTCGCTTTACATCCCAGGGGACGGGAACGAAGGTCTTCCCCCGGGGTTCACATGCGACGGCCCTGCGCCGTGGCTACATCCGAGGGATTCACCCACGCACCAGAGGGGAGCCGCCGTGGAAGCGAAGGGCTATCTGCAGGAGGTGGGCGCTCAGGTCAGCGCCGACTTCGTCAAGAACCGGTCCATCCTCTCGTTCGAGGAGTACCTGACGCTCTTCTTCGCGGACCCGCGAGGCCAGGCGCGCAACGCGGCGCAGTATCTGCGGGATGTGATGGACCATTACGGCACCGAACAGGTGCCGCACCCCACCGGGACCATCCGGCGCTTCAAGGTCTTCGACGCGCCCTCCACGGACCGGGACGGCCGCGTCGCCGGGCAGGAGGAGATCCAGAACGCGCTCTACCGCCTGCTGGGCAACTTCGTGCGCGCCGGCCGCATCAACAAGCTCATCATGCTGCACGGCCCCAACGGCAGCGCGAAGTCCAGCCTGGTCAACGCGCTGAAGCAGGGGATGGAGGACTATTCCCGCCAGCCCCAGGGGGCCATGTACCGCATCGCCTGGGTCTTCCCGTCGGAGAAGCTCATCAAGGGCTCCATCGGCTTCGGCGAGCGCCCGGGGACGGGCTCCGGCGACGGCGAACTGACCACGTTCGCCCACCTGGATGCGGAGTCCCTGGACCTGCGGATGCCCTGTGAGCTGCGCGACCACCCGCTGTTCGCGGTGCCCCCGTCGGAGCGCAAGAGCCTGCTGGAGGGCGCGCTCAAGAAGAAGGGCCTGGGCGACGGGAAGACGGAGGACTTCATCCTCTCCGACTACCTGCGCGACGGTGAGCTGTGCGCCAAGTGCCGCCGCATCTACATCGCGCTGCTCAACTCCTACGGCGGGGACTACCTCAAGGTCCTGCGGCACGTGCAGGTGGAGCGCTTCTACGTGTCGCGCCGCTACCAGGTGGGCACGGTGACGGTGGAGCCGCAGATGAGCGTGGACGCCGCCGCGCAGCAGATCTCCGCGGACCGCACCCAGTTGAATCTGCCCGCCGCGCTGCACAGCACCGTGCTCTTCGAACCGCACGGCCCGCTGGTGCACGCCAACCGGGGCCTCATCGAATACGCGGACCTGCTCAAGCGCCCGCTGGAGGCGTTCAAGTACCTGCTGGGCTTCAGCGAGACGAGCGAGGTGCCCCTGGAGCCCTTCGTCCTCCAGTTGGACGAGGTGCTCATCGCTTCGTCCAATGAGAAGCACCTGTCCGCCTTCAAGGAGCTGCCGGACTTCGCGTCGTTCAAGGGCCGCATCGAACTGGTGCGCGTGCCGTACCTGCGCCGCTACAAGGTCGAGCAGGAGATCTACGACGCGCAGATCACCGCCACCAGCGTGGGCAAGCACGTCGCCCCGCACGCGACGGAGGTGGCCGCGATGTGGGCGGTGCTCACGCGCCTGAAGAAGCCCATCCCGGACCGCTACCCGCCCAACGTGAAGCCCCTGGTGGATCAGGTGGCGCCGGTGGAGAAGCTGCACCTGTACCAGGAGGGTGGGGCGCCTGGACGCTTGAGCTCGACGAACACCAAGGAGCTGCTCAAGCTGCGCGAGGAGATGTACGAGGAGTCGGAGTCGTATCCGAACTACGAGGGCCGCTCCGGTGCCAGCGCGCGTGAAATCAAGACCGCGCTCTTCAACGCCGCGCAGAACCCCGACTACAAGTGCCTGCACGCGCTGGCGGTGCTGGAGGAGTTGCAGGCGCTCTGCAAGGACAAGAGCGTCTATGAGTTCCTCCTCCAGGAGGTCATGGACGGCTACCACGACCACGAAGCCTTCGTGCGCGTGGTGGAGACCGAGTACCTGGACCGGGTGGACTCGGAGGTGCGCGACTCCATGGGGCTCGTGTCGGAAGGCCAGTACCGGGAGCTGGTGGAGCGCTACATCCAGAGCGTCAGCCACTGGGTGCGCGGGGAGAAGATGCGCAACCGCGTGACGGGCGAATCGGAGAAGCCGGACGAGGCGCGCATGGCGGAGGTGGAGGCCATCGTGATGCCGCAGGGTGAGGCGCCCGCGGACTTCCGCCGGGGGCTCATCGCCTCCATCGGCGCGCACCGGCTGGACAACCCGGAGGGCGTGATGGACTACCCGCGCATCTTCCCGGACATGTTCAAGCGCCTGCGCGACCACTACTTCGAGGAGCGCAAGCGGGTGCTGCGCAAGAACAAGGAGAACGTCCTCAAGTACCTCTCCGAGGACCGCAACCAGCTCTCCGCGCGCGAGCAGTCCCAGGTGCAGGGCACGCTCAAGACGATGGCGGAGCGCTACGGCTACTGCGAGTTCTGCGCGAAGGACGCCATCCTGTTCCTCATGCGCCAGCGCTACGCATGACGTGAGGACGGGCCAGGGCAGGCACCCGCAAGAAGAGGATGCCTGCCCGCCTGCTTTTCAATCCGGGCCCGGGCTCGGGATGATGGGGACCGCTGCCGACTCGCGCGTGTGTCGTCGTCTCCCGTCCCGCCTCTTCCTGCCTGGAGCGTTGATGAACCGGTTGCTGTTGGGCACCCCCGTCCTGTTGGCCCTCGTGTCGTGCGCCAGTGCTCCCTCCCCGGGCGCGGCGCAACCCCCGGTCGCGATGCACACGCAGGCCCCGCTCGTGGTGGAGCGCGTGCGCTCGATGCCCGCGCCCGTGGCCCAGCCGACGCGCAAGGCGATGGTGCGGCGCATCCTCCCGCTCAACGTGCGGCTGGTGACGACGGAGGCCGGCAAGGTGCGCCGCGCGGCGTCGGGCGTCGTGATTGGCACGGAGAATGGTGACGCGGGGCCCGTCAGCTACGTGCTCACCAACGCGCACGCGGTGGAGCAGGGCGACCTGGTAGATCCGGTGCTCAAGGTCGTGTTGGACCGGCGCGCGGAGTCGCACGAATACGCCGCGGAAGTGGTCGCCACGGGCCAGGTGCCGGACGTGGACCTGGCGCTCCTGCGCGTGACGGGCGTGACGTGGCCCGCGGCGGACCTGGCCGGCGACGACGAGCTGGAGCCGGGCGAGGACGTGGTGGTGGCGGCATCCCCATACGGCCGCGCGCTGTCCATCTCCGGCGGCATGGTGTCCCAGGTGGAGTGGGACAAGAAGACGAAGCATCCGCGCATGCTGAAGACGGACGCGCCCATCGGTTACGGGGCCTCCGGCGGCGGCATCTTCAGCATGGAGACGGGCAAGCTCCTGGCCATCGTGGAGGGCTACCGCACCGCGAAGGTGGACTTCGAGGTCGCGGCCCAGAACTTCAGCTTCGATGTCCCCATGCCCGGTGAGACTTTCGCCGCGCCCAGCGCCAAGGTGCGCGGCTTTCTCCAGGCGAAGGGCTTCGGCCGCCTGCTGGAGCGCGGCACGGACGCGGACGGTGCGGGTTCGCAGAAGACCGCGAGTCGCTGATTGGACGTGGCAGGTTCCGTGCTGGATGCGTGAACTGGACAGGGCGTGCCCCGGCGGTAGAGCACGGGGGCACGTCATCCGGAGGTTCGCGCATGTCCGCTCGGGGCAATTGGGATCAGTACTTCATGGACATCGCCCAGCAGGTGGCCACGCGGGCCACCTGTGATCGCAAGCACGTGGGCGCGGTGCTGGTGCGCGACAAGACCATCCTGTCCACCGGCTACAACGGCGCCATCCGGGGCCTGCCCCACTGCGACGACGTGGGCCACATGATGGAGAACGGCCACTGCGTGGCCACCGTCCACGCGGAGGCCAACGCCATCATCCAGGCCGCCAAGAACGGCGTCTCCATCGACGGGGCGACCATCTACACGACCGCCAGCCCCTGCTGGCCGTGCTTCAAGCTGATCGCGAACAGCGGCTGCACGCGCATCGTCTTCGGCGAGTTCTACCGGGACCCGCGCATCTTCGAATACGCCGCCCGCCTGGGCCTCCAGCTCATCGGCGTGGGTCCCGCCGCCCAGCCTCCCGCCCCCGGCACCTGAGGGCCGCACCGTGTCCACGGGTGGACAGACCCTGGACACGCGGTGGGAAGGGGATGGGATCCCCGTTGGCTGAAGGACACTTGGATGCATTCGTAAGTGTGCGTCTCCACACGGGAATTTCAGAACTCCGGCAAGAATTACCGACCCAGGGTTGCCAATCCCCAGGGTGCTCCCTAA